>JASLEG010000210.1 GCA_030151225.1 Burkholderia sp. | reverse complement strand
ACCTGCTCCATCGACAGGCCGGCCACCGGGCTGGTGAACTCGATGTCGTAGCGATACAGCTCGCTCACGGCGTCGCGCCCGCTGAACCGCAGCACCGAGAACGGCGCCGGATGCGGCGCCAGCTTCAGTGTGTAGGCCTGGATGGGCAGGACCGACTGCATGGGTTCAGCTCTTCGCCTTCGGCATCTGCGACACCAGCGACAGCCCGATGTCCATGCCTTCCACCTGGAAGTGCGGAATGGTGAACAGCTTGATGCGGAAGAAGCCGGGGTTGTCCTCGATGTCCTCGACCGTGACCCTGGCATCGCGCAGCGGATGCGACGCCTGCAGTTCGTCGCCGGGATCCTTCATCTCGGTCACGAGACCCTTGATCCAGTTGTTCAGCTCGAGTTCGAGCACGCGCCGGTCCTTGGTCGTGCCGATGTTCTCGCGCTGGATCAGCTTCAGATAGTGCGCGATGCGCGACAGCAGGAAGATGTACGGCAGCCGCGCATTGATGCGGCTGTTGGCGGTGGCCTCGCGGGTTTCGTACAGCACGGGCTTCTGCGCGGAGTTCGCCGAGAAGAAGCACGCAAAATCGTGGTTCTTGTAGAACGACAGCGGAATGAAGCCGAGATTCGCGAAATCGAATTCGCGCGTTTCGGGGATCAGCACCTCGGTGGGAATCTTCGGCTGCACGCCGGTGCCGAGGTCGTACAGATGCACCGGCAGGTCCTCCACCTTGCCGCCCGCCTGCGGCCCGCGAATCTGCACGCACCAGCCGTTGCTGACGAAGCTGCGCACCATGTTGGCCGCGAACGCGAACGAGGCGTTGACCCACAGATACCGGTCGTGGTCCGGGCCCTTCACGGCCTCCTCGTAGTTGAACGCGCGCACCGGCTTGGTGTCCCGGCCGTACGGCAGGCGGCCGAGCACGCGCGGCATGGTCAGGCCCACGTAGCGGGCGTCGTCGGTATCGCGGAAGCTCTTCCACTTGATGTACTCGGCGCGATCGAAGTAATTGCCGATGTCCTGGATCGCGGCCACTTCCTCCATCGTCTGCTTGCCGAAGAAGGCGGCGCCCACCGCGCCGATGAAGGGCATGTGCGCGGCGGCGGCCACCTTCGAGATGTTGCGCAGCAGCGCGATGTCCATCGGCGAATTGGCGAATTCGTAGTCGCTGATCATGGCGCTGATCGGCTGGCCGCCCGGCGTGTCGTATTCCTCGACGTAGGCGAGCCGATACAGGCCGCTCTGGATCAGCTCGGGCGTGTCCTCGAAATCGCGCTGCAGCGCGTCCTTCGACACGTCGAGCACCTCGATCTTCGCGTTCTTGCGGAAGTCGGTGCGCGACACCAGCATCTTCAGCCCGCGCCAGCGGCCTTCCAGCGCCTGGAACTCGGGCCGATGCATGATGGCGTCGAGCTGGCGGCCGATCTGCCGATCGAGCTGGCCGATGTGGAAATCGAGCAGCGACTTGTCGAGCCGGTCGACGGGCTGGCTCGACTGCGCGACCAGTTCGAGGAACGCGCTCATGCCGCGTGCGATGCGTTCGTCGGCCGATACCTCCGACAGCATGTCGCTGTCGCGGAACGCCTCGAGCGGGCGCGCCTCGGCCACGGGCTTCAGGTTGATCTTGCTGCACAGCGCGGCGTACACGCTGTCGCCGTCGAGCGCCACGGTCTCGGTCGTGCCCTGGCGGGATTCGTTCGGATTCATGTCGGGTCCTGTCTGCAATCGTTGAAGTGACGGCGGGCGGGAAACGCCGCTCGCCGGCGTCGGCGGCCACCGCTCAGGCATGCCCTTCCGGCTGGGTGGCGGCGGTGGCGACCTGGGCGAGCTCGCTGCGCAGCCGCTCCGACAGCCGCCGGTCCTTCAGGATCTTTTCGAACTCGCGCCGGAACGTGACGTTGTCGAGCAGGTTGCTCTTCAGGTCGCGCAGCAGATTGCGCATTGCCAGCATGGCCTGCAGCTCGGGAATCTGACGCGCCACGCGCTCGGGCTCGAAGTCCTTCATCGCCCGGAACGCGAGATTCACCGGCAGCTCGGAGCCGTCGCCGGCGATGGTGTTCTCGGCCGCGAGCTTCAGGTCCGGCGCGTAGTCGGCCAGCACGGCGTCGAAGTTGTTCTTGTCGATGTTGATCTTCTTGCGATCGGCGAGCGGCGCCTGCTCGCGCCCCGCGCTGAAGTCGCCGGCCACCAGCAGCTTGAGCGGCAACTCGACTTTCTTGCGGGCACCGCCCGTATGCAGGTCCAACGTGATCGAAACGCGACTTTTGGGAATTTCGCGCTGGAAGCTGTCCATGGAGTTCCTCGTTCGTTTGGGATTCGGAACGACCGAGGAATGGGCCGACATCTCGAAATTCGGCATTCGCCCGGTCATTTCTCGCGACAGGCCGCATTAAACATGTTTGCCGCCAACTATCAAATGCGACAAATCGACATCAATAATCAGTCTATTTTTTTCTTAAAAGTCTTATGGATTATCGTCTTATTCATGGTGCATGCGCGACAGCCCCGCCAACCACCCCGGGCGGGCAATGGCTCATCACCAAGACACGCCATCCCGACACAAATATCTCTCAAAATTAAATATCAGATCAAATACACAAATACTTGATATCCATCACGTTCGATCAGGAATTCAATTAAAAACAATCGCGAACGAGCATTTAGAATTCCAACTCTCGACCTTTCCACCTCCACTCGCACATCACCCCATTTATGCGGATCGACAAACCGCTCTGGCACGAGGGCTTGATCCTCACGCAGCAGCATTTTCAGCAGCAGGACCGATGGAACGGTTTCGCCGTGCAACAGCTCGCGCACGCCGTGCTGGCCGAGCCGTGGGGCACGCTGGCCGTGGAGGTCGACGAGGAGGCGCTGGCCACGGGGCGCATCAGGCTCACGCGGCTGAAGCTGCGCTTTCCCGACGGCACACCGATCGACACCGCGGTGGCCGATGCCATTCCGCCGGCGCGCGACCTCGTGCGCGACCTGCCGGCCGAGCATCAGAGCGTCGTGGTGCTGGCCGCGCTGGCCCTGCCCGATGCGAACGGCGGCAATTGCCGTTTCGACGAAACCACGCTCGCGCGCCCGCGCCGCACCTATCGCGAGTTCGCGCAGGTCACGGATCTGACCGGCAGCGGCGAGACGGAAATCGCGGCGGAGCGCCACGCGGTGCGGCTGCTGTTCGATTTCGAGCCCCATGCCGACGACACGATCTGCGCGATCGCGCGGCTCACGCGCGGCACGCAGGGCCAGTTCCAGGTCGATCACCAGTTCGTGCCGCCGTGCCTCACGCTCGGCAGCCATGCGCTGCATCTCGAGCGCGTCGCGCGGCTCGCGGACATCCTCCAGGCAAAGAGCCTCGCGCTCGGCGCGCGTCGCGGCGAACGCATCGAGCAGGTGGCCGAATATGGCGTGGCGGACGTGCAGCTGTTCTGGCTGCTGCACTGCATTCACGCGGCGTGGCCGAAGCTGAGCCTGTTCGCCACGCATCCGGGCCGCTCGCCCGAGCATCTCTATGTCGTGCTGGCCGAGCTCGCCGCCGCGCTGATGACGTTCTCCACATCGGCGCGACTCGCCGACATCCCCGCCTACGACCACGCGCACGCCGACGCGGTATTCGCCGCGCTCGAAACCACGATCCGCAGCCTGCTCGACGCGATCATTCCGTCGCGCGTGGTGCCGATCGGCCTGAGCCGCGCCAATCCCACCACCTGGTCGGCGCGGATCCTCGATGCGCGCATCGCCAGCGGCACGGCCGACTGGTATCTGTCGGTCACGACGCCGCAACCGGCGTTCGAACTCGCCGATCAGTTTCCCCGGCTGTGCAAGATCGGCTCGCCCGAGGACGTCGAGCACATCGTCAACTCGGCCCTGCCCGGCATCCCGCTCAAGGCGGTCCAGCGCGTGCCGGCCGCGATTCCCGTGCGTCTCGACAACCAGTATTTCGCACTCGACGCCTCGAGCCCCGCCCACGCGAACATGCTCGCGGCCCGTGCCTGCCAGGTCTATCTTCCCGCGTCGATGCACGACGCCTCGCTCGAACTCTACGCGGTGCTGCGTTCATGACTTCCTTCGTTTCCGCTCGCGACGACGCGCCGCCTTCGGCCGGCGTCGACACCACCGGCAGCCTTCGGGCGATGCTGCGCGACACGGCGCTGCTCGTCACGACGCTCACGGCCCGCGGGCAGGTGGACGACGCCGATGCCTTTCGCGCGCGGTGTCGCCAGCTGATCGAGCAGTTCTCGGCCGCGCTGGCACGCAGCCCCTATCCCGACGACGTGCGAAACGAGGCACGGATCGCGCAATGCGGCATGCTCGACGAGGCCGCGCTGCGCCATCTGCCGGCCGAGCGTCGCGCGGCCTGGCGGGAGACACCGCTGCAGGTCGAGCACTTCGACCTGCACGACGCCGGCGAGCGCGTGATCGGCTGTCTGGAGGCGCGGCTGCGCGAAACACCACCGCAACGCGATCTGCTGGAGTGCTATTCGGCCATCCTCGGCATGGGCTTCGAGGGTCGCTTCTCGCGCGGCCACGAGGCCCGACGCGATGCCCTGCTCGCCGCGCTGAATACCCGGCTTGAATCGCTGCGCCCCGAAGCCGCGCCGGCCTTCGTCGCGGATCGCGCGCAACGACGGCTGTCCGACTGGCTGCGCCGCCTCTCGCCCTGGGCGATCGCCGGCCTCGCCGGCGGCGTCGCCCTGATCGCATGGCTGGCCTGCGCGGCGGCGCTCGACGCCCAGGTCGCGCATCTACTCCCCGCCGCGGTCGTGAATCCATGAAGCCGGTGTTGCCGGCGCGTCGGCCGGACCACGGCCACGAAGGCCTCGGCTATCCGCTGCGCACGATGATCGTGTTCGCCACGGCGCTCGCGCTGATCGTGATCGGGTGCATGCTGCCCGTCGGCCGGGGGGCGGCCGGGCTCGCGTCCGCCACGCTCGGCTGTGTCGCGATCGGGCTGCTGACATGGCACACGCATCGGCTGCGCCGGATTCGCGAGCGCAGTGCCCAGGTGCTCGCCGCGCTCGGCGCGGCCGCCGCGGAAATCCCCGTCAGGTTGCGCACGTGCATACCGCTGGTGCTCGTGACCGGCGACGGCCTGTCGGCCCTGTTCGATCGCGACGGGCAGGCACGCTTCGCCCATGTCGGCGACGGCGCGATCTGGCTGCGCGTCGATCAGGCGCAGGCGCTCCCGCATCTGGCCGTCGCGGTCAGGCAGTGGCGCGACGGGCGCGCCCCGGACGGCATCCTGCTCGCCGTGGCACCGGCCCTGTATGGCGACGCCGACGCGCTCGCGCAACCGCTGCGGATGGTGCGCCAGGCCACCGCCGACGCGATGCGCATGCTCGGTACGCGCATGCCGGGCCACGTCGCCGTCTATCAGCGCCTGACGTCGGGCCCGCAGAACGCAGCCGCGCAGCCGCGCTGGTACGGCGTGTGCGCGTCGACGGGGCTGACCGATCCCGCCCGCTTCGAGCCGATGATCCTGGCGGCGGAGGCGGAAACCATGCGGGCGGACGTCGATCCGCTCGCCGCCGCGCGCGCCGCCTCGCTCGCGTCGATCGTCGGCTGGACCCAGCGCGTGGTGTTCGATGCGCTGCGCAGCCCGCAGCAGCCGGCCAGGCCGTGGCCACTGTTCGGCGCGATCTGGATCGACTGCGGCCCGGCCACGCCACCGATCACGCGCGCCGATCGCGCCGACAATCCGTGGCTGCGCGACGTGCAGATGCAGACCTGCGTCGCGCCGGCCTCGGCGGGCGCTTCCGCCACGCCGTGGCCCCTGCCGCAGCCACTGATCGAGGCCCTGCCGCGACGCCGCGCGATCTCGCCGCGCCTCACCGCGCTGGCCCATGCCACGGTGCTCGTGGCCTGCGCGGCCGCCGCGAGCTTCTGGGCATCGGCCGCCAACAACGCCGCGCTGCTCGCCCGCATCGGCGCCGACCTTCGACGCTATTCGGCCGTATCCGACACACACGACGCCGCGAAGCGCGACGCGTTGCGCGCGCTGGTGGCCGATCGCGACCAGATCGAGCAACACCTGCGCACCGGCATCCCGCTGCGCCTATCGTTCGGCCTGTATCGCGCAGCCCGGCTCAAGCCGGCGCTCGACGCGGCGATCGCCGCGTACGCGCCGCCCCCCGCGCCGCCGGCCGTCGTCTCGCTCGACGGCATGTCGCTGTTCGACAGCGGCCGCGCGCAACTGAAGCCGGGCTCGACGCGCGCGATGGTCGGCGCACTCGACCTGATCAAGGCGCATCCCGACAAGCGGATTCTCGTCGCCGGCCACACCGACGACGTCGGCCGGCCCGACAGCAATCTCGCCTTGTCCACGGCACGCGCGCGGGCCGTGCGCGACTGGCTGACCGACGCATCGGGCATCCCCGCCACGCAGTTCGCGATCCAGGGCTACGGCGACACCCGGCCGATCGCCGACAACGCCACGCCGGACGGGCGCGCCCGCAACCGGCGCGTGGAAATCACGCTGGTGCCGGAGGTTGCGCCGCGCGCGGCTTCGGCGCCGTGACGCGGCGCGACGGCCCCCTCCACACGAGTTTGGCCCCCGGAGCATCCGCTTCGGGATTCCGAGGCCCCGGCAAGCCGCCGGGCAGCAGCATCGATACACAGGAAGGAGTGAAAAATGGCGATTCCGGCCTATATGTGGCTCAAGGACGACGGCGGTGCCGACATCAAGGGCTCGGTGACGGTTCAGGGGCGCGAGGGCAGCGTCGAGCTCGTGGCATTCGATCACGGCGTGCACATCCCGACCGACGGCAATACCGGCAAGCTCACCGGCACCCGCGTGCACCGGCCGATCCGGCTGACGAAGGAAACCGACGCGTCCACCCCGTATCTGTACAAGGCCGTGACGAGCGGCCAGACGCTGAAGTCGGTCGAGATCCGCTGGTATCGGATCGACGACGCCGGCAAGGAAAAGGAGTACTTCAACACCAGGCTCGACAACGTCAAGATCGTGGCCGTCAACCCGGTCATGCACGACATCAAGAATCCGGCCTTCGACAAGCACAACCACCTCGAGAACATCGAGCTGCGCTACGAGACGATCACCTGGTCGTACAAGGACGGCAACATCATCCACAAGGACACCTGGAACGAGCGCTCCTGAGTCCGTCCCATCGCCCGTCACCGGTCGCGCCCACCCGGCGCGGCGCCGGCGACGTTCGCGCGGAGCGGCCCTCGCGCCGCTCCCCCACCTCTCCCGTGATCCGGTATCCGTCATGACCCTGCGCGACACCTCCCACCTGCTTCGCCGACTCAACCTGCATTGCACCGAGGCGCTCGCGGCCGCCGCGAGCCTCTGCCAGGGCCGGCACTCGGACGAGATCACGGTCGAACACTGGCTGCTGAAACTGATCGAGGCCGGTGACGGCGACGTGCCGGCCATCCTGGGCCATTACGGGCTCTGCGCGGATGCGGTATGGGACACGCTGCTCGCGGCGATCGAGCGCGCGCCGCGCACGCTGCACGGCAAGCCGGCGCTCTCGCTGCAGGCCGCGACCGTGCTGCAGGACGCGTGGCTGCACGCCTCGGCCGAATCCGACGCGGCCACGATCCGGTCCGGCAACCTGCTGCAGGCGATCGTCGACGCGCCGCACGTGCTGCGCACGCGCAACGCCTGGCCGCTGCTGTCGATCGGCAGCGCGCAGATCCGGCGGCTGTTGCCGCGGCTCGATCATCGTTCGTGCGAGGGGCGCGCCGAGCATGCCGCGACGGCCGACCTCGACACGAGCGACGCGAACCCGGCGGCCACCAACGCCCCCTCGCCGGCAGCGAACACCGAGGCACGCCGCTCGACCGAGGCCGAAGCGCTCGCCCGCTTCACCACCGATCTGACCGACAAGGCACGTCGCGGCGACATCGATGCCGTCTCCGGTCGCGATCGTGAAATCGGCCGCATGATCGACGTGCTGGCACGCCGCCGCAAGAACAATCCGATCCTCGTGGGCGAGCCCGGGGTCGGCAAGACCGCGCTCGTGGAAGGGCTCGCGCTGCGCGTGGCCGAAGGCAGCGTGCCGGACGCGCTGCGCGAGGTCCGCATCCTCACGCTCGATCTCGGCCTGCTGCAGGCCGGCGCCGGCGTGAAGGGCGAATTCGAGCAGCGCCTGAAGCACGTGATCGACGAGGCCCGGGCCTCGACGGCGCCCGTGCTGCTGTTCATCGACGAGGCGCACACGCTGATCGGCGCCGGCAACGCGGCCGGCGGCGCCGACGCCGCGAACCTGCTCAAGCCGGCCCTGGCGCGCGGCGAACTGCGCACCATCGCGGCCACCACGTGGTCCGAATACAAGGAATTCTTCGAACGCGACGCGGCGCTCGAACGGCGCTTCCAGATGATCAAGGTGGAGGAGCCCGACGACGACACCGCGTGCCTGATGCTGCGCGGCCTGCAGCAGCGCTATGCCGCGTATCACCGCGTGCACGTGCGCGATGCCGCGCTGGTCGCCGCCGTGACGCTGTCGCGTCGCTACATTCCCGCGCGGCAGTTGCCCGACAAGGCCGTCGATCTGATCGACACCGCTGCCGCGCGCGTGCGCATCGGCCTCGAATCGCCGCCGGCCGATCTGCAGCGGGCGCAGGCCGCGGTGGCGGCGCTCGAGCTCGAGCACGCGACGCTGACAGCCGATGCACAGGCCGGGATCCACGATGCCTCGGCGCGCCGGCATGCGCTGAACACGGCGCTGGAACAAGCGAGATCGGCGCTCGCCACGCTGCGGCAGCGCCACGAACACGAACTGCGGCTGGTTCGCGCGCTGCACGCGCAGCGCGAGCGAGCGCCCGCCGAGCGCGACGCCGCTGCACTCGAACAAGCGCGGCAGGCGCTCGCCCTCGCTCAGGGCAAGGCACCGCTCGTGTTCGCCGACGTGGACGCGCACGCGATCGCGCGCGTGGTGGCCGAATGGACCGGCGTGCCCGTGGACGACCTGATGGAGGACACGCTGCACGGCCTGCTCGCGCTGGAGGCCCGGCTCGCGAGCCGCGTGATCGGCCAGCACGATGCGCTCGCCGTGCTGGCCGAGCGCCTGCGCATCGCCAGGGCCGGCCTCGGCAGCGAGCACGCGCCGCTCGGCGTATTCCTGCTCGCCGGGCCGTCGGGCGTGGGCAAGACCGAAACCGCGCGGGCGCTCGCCGACCTGCTGTTCGGCGGCGAGGCGGCGCTCACCACGATCAACATGTCGGAATATCAGGAGCCGCACACGGTATCGCAATTGAAGGGTTCGCCGCCCGGCTACGTGGGCTACGGCCGCGGCGGCGTCCTGACCGAGGCGGTGCGCCGGCGCCCGTACGGCGTGATCCTGCTCGACGAGATCGAGAAGGCGCACCGCGACGTGCTCGACATGTTCTACCAGGTGTTCGACCGCGGCACGATGCGCGACGGCGAGGGGCGCGAGATCGATTTCCGCAACTGCGTGATCCTGATGACATCGAATCTCGGCAGCGCGCAGATCGACGCGGCGACGCAGGACGACCCCGCGCCGAGCCAGGCCGCGCTGCTCGATGCGATTCATCCGCAGCTGGTCGCGCATTTTCAGCCCGCCTTGCTGGCGCGCTTCGGCACGCTCGTGTATCGGCCGCTCGACGTCGCCGCGCTGAGCGCCATCGTGCGCATCAAGCTTGCCGCGATCGGGCGACGCCTCGCGCGTCAGCACGCCGTCACCTTGCACTGCGACGACGCGCTGATCGCCACGATCGCCGGGCGGTGTCTCGACCGCGATTCCGGGGCGCGCAGCGTCGACGCCTGGCTCGATCGCACGATCCTGCCGGCGATCTCGCGCGAATTGCTGGCGCGCATGGCCGACGGTACCGTGCCGGCCGGCATCGCGCTGTCGGGCGCGGAGGACGGCACGCTCGCGATCGACTTCATCGACCGAAGCGACGAGGACGGGCGCGCGGCGTCGATCGACGCACCGGCCGCCTGAGGGAGCGCGACGCGATGCCGGCCGGTCCCTCCCTCTACGACATGCTGCTCGGCCAGATCGACGGCGAGCCGCTCGACGCGCACGACGATCGCACGCTCGAATGCCTGAGCGTGCAGCAGAACGTGCAGCGCATCCTGAACACGCGCGCCGGCTCGCTGAAGCACCTGCCCGACTACGGGCTGCCCGATCTGACCAACGTCTACCAGGCCCTGCCGGGCTCCGCGCACATGCTCCGGGCGCAGATGGAGGCCACCCTGCTCGCCTACGAGCCGCGCATCCGCGCGATCGACGTGGAGATCCTGCCGAACGACGATCCCGGCGTGCTCATGCGCTTCGAGATGACCTGTCATCTGAAGAAGGCGGGGCTGGTACGATTCGGGACCTACTTCGAATCGCCGGGGCGCATCCGCCTGAGGCGGCAAGTCCGCGGCCTGCCCTGATCATCCGAACGAGCTTGCGATGCCTTCAGCCGATTCGACCGATATCCTGCGCATCGCGCGGGACTTCCTCGCGCTGCAAACGCCGATCCAGCGCGCGTTCCTCGATGCCAACCGAGCCGCACGCGACTGGACGTATCTGACCGATCTGCCCCGTTCCGGCACCGTACCGGCCGCCGGCCGCGTCTGGCATTTCCGGCGACACGGGCTGGGGTGTCGATTCGAAAGCGGCGGCATCGTGGTCGACATGCATCGTCACGTGTCGACGCCCGGATGCATCGACGCGCACCGGCTCGTCGAATACGTCTGCTCTCTACAGGACATCAGCGATGCATCGGGCCTCCACGCCGATATCGAGCGATTGCTGACCGAGGCCGAAGCCGATGGTCTGATCGTCGGAATGGCGGGCGAGGCGCGCGTCTGGCTCGCCATTTGTGAAACGCCGCCGGGGGAATGCCTGAGCTCTGGCAGCACCATCAAACTCTGCTCGCCGAACTCATGACATCCATCGACTTCCTTCACGACGAACAGCAGTTCACGGCTCTCTGGCAACGCGCCATGACCGAACTCGAGAGCGTTTGCCATCTCGATTTAAGTTCCTTCCTGTTCTTCGATTCGATCGACATCCAGACGCAAAAGCTCTTCGAGCTGATCCAGCATCTGCTGGCAGCCGAGGGTGCAACCGACTTCGCGACGCTGGTGCTGAAGCCCGATCCGTACAGCTATTTCCATTTCCATTTCGGAAAGTACCCGGGTTTCATCCATCGCACCGACAACTCCGACGACGAGTTCTTCGAATTCCTGATGGTTGACCCTGGCGACAGCCCTGCCGATTCTCTCGGCGTGAACTCATATCAATATGTCGTTCTGCCGCTGCCCGGCGACTGGATCCTTTTCGGCGACCGATGGTGGGAGGTCGGCCTGCTTTACGGGCCGCCGCACATCATGAAACTCGCCAGGGATTTCTATCCGTTTTTCCTCGAACCACCGGAAAGGTTTCGTCTCGCGCCATATCGACACTCACCGGAAAACTGATTCCGCCCAATGCCCCCATGACATCCATCGACTTCCTTCACGACGAACAGCAGTTCACGGCTCTCTGGCAACGCGCCATGACCGAACTGGAGAGCGTTTGCCATCTCGATTTGAGCGCCTTCCTGTTCTTCGATTCGGTCGACATCCAGACGCAAAAACTCTTCGAGCTGATCCGGCATCTGCTGGCAGCCGAGGGCGCGACCGACTTCGCGACGTTGGTGCTGAACCCCGACCCGTACAGCTATTTCCACTTCCATTTCGGAAAGTACCCGGGCTTCATCCATCGCGCCGACAACTCCGACGACGAGTTTTTCGAATTCATGATGGCCGACCCGGGAGGCAACCCCGCCGACGCTATCGGCGTGAACTCATATCAATATGTCGTCCTGCCGCTGCCCGGCGACTGGATTCTCTTCGGCGACCGATGGTGGGAGGTCGGCCTGCTTTACGGGCCGCCGCACATCATGAAACTCGCCAGGGATTTCTATCCGTTTTTCCTCGAACCGCCGGAACGATTTCGCCTCGAGCCATATCGACACTCGCCGCAAAACTGACCACACCGGCCCTCACCCCAAAAACCGCTCCACCAGCCGCACGAAATAACTCGCCCCCACCGGCAGCAACGCGTCATTGAAATCGTAACTCGCGTTGTGCAGCAGGCACGGCCCGCCGCCGTGCCCATGCACGCGGTGGTCGCCCGAGCCATTGCCGAGGAACGCATAGCAGCCCGGCTTCTCGCGCAGCATGAACGAGAAATCCTCGGCCGCCATGGTCGGCTCCACTGCGACGTTCACGTGTGCATCGCCCACCAGCTCGCGCATCACCTCCACGGCCAGCGCCGTCTGCCCCGCATCGTTGACGGTAGCCGGATACTGGCGCTCGAACCACACCTCGCACTCGCAATCGAAGGCGGACGCAGTGGCCGACGCGACCGCCCGCATGCGCGCCTCGATCAGGTCCAGCGTCGCGTCCGAGAAGGTGCGCACGGTGCCGCCCAGCCAGGCGTCGGTCGGCACGACGTTCAGCGCCTCGCCGGCGTGGATCTGCGTGACCGACAGCACGGCGCCGTCGATCGGGTTGCGGTTGCGCGTGACGATGCCCTGCAGCGCGCTCAGCACCTGCCCCGCCGCGAACACCGGATCGCGGCCCAGATGCGGCATGGCGGCGTGGCAACCGGCGCCGCGCAGCATGATCCTGAACAGGCTGGTGGACGCCATCAGCGGCCCCGGCCGCACCGCGAAATCACCGGCCGCGATGCCCGGCCAGTTGTGCAGCCCGAACACGGCATCCACCGGAAAGCGCTCGAACAGCCCGTCCTCGATCATCGCGCGCGCGCCGCCGCCCGCCTCCTCGGCCGGCTGGAAGAACAGCTGCACGGTGCCGTCGAATTCGCCGTGCCGCGCAAGGTACCGCGCGGCGCCGAGCAGCATGGCGGTGTGGCCGTCGTGGCCGCACGCGTGCATCGCGCCGGCCACGGTGGAGCGATGCGCGAAGGTGTTGGCCTCCTGCACCGGCAGCGCGTCCATGTCGGCGCGCAGGCCGATCGCGCGCGTGCCGCTGCCGCGCCGCAGCGTGCCCACCACGCCGGTGCGGCCCACGCCGCGCGTCACGGCACAGCCCCATTGCTCGAGCCGCGCGGCCACCAGCTCGGCGGTGCGGAACACGTCGTAGCCGATCTCGGGATGCGCGTGGATATCGCGGCGGATCGCCTGCAGTTCGTCGGCGTGCGCGAGGATGGAATCGATCGGTTTCATGCGGGAAAGGCGTGCGAAGTCGTGAGGCGCGGGAAACGCCAAAAACGCACGCGGCGCGCGCGAGCCATGAGGGCCCACGCGCGCCGCGCAGCTTGCGGATCAGATGTGGAACAGCTGGGCGACCAGGGTCGCGCCGATGAAGGTGCCGGCATTGGCCACGAACGACACCAGCACGATGCGCCAGCCGAGCCGGCGGAACGCCGGAATGTCCTTGGCGATCGACAGCCCCGCGAACACCAGCATCGGGGTGGTCACGCCGAGAAAATCGTTGTGCGAGGCGGCCGACGCGATCTGCGTGGCCCACGGGCACCACGGCGAGGTCAGGAACATGGCCACCAGCGACACCCAGCACACGGCCGGAATGCGCCGGCCCGTCACGCGCGCCAGCGCGTCGCCGGCCACCGTGGCCACCACCATGATGGCGATGCCGGGCAGGCCCGCGAGCGGCGTGGTGCCGTGGGCGATCCAGTCGCACACCAGCGCCATCGCGGCGGTCACGATCCAGGCCGACAGCTTGCCCGCGTAGCCGAGCACGGGCGCTTCGGTCTGCACCTCGCCGAGCGTCGGGCTGGCCGCCTCGGGCTGCGCCGATGCCCGGGTGGTGCGGCCGATGATCGGCTCGAGCACGCGATAGCCGAACACGGCCAGCGGCAGCGAGATGAACAGCGTGAAGTAGGTGCCGACGGTGGTGGTGATCAGGTTGCTGGCCGCCGCGAACGCGAGCACGGACCTGGCCGTCTCCGGGTCCTGCTGCGCGGCGATCGCGCCGGACGCGGCCGCCATCATGCTGCCCGAGCCCACGCCCGACCCCATCGCCAGCGCGAGCGGATCGAAGATCCCGAGGCTCGACACGAAGCCGGCGAACACGGCGATGAACACCGCGCCGAACACGGTGCCGGTCAGGTACTCGGCCAGCACGCCGCGCCCTTCGGCCGAATTCATGCCGTACTTCTCGCCGATGATGGCGAGGCTCGGCTCGCGGCCCACCGAGAAGGTGGCGCCGATCGCCTCGCGCTTGATGCCCAGCAGCAGGGCCAGCGGCAGCCCCAGCAGGAGGGTGCCGACGAAATGCCCGAACTCCTGGAACGCCAGCGCCCAGCCGGCCGCCGCGAGCTTGGGCAGCGCGCTGCCCACCATCAGCCCGAGCTTCGACACGAACAGCAGCAGCGCGGGTTGCAGCACCGCGGCCGCGAAGAACTGGTCCGACACGCCGAGCCGCGCGCCGCTGCGCCAGCGCGCGCTGGCCAGGCCGAGCGCGGCGCCGAGCAGCAGCGCCCAGATCATCGGCAGCAGCACGACCTTGCCCGGTCCGAGCTTGAACGTGAACGATCCGATCCATTCCGCGATCAGCAAGATGCCTGCCGCGTACAGCATCACCTTGGCCGCGCCCGCGCCGCCGAATTCGCGACGCTCGATCCCCAGTGCGTGTTCCATTCCGATCTCCCCTTGATGTCCGGCGCCGTCGAACGCGGCCGGTGCGTTTGCGTGACTGGTCCGCGTTACAGGTAACCGAAGGCGGTCGGCGGCGCTTCGGCCGTCTCCACCCACACGCTCTTGGTCTGCGTGTATTCGTACAGCGCCTCCACCCCGCTCGAGCGCCCGTAGCCGCTCATGCCGTAGCCGCCGAACGGCGAGGCCACGTTGATGGTCTTGTAGCCGTTCACCCAGAAGGTGCCGGCGTCGACCTGGGCGGCCACGCGGTGCGAGCGCGCCACGTCGGTGGTCCACACCGCGCCGGCCAGGCCGAAATCGGTGTCGTTGGCGATCGCGATCGCCTCGTCTTCCGAATCGAACGGAATCGCGGCCACCACCGGCCCGAAGATCTCGGTGCGGGCCACGTCCATCGCGTTGGTCACGCCGGCCAGCACGGTGGGCGCCACGAAGTAGCCGCCGCCGCCGAGCTCGGCCGAGCCGGCCGCGAGCGTCGCGCCGGCTTGCACGCCGCGCGCGATCATCTGCATCACGTGCTCGTACTGCTTGCGGTTGTTGATCGGGCCCACCTCGGTGGCGTCGTCGAGCGGCGCGCCCACCCGGATCTTCTTCGCGCCGGCGGCCACCATCGCCACGAATTCGTCGTACACCGGGCGCTGCACCAGCAGGCGCGAGCCGGCCACGCAGCTCTGGCCCGCGCCGGCGAAGATCGCGGCCTGCGCGGTGAGCGCGGCGCGCTTCAGGTCGGCATCGGCGAACACGATGTTGGCGGACTTGCCGCCGAGTTCGAGCACGCACGGCACCACGCGGCGCGCGGCGGCCTCGGCGATGCGCGCGCCGGTGGCCGGCGAGCCGACGAACACCACCTTGCTCACCACGCGATGCGCGATCGCGGCCTGGCCGACGGTGTGACCGAAGCCGGCCAGCACGTTCACGAGGCCGCGCGGCAGCCCGGCGCGCTCGCCGAGCAGGCCCACCACGATCGAGGTGAAGGGCGTGAGCTCGGACGGCTTGAGCAGCACGCCGTTGCCCATCGCCACGGCCGGCGCGACCTGCCAGCCGCAGGTGAACACCGGCGCATTCCACGGCGTGATCTGCAGCACCACGCCGGCCGGCTCGCGGCGCGTGTAGTTCAGGTGCGAGGTCGGCACCGGGATCACGTTGCCGTAGAACTTGTCGGTCCAGCCCGCGTAGTACTCGAACATCTCGGCGACCTTCGCCACCTCGCCGCGGCAATCGCGGATCGGCTTGCCCGAGCCCAGCGACTCGAGCCGCGCGATCGCCTCGGCCCCGGCGCGAATCTCGCGCGCCACCTCGTTCATCACGCGGCCGCGCGCGGCGTGGCTCAGCGCCCACCACTCGCGCTGGGCGCGGCGCGCCGCGTCGGCGGCGTGGGCCACCACGTCGGCGCCGGCGTCGCGATAGGCGAGCGTGGGCTCGCCGGTGGCGGCGTCGTACAGCTGGACGGGCTCGCCGCGACCAGCGACGAGCTCGCCGTCGATGTAGGAGCCGATGGTGGTCGCGCCGGGGAAGAAGTGCGCGAACGCGGCGAGCAACTGGTCTGCGTGCTGGGTCATGGCGGGGTTCGGGTCGTGTGCTTGACGGTTGCGTGTGCGGGAAGCGGCGGCCGGCTTCAGGCCGGGTCGAGGAAATCGACGATGCGGTTGAAGTCCTCGCCGTCGGCGATGTACTCCTCGCTCGCGGCCCACAGGCGCCCGGCCTCGCGCGCCACCGGCGCGACGCTGTCGAACTGGTCGAGCAGGCCCAGCGCGAGGCGCACGTCCTTGCGCATCAGCTTCATCGTGAAGCCCGAATCGAACTGGCCGTTGAAGATCCAGGTCGGGTAATTGGTCAGCGTGGCGCTGTTGCGGCCCGAGCCGCCGTTCAGCGCCTCCACCAGCTTTGCCGGGTCCACGCCGGCCGCGCGCGCGGTGCGCACGGCTTCGCTGGCCACCAGCAGGTGCACGCCGGTCAGCAGGTTGTTCAGCAGCTTGGTGACGTGGCCGGCGCCCACCGGGCCCACGTGCACGCGCCTGGCGCTGATCACGGCCAGCAGCGGCTCCACGGCGGCGACGTGGGCATCCGAGCCGCCCAGCACCATGGTCATGGTGGCGGTAGCCGCGCCCTTCGGGCCGCCGCTCACCGGGCCGTCCACGAAGCCGATGCCGCGCTCGGCCAGCGCGGCCGCCACGCGGCGCGTGCTGTCCGGGTCGGCCGTGGTGGTGTCGATCACGATCGTGCCGGGCCTGGCGTTCGCCAGCACGCCGCCTTCGCCGAGCACCACCGCCTCGACGATCGCCGAGGTGGGCAGCGACAGCAGCAGCACGTCGGCGTCGCGCGCGATCTCCGCCACGGAGGCGCGCGCCGCCACCACGCCCTGTTCCGCCAGCGCGACGGCCACCCCGGGCGCCGCGTCGTAGCCGAGCACCTCGTAACCGCAGCGCCGCAGCGAGCCCGCCATGCCGCGTCCCATGTTGCCCAAGCCGATCACACCTGCCGTTGTCATGCCGAAACTCCCGATTGCCCGTGACTGGGGGCGACACGCGAGCGTGCGGCCGCCTTGCATGGCATCGATATTCGACCCGGCGATCCGTATAATCAATCAACGCCAATATTGGAAATGTTCTGTTTTTCAGAACACTCGAGCCATGACCGACACCCTCACCGACAGCCGGATCGTCTATTTCTACGAGGCGGTGCGCTGCGGCACGATCCGCGCGGCGGCCGACTGGCTCGACGTGGCGCCGTCGGCCGTGAGCCGCCAGATCGGCCTGCTGGAAAAGGAGCTCGACGCCACCCTGGTGGAGCGCCATGCGCGCGGCGTGACGCCCACCGATGCGGGCCGCTGCGTGATCGAGTATTTCCGCGAACAGCTCGCCCACCGCGACGACCTGATCTCGCAGTTGCAGGAGCTGCGCGGCCTCAAGACGGGCACGGTGAACCTGGTGGTGGGCGAGGGTTTCGTGTCGGACCTGATGGCCGGGCCGATGCAGCAGTTCTGCCGCCAGTACCCGGGCATCCACGTCAATCTGGACGTGGGCAGCACCAACGACGTGATCCGCAAGATCTCGAACGACGAGGGCGAGATCGGCCTCGTCTACAACCCGCCGGCCGAGCCGAAGCTCGTGTCGCGCGCCTCGAAGCGCCAGCCGATGATGGCGATCGTGGGCCCCGACTTCCCGCGCCGCCAGCACAAGGCGCTGACGATCCAGCAGCTCGCCACCTACCCGCTGGCGGCCCCCCATCCGTCCTACGGCACGCGGCAGATGCTCGAGGCGGTGGAATACGCCGAGCGCGTGCGGCTCGACCCGGTGGTGGCCACCAACTCGTTCGCGATCCTCAAGGAGTTCGTGAAGTCGGGGCTCGGCGTGGCGGTGATGCCGGCCTTCGCGGTGGCCGCCGAGCTGCAGGCGAAGACGCTGTTCGCGGTGGAGATCGCCCACCCGATCCTCGAGAACGCCGAGGCGCACATGATGACGCGCGTGGGCCGCAAGCTGTCGGTGGCCGCCAACAAGATGCTGCAGATGATGACGGGGCAGTTGCGCGCGTTCCGCTGAGCGCGGCCTACTCGCCCATGCCGTCGCGGCGCATCAGGAATTCCCAGCTGTCGTTCGGCAGCGCGGCGAAGCCGGGCCACGGCGTGGTGGGCAGGCGGCCCAGCACGGCCGGCGGCGCCGCCCGGCATGCGTTGGTGTCCGGGCCGTAGCCCACCAGCTCGGTCACGAGCGAGGCGCTGTCGTGCAGCAATTCGTCGGGATCGGCCGACGTCGGCAGCTCGGGCCAGCCGCTGCGCAGATAGGCGCGCAGCACGGCGCGGCCCAGCGCCGGGGCGTACCAGTACACGTCGCGACTCGCGCCGCTCGCCGTGCAGGCGTCGGTCGCGCAGTGTTCGTCGTGCATCGCATCGGCCAGCGCCTCGGGGGCGCTGCGCGTCCATTGCGTGTCGCGTACCACCACGATGGTGTCGAAGGTGCCGGCCGCGGTCGTGCGGCGCTCGGTGCCGGCCACCGTGCTCGTGGCGGTGGCGCGCAGGTGGTAGCGGTAGCGCGGCTGGGGCCCGCCCATCGTCACCGTCTGATCGAACGTGTCGTGCCACTGCTTGCCCTGTTCGAGCGGGAACGCCAGCAGGCGGCGCTCGCCGTGGCGCTCGGGGCTGATCTCCGAATAGGCGTCGATCTGCTCCTTCAGGGCCGGATGCGAGGGCGCGTCGTTGAGCGTGTAGGTGGCGACGTCGCCGTCCACGCCGGTCAGCGTCATCGACGCGCGCACCTGCGGGCCGGCGCTGTAGCACCAGGTGGTGCCGACCGGCGGCAGCCTGCGCGCGGCCACCGGCGTGGCCAGCGGCTCGATGCGGGGCTCGGCGGCCGGGGCGCTGGCCACGACCTCGGAAGCGGCGGAGGCCGCCGACACGGCGGCCGGCTCGGCCGCGTGGCCCGCCACGCAGGTGCCGGCCAGCACGGTGACGGCGACGGCGCCGGCGGCGAGGCGGAGCAGGTGCGAGGGATTCGGGAGGACGGCGGCGTCGGTGGAAGACGGGGCAGCGGAAGCAACGGCAAAGCGGAACGGGATCGACATGCGCTTGCGGGCTCGGGGGCGGTCGGCGACCGGGCCCGCCATGATGCCATCCCGCCCCTGTGCGACGCAGAAAGGGGGCGCGCCGACCGCCCCCGCGCCGCGAGCGTATATCATCGCTGCAACGCTCCACCGGATTTCGCGACTTCCCCCTTTCACCGTCCGCCGATGACCACGCCCAACGAAGCCCCCGCCCCGCGCGCGCTGCGCACCCTCACCGCCCTCGAAGCCCGCATCGTGGGCGTGCTGATCGAAAAGCAGCACACCGTGCCCGACACCTATCCGCTCTCGCTCAACGCACTGACGGCCGGCTGCAACCAGAAGACGGCGCGCGCGCCCGTGATGAACGCGAGCGAGGCCGAGGTGCTGGCCTCGATCGAGGAACTGAAGCGCGTGAGCCTGGTGTTCGAGGGCAGCAGCAGCCGCGTGCCGCGCTTCGAGCACAACCTGAACCGCGTGCTCGGCATTCCGAGCCAGGCGGTCGCCCTGCTAACCGTGATGCTGCTGCGCGGCGCGCAGACGGCCGCCGAGCTGCGCCTGAATTCGGCGCGCCTGCACGGCTTCGCCGACGTGTCGTCGGTCGAGAGCTTCCTGGAGGAGCTGGCCGAGCGCGCCACGCCGCTGGTGGTGAAGCTGCCGCGCGCCGCCGGCGAGCGCGAGAGCCGCTGGATGCATCTGCTGTGCGGCGAGGTGGACGTGTCGGCCTACGCGGCCGCGCCGCGCTCGGCGGAAAGTGGTTCGAGCACGGCCGGCAGCGTGCCCGCCGCGGAATTCGAGGCGCTGCGCGACGATCACGAGCGCCTCGCCGCCGAAGTGGCCCGGCTGCGCGCGCTGGTCGAGCGGCTGGCCGGCGAGCTCGGCATCGACGCGGGCCCGACAGCAGAATGAGCGCCCGGTGCGCGCGCCGGCCTCAGTCGAGCGCGCGCCCCTTCAGCTCCGGAATCAGCCACAGCGTGGCCACGATGTCGAGCACGTACAGCGTGGCCAGCGCGGCGATCGCCGTCTGGAACGAATAGCGCGCGGCGAGCGCGCCCACCACCAGCGGCCCGAAACCGCCCACGGCACGGCCCAGGTTCCACAGCACGTTCTGGGCGGTGGCGCGCGCCGCGGTCGGATAGGCCTCGGACATCAGCGTGCCGTAGCCGCCCACCATCCCGTTCACGAACATCCCCATCAGCGCGCCGGCCCACAGCAGCGCGGCCGGATCGCTCAGTTGCGCGTAGACGAACACCATCGCCACCGCGCCGGCCTGATAGGCGAGGAAGGTGGGCTTGCGGCCGATGCGGTCGGCGAGCTGCCCGAAGGCCCACACGCCCGCCATCATCCCGAGCACGGTCACGGCCGTCCACATGCCCGATTTGGTCAGCGAAAAGCCGAGCCGCTTCGCAAGGAAGCTCGGCAGCCAGATCATGATTCCGTAGTAGCCGAAGTTCTGCACCGCGCAGAGGATCACGATGCCGGCGCTGGTGCGGGCCGTGCGCGCGTCGGCGAACAGCAGGCGAAAGCGCGCCGCGAGGCCCGGCGCGTCGGCCGGCGCGCTCGCGCGCACGAACGGCTCGGGCTCGTGCAGGCGATTGCGCAGTTGCCACGCCACCAGCGCCGGCAGCATGCCCACCGCGAACATGCCGCGCCAGCCGATCCACTGCAGCAGCGTGGGCGTGACCAGCGCGGCGAGCAGCACGCCGCACTGCCAGCCGAGCGCCACGTAGGACGACACGCGCGCGCGCTTCGCCGCCGGCCACGCCTCGGCCGCCAGCGCCATGCCGATGCCGAACTCGCCGCCGAGGCCGATGCCGGCCACGGTGCGATACACGAGCAGGTCGGCAAAGCCCTGCGCCAGCGCGCACAGCCCGGTGAACACGGCGAACAGCGCGATGGTCCAGGTCAGCACCCGCACGCGGCCGTAGCGGTCGGCGAGCGCGCCGAAGATCAGGCCGCCGGCCACCGCGCCCACCAGGGTCCAGGTCACCAGCGCGCCGGCCTGGCCGGGGTTCAGGTGCAGCGCCGCCGAGATCGCCGGCAGCATGAAGCCGAGGATCAGCAGGTCGAAGCCGTCCATCGCATAGCCGATCGCGGAGCCGGCCAGCGCCTTCCAGGCGTAGCGCGTGTCGTGTCCTGGCTCGGACGGCTCGGTGGAGACGGGGGTGGAAGACGGAAACGGTGACGGAGACGGCATGGCGGGCGGTTCGTTGAAGACGGGGGCGTGAGGCGGCGTGCGCAGCGAAGCATACCGCGTCGCCGCGCGCACGCGCATCGTTTCAAATTCCCGCGGGCCGCCGCGTCTTGCCGCGCGTCGCCTTACGGCCTCAATTCCCGCCGCTCACGTCCACGCGGCCATACACGCCGGTGGTCGGCGTCGGGCCGGCAGCGAAGAACAGCGTGCCCGCCGGCTGATTCGCGAAGCCGTTGCCGAACGACATGCCCCAGATGCCGGCCTGCCTGAAGGTCGAGCCGTCCGGGTTGGTCATCGCGGCCACGAACGCGCCGGTGCCCGGATCGAACGCGTCGATCGTGCCGTCACCGAAGTTGCCCACCAGCAGGTCGCCCGCGAAGCGGCCGAAGCCGGCGGGCGCGATCACCATGCCCCACGGCGAATTCAGCGTGCCCTGCGTGGCGATGCGCTTGACGAAGTTGCCGGCCGGGTCGAACGCGTCCACCACGCCGTTGCCCGCGCCGTTCGCCTGCTTGGTGCCGTCCGGGCCGAGCAGCGCGTACGACACGTACACGGTGCCGCCGATCGCGGCGATGCCGAACGGCGTGAAGCCGGCGGGCAGGCCCGGATCGACGAACGCATTGGCCGACGGCGTGATGCGGTTGAAGGCCTTGTCGAACACGTCGACGCGGCGATTGTGCAGGTCGGTGGCGTACAGCACGTTCTGCCCGGCGTTCACGCCGATCGCGAGGCCCTTGTAGATCGCGCCGGTTCCGCTGTTGTCCACCGCGTTGAGCGCCGCCGTCGGCAGTTGCTTCGGCGACCATGCCGCGATCGTGCCCGCGTCGGTGGCCCACAGAAACACCGCGTTCGAGGCCGTCGAGCCGGGCGCGGCGATCGGGAAATCGGTGGTCTTGTTGAACACGATGCCGGTGGGGCCGGCCGGCGTGCCGGCCGCGTTTGGCGGAATCGTCACCACCAGCGACTGCACCGCGCCGTTGCCGTCGTACAGCGACGACTTCCTGCTGTTGTTGTCCGACACCCACATCACGCCGGTGGGGTTGAACGCGATGCCCCAGCCGTTCCTCAGGTTCGCATCCGTGTTCGGCGCGCTCGCGCTGCCGTCCGACACGAGGACGGTGGTCTTGAAGGTCGCCGCGGCCGGCGTGGACGGCTGGGCGGGCGCGGCAGCGGCCGGCGGCGCGCCGTCGTCGGTGCCGCCGCATGCGGCGAGCGTGATGGCGGCGATGCCGGCGAGCGCGACGAGGATGGCCTTGCGGTTGAAAATCATATTGGATTCCTTAATGAATGGTGGAATCGCGCACCGGTCCGGAACACGCCGCGATCCGATGGACGCATGGGCGACACGTGCCACGCCGACTCGATTCGCCTGTCGGCGATCGCGGCGAAGTCACGTTCGTCGTCGTCAAAACGCGCGGCGGCCGACTTTATTCCATGTCGTCGTCGAAAAATCGAAAAGGTGGCGGCGCGATGCGATCCGCCGGATTTTTTTGTCGAGCGATGGAATAAGCCGGCGGGTTCGGGTGTTGTGGGGGATGTGAGGCCAGGCCGGCCCACGATCCAGCCATCCGATGGGAGCTACCGATGTCCACCACGAAAATCCGCGCCGCCGCCGCGCTGGCCGCCGCACTGACCACCGCGCTGCTGGGTGCCTGCGCCATGCCGGCCGCCCAGGGGCCGGCCGCATCCGCATCCGCATCGGCTTCCGCCGCACCTGCGCCGTCGATCGACCCGCCGGCCGGCACGCGCGCGCTGACGCTGCACGCATCGGGCGTGCAGGTCTACGCCTGCGAATTCGATGCGCAGCATCGGCTGCAATGGGTATTCAGGAATCCCGACGCGGTACTGTACGACGCGAGCGGGGCCGCGATCCTGCGGCATGGCGCGGGGCCGTCGTGGGAGGCGCACGACGGCAGCCGGATCGTCGGCCGCGTGCTCGCGCAGCGGCCGAGCCCGAACGCGGCGAGCATTCCGCAACTGCTGCTCGAAACGCACGATGCAGGCGCACCGGCCGGCCTGCTGGCCGGCGTGCGCTACGTGCAGCGGCGCGACACCGTGGGCGGCACGGCACCGGGCGCGGCCTGCGCGAGCGAGCATCAGGTCGGCAGCACGCCGTATCTGGCCGAGTACGTGTTCTACCGGTAACGCCGGTGCGCCGCCTCAACGCCTTTACCGCAGCCCGCTGCCGCTCCCGGCCATTTCCGCACGCGTGTCGCCGCCGGCCGCGGGCCCCGTCGAGATCGCCTCGAGCGAGCGGTTCCTGGTCTCGGGCCCGAACACGCCCACGATCAGCGCCTGCGCCAGCAGCGTGCCGACAATCAGCGTCAGTACCCCTGCGATGCCGGTGCCCGCGTAGGCGGCCGTGACCGCATACGGCAGCGCGATGCTGACCGCGCGGCCCACCGTGTTCGCGAGCCCGGCGCCGCGCAGCCGCAGTGCGGTGGGGAACAGTTCGGGCACGTAGCTCGCGATCGTGAACGACGACAGCACGTACAGGCACGCGGTGATCACGAAGCCGAGCGTGGCCACGAGCCAGGCCTGCTGCGCGAACGGATAGCCCGCGCCGAGCACGGCGCAGATCACCGAGAAGGCCACGATGCCCCACTTGCGGCCGATCCGCTCGGTCAGCAGGAAGGCCACGATCGAGCCGACCGGGCCGCCCGCGAACATCACGGCGGTCATGCCCAGCGAACTGGAAATGCTGTGCCCTTCCTTCACGAGAAAGGTGGGAATCCAGCTCACGAACGCGAACTGCGCCACGAACTGCACCACCAGCACCGTGATCGCACTGAGCGTGCGGGCCCGCATGCCGGGCGCGAACAGGTCGCGCAGGCGGCCGGCGCGGGCTTCGCCCTGCCGCACGCGCGCGGGCGCCGCCGGCTCCGTGCGCGACACCTGCGAGGACGGCGTCACCCCGCAGGCCGTCTCGATCGACTCCACCACCTGCAGCGCCTCGCGCACCCGGCCCTTCGAGGCCAGCCAGCGCGGCGATTCGGGCAGGCGCTTGCGCAGGAACCACGCCACCAGGGCGCCCACGCCGGCGATCGCGAACATCCAGCGCCAGCCGTAATGCGGCACGATCATCCAGCCCAGCAGCGTGGACAGGAACAGCGAGGAATTGATCACCAGATTGACGATGGTGCCAAAGCGCCCGCGCCAGGTCGGCGGAATGAATTCGCTGAGCGTGCCGTAACCCACCACGATCTCGGCACCCATGCCCACGCCCATCACCAGCCTGAAGAAGATCAGCCAGTGGATCGAGGGCGCGAGCGCGGCGGCCAGCGAGCCGAGCCCGTAGATCAGCAGGTTGAACTGGTAGCAGAAGCGCCGCCCGTAGCGGTCGCCCATCACGCCGGACAGCCAGGCGCCCACCATCATGCCGATGAAGGTCACCGACACGAAGCTGGCGTTGAGCTGCAGCGTGGATTCGCCGCTCTTGATCATGGCCGCGAGCACGGTGCCCGCGATGTAGATGTCGAACGAATCGAAGTACATGCCCGCCGCGATCAGCGCGAGCAGACGCCAGTGATAGCGCGACAGCGGCACGGCGTCGAGGCGCGCGCCGATCCTGGTGTCGACCTGCATGTCAGCCTGCATGATGATCTCCGGTAAGGACTGCGATCAGACGGCGACGAGATTGCGCGGTGCGCCCTGCTCGAACGCCTCGAGATTGGCGACGAGCTGGTCGGCCAGTGCCTGCACGGCCGCCTCGCTGGCCCACGCCACGTGCGGCGTGAGCAGGAAGTTCGGCAGGTCGAGCAGCGCACGGAACGGGTGATCGGCCGCGAGCGGCTCCGAGGTCGCCACGTCGAAGCCGGCGCCCGAGATGCGGCCTTCGGCCAGCGCGGGGCCCAGCGCATGTTCGTTGACGAGGCCGCCGCGCGCGGTGTTGATCAGCAGCGGGCAGCGCCGCATCAGCGCGAATTCGCGCGCGTCGATCAGGTTGCGGGTGGCCGGCTTGAGCGGGCAATGCAGCGTGATCACGTCGGACTCGCGCATCACCGTGTCGAACGGCGTGTAGAGCGAGCCCATCCCGTCGCGGCCCTTGTGCGCGGAGATCAGCACGCGCATGCCGAGCGCGCGGCCCATCGCGGCCACCGCGCGGCCGAGCGCGCCGTCGCCGATCACGCCGAGCGTGGAATCGGCCAGATCGCGGATCGGGTGATCGAAGAAGCAGAACTGCCCGGACTCGTCCCAGCGGCCCGCGCGCACCGAATCGCGATAGGCCACGAGGCTGCGCCGCAGCGCGAAGATCAGCGCGAAGGTGTGCTCGGGCACCGTGTGCACGGCGTAGTCGCGGATGTTCGACACCGCGATGCCGCGTGCCTGGCAGGCGCCCACGTCCACCACGTTGGTGCCGGTGGCGGCCACCGCGATCAGCTTCACGCGCGCCGCGCCGGCCAGCGCGTCGGTGCCGACCGGCACCTTGTTGGTGATCACGATGTCGGCGTCGCGAATCCGCTCGGCCACCTCGTGCGGCGCGGTGCGGCCGTATTCGCGCCAGTCGTGGGCGAAGGCCGGGCGGCGCAGCCGGGTTCGCGGCGAGAGCGTGTCGCGGTCGAGAAAGACGATGTTCAGCATGAGCAGGGGTTCCGTCGGGGGATCAGGAGCGTTTGGAGGCGGCCAGTTCGTGCGGGGCGTCGCCGTCGGCGGGCCGCGCGCGGGCGCGGCGCATCGCCCAGCCCAGCGCGGCCAGCGCGAAGCAGCCGTACAGCGCGATCAGCTGGATGCCCGCGTCGAAGCTGCCGGTGGCGTCCTTCACCACGCCGATCGCGAACGGCGCGGTGAAGCCGGCCAGGTTGCCGAACGCGTTGATCGCGCCGAAGCCCACCGCGGCCACGCCGGGGCCGAGCAGCAGCGGCAGCGTGGACCAGAAGATCGCGACCGCCGCGAAGGTGCCGAACGCGGCCAGGCACAGGCAGGCCAGCTTCACGGCGGGCACGCCGGCCACGGTCGAGCCGGCCAGGCCGATCACGGCGAGCGCGAGCGGCAGCAGCAGATGGAAGCGTCGCTCGTCGCGGCGGTCGGAGCGCCGGCCCCAGGCGATCATGCCCACCCCGGCGATCAGGAACGGCACCGCGGCCACCACGCCCACCATGCGCAGGCTCAGGTGGAACACCGCCACGATCTGCGGCAGGAAGAAGCTCATGCCGAAGATCGCGAGATTGATGCCGAAATAGGCGAGCGCGAGCGCCACGATCAGCGGATTGGCGAGCACGCGCCAGCCGCCGTGGCGCGCGGCCGGCACGCGGGCTCGCTCGGCCGCGATGGTGCGCGCGAGCCAGGCGCGTTCGTCGGCGGCGAGCCAGCGTGCCTGCTCGGGCGTGTCGCGCAGCACCGCCAGCACCACGAAGGCGAGCAGCACGGCCGGCAGGCCCTCGGCGATGAACATGAACTGCCAGCCGTGCAGGCCGAACACGCCGTCGTGGCTCAGCAGCCAGCCCGAGGACAGCGCGCCGAGCACGTTCGCGAACGGCATCGCCGCCATGAACACGCTGACGGTGCGCGCGCGCCACGCGCCGGGAATCCAGTAGGTGAAGTACAGCATGATGCCGGGAAAGAAGCCGGCCTCGGCCACGCCGAGCAATGCGCGCAGCGTGTAGAAGCTCCACGGCCCCTGCACGAAGGCCATGCAGGCCGACAGCAGGCCCCAGCTCAGCATGATGCGCGCGATCCAGCGCCGCGCGCCCACGCGCTCGAGCAGCAGGTTCGACGGCACCTCGAAGATCACGTAGCCGATGAAGAACAGCCCCGCGCCGGTGCCGAACACCGTGGACGAGAAGCCGAGCTCGCGATTCATCGTCAGCGCCGCGAAGCCCACGTTCACGCGGTCGAGAAACGACACCACGAAACACACGATCAACAGCGGCAGATAGCGCCGCAAGACGCGGCGCATGGTGCGGATTCCGAGCTCGTCCATCCTTGTCTCCTGATTCGTCGCGATTGTGCGATCGTTATCCGTGCCGGCGGGATGTCGGCCCCGCCGGCCGTCCTGCCGTCATGTGCCTGCCGTGCCGCCGCGGTCGGCGCGATGCCGGGCGACCTCCTCGTCGATCAGCGGCAGGCTCGCCGCGAAACTCCGAATCCCCATCGCGCTCGCGCCGTAATCGAGCGCGTTCTTCACGTGGATGCGCGTGCCCGGCACGAACTGGTGCGTGGCCGACACGGCCACCGCGATGTAGATGAACGCCTTCGGCTTCGGTTCCAGCACGCCGGCTTTCCACGGCACGCCGGAAACGCGATGAAGGCCGCGAAGCCGCTGCGCAGCGCCTGGCGTCGCATTGCAGCGCGTGACGCAGATGCGTCATGGCCGCATTCAGCGCGAACCCCACCGGCGCCTTCGACTTCGGCACGAGCGGCCCGTCGCGCAGCGGCTTGCCCGCATGGGCGAGCCACGCCTCGACGAACTCGGGCATCTCGTGCACGAGCGCGTCGAGCGATGCGTGCCGCCTGCCGCCTGATGGGCGCCTGCACGCATCGTTCGCGCGGCTCAGCGCGCCAGGTTCGCGTAGCGCGCTTCTTCCGCCACGGCCGCGTCGAGGCCCACGAAGCGGTTGAAGTCCTCGAACGAGGTGAGCCGGTCGGCCACCGCGTTGGTGGAGCCTTCGCGCATGAAGATCTCCATCATTTCCTTCACGGCCTTGTGCATCGCGAACATCGGCTCGATCGGGCACAGCGCGTAGTCGAAGCCGATCTCGTGCACCTCCTTCAGCGACAGATACGGGCTCTTTCCCGAGCGCGCCATGTTGAACAGGATCGGCTTGCCGAGCGGCTTCAGGCGGCGGATCAGCTCGCGCATCTGGTCCACGCTTTCCGGCGCGTCGGCGTACAGGCCGTCGGCGCCGATCGCCGCATACGATTCGAGGCGCTCGATCGCGTCGTTCAGGCCCGTCACCGCGATCGCGTCGGTGCGCGCCACGATGAAGAAGTTCGGATCGGTGCGCGCGGCCAGCATCGCCGCGAGCTTCTGCTGCATCTCCTCCTTCGACACCAGCTGCTTGCCGGCGAAGTGGCCGCACTTCTTCGGCACGGCCTGATCCTCGAGGTGCAGCACCGACGCGCCCGCCTCTTCCCACAGGCGCACGGTGCGCTGGCAATCGAGCACACCACCGTAGCCGGTATCGGCATCGGCGAACACCGGCACCTTGGTGACGCGACAGATGCGACGGATGTGCTCGAACATTTCCGTCTGCGTGAGCTGGCCCACGTCGGGCTGGCCCGCCACGATCGCCGACGCGGCGAAGCCACTCACGTAGATCGCCTTCGCGCCGGCGTGCTCGGCCAGCATGGCGGTGACGGCGTCGTGCGCACCGAGGCACACGAACGGCGGGGACTTCAGCAACTCGCGGAATTGGGCAGAGCGGTTCAAGGCATGTCTCCTGGGGCGTGGTTGATGTTTTTCATGATATCGATAACTTCGCGAGACAGGCAAGGGCTCGCCGCAAAAAGTTGATATCGATAACAAATCGATGCGACTCAAAAATACATCAAACAAATCAAATAGATACATTGACTTCCGAGCCGCAATTCGAGCACTCCGAAGGGTATGTACCTATACCGCGGGCCCGGCAAGCGACCAAGATTACGCCTGCATCGCCCCCGCCCGCCGGCAGGCCGCCGCATGTTTCGGAGACCTTTCCATGCTCGACGTCGAATCGCGAACCCTGCGTCGCGTCACGCGCAGATTCGTGCCCCTGCTCGTGATCTGCTTCATCGTCTCGTTCCTCGATCGCGTGAACGTGGGCTTCGCCGCGCTGACGATGAGCGCCGACCTCGGCTTCTCGTCCACCACCTTCGGACTCGGCGCGGGGCTCTTCTTCATCGGCTACTTCCTGTGCGAGGTGCCGTCGAATCTCGCGCTCGAGAAGGTGGGCGCGCGGCGCTGGATCGCCCGCATCATGCTCACGTGGGGCGTGCTGTCGGCGCTCACCGCCTTCATCACCGGGCCGTGGAGCTACTACGCGATCCGCGTGCTGCTCGGCGCGGCCGAGGCCGGCTTCTTCCCCGGCGTGATCCTGTTCCTGACGTACTGGGTGCCCGAGCGCCATCGCGGCCGCGTGGTGGGCGCCTTCATGGCCGCGATGCCGTTCGCGAGCGTGTTCGGCTCGCCGCTGTCGGGCTGGCTGCTGAGCCACGACGGGGTGCTGGGCCTGAAGGGCTGGCAGTTGATGTTCATCGCCGAGGCGGTGCCGTCGCTGTTGCTGGCGGGGGTGGTGCTGAAGCTGCTGCGCGATTCGCCCGCGCAGGCCGAATGGCTCGCGCCCGACGAACGCGCCTGGCTCACGGCCACGCTGGCCGGGGAGCGTCGCCGCCCGGCGCGGGTGGTCGAGCACGGCTTCGTGAACATCGTGAAGCGGCCGGTGGTGCTGATGCTGGCGGCGGCGTATTTCGGCATCGTCGCGATCAACTTCGGGCTCAGCTTCTTCCTGCCGCAGATCGTGCACACCTTCCACCTGAGCCTGCCGCAAGTGGGCCTCGTCGCGGCCGTGCCGTTCGCGGTGGGCGGCTTCGGCATGCTGTGGTGGGGGCGTCGCTCCGATCGTCGCGACGAGCGCCGCGTGCACGTGCTGCTGCCGATGGCGCTCGGCATCGCGGGCCTCGGCGGCTCGACGCTGGTGGCCACGCCCGCGCTGAAGCTCGCGCTGCTGTGCCTCGCGTCGTTCGGGGTATTTTCCGCACTCCCGATCTTCTGGGCACTGATGCCGCGCCTGCTCGGCCCGACGGTGGCCGCGGTGGGCTTCGCCGTGATCAATTCGCTCGGCAACCTGTCGGGCTTCGCCGCGCCCTACGTGGTGGGCGTGATCAAGGACGCGACCGGCTCCACGGCCGGCGGCCTGCAGGCAATCGCGCTGTACGGCGTGTTCGCGTGGCTGATGCTGCTGCTGGTGAGCCGCCCGCGGCCGCCCGACGCGCAGGCCGCCGACGGCGCGCACGAATGGCACGAAGCGCGCGGCTGAACTTCGCGCCACCCTCGCGCGCTCCCTCAACCTCAACCGAACCAGGACAACAGGACATGAGCGCATCCCAGGCAGGCGACATCCGGATCGAGAATCACGGCAGCGTGCGCGTGCTGGTCATGCACCGCCCCGAGAACAACAATCGCGTCACGCAGCACATGGCCGAACAGGCCGCGCGCGCCTTCGAGGACGCGCGCGTCGACAAGGCCATCAGCGGCGTGGTGCTGACCGGCCACGGCGACGTGTTCTGCACCGGCGGCGATTACCAGAGCGCCGGCGGCAGCAGCGAGGGCCGGCTCGGCTTCGCGCGCGCGTTCAGCGACATGGAGCGCGCGATGACGCGGGTGGGCAAGCCGCTCGTGTGCGCGAACAACGGCAACACGCACGCGGGCGGCTTCAGCCTGCTCACGGCCTGCGACCTGGCCGTCACGCACGCGGACGCGAGCTTCGGGCTGCCCGAGATCGCGCATGGCCTGTTTCCGTTCCTGGCGCTCGCGATCGTGAAGGACAGCCTGCCGAAGAAGCTGCTGTGGGACATGGTGTATCGCGCGCGCCTGCTGAACGCCGAGGAGGCGCAGCGCTTCCATCTGGTCAACGAGATCGTGCCGAAGGATTCGGTGCGCGAGCGCGCGATCGAGCTGGCCGGCTGCACGGCGCAGTGGAATCGCGACATCGTGAGCCTCGGCCGCGACCTGTACTACAACACGCGCTGCAGCAACCCGATCGAGGCCGTGGAGCAGTCGCGCTTCGCGCTGATCGCGGCGCTGAAGGCGATGGACGAAAGCGGACTGGCCTGACGCGCCGCCTTCCTCCAGGCGCGGCTCAGGTGCTGCCGCGCCGGATCACCTCGAAGCCCACGTCCACGCGCGATTCCGGCAGCGCCTCGCCCCTGGTGCGCGCCACGATCATGCTGGCGCTGCGCGCGCCGATCTCGTAGCGCGGGAAGGCCACCGTGGTGATCGGCGGCACGGTGCTCTGCATCAGCTCGTTGTCGTCCGAGGCCGCGATCGCGATGCGCTCGGGCACCGCGATGCCCCGCCGCTGACACTCGAAGATCGCGCCCACCGCCAGCACGTCGCCGGCAAAGAACACGGCCTGCACGGCGGGCGCGTGATCCACCACGTGCGCGAGCGCGCGCGAGCCGCTGTCGAGGCCCGGCTCCACCTCGAGCACGAGTTCCGGCGCGATCGGCGAGCCGGCCCGCTTCAGTTCCGCGAGGAAGCCGTTGCGGCGCTGGCGCAGGCGATCGCTGCCGGCCACGGGCAGGCTCGCGAACGCGAAGCGGCGATAGCCGGCGTCGAGCAGATGCCGCGCCATCGCCTTGCCGGCCGCGTAGTTCGAATAGCTGACGGCCATGTCGATCGGGTCGTTGCCGAGATTGCCGGTTTCCACGCACGGAATGCCGCTGTTGCGCAGCATCGTGACGGTGCGCGGCGTGTGTCTGGTGTTGTGCAGGATCACGCCGCACACGCGCAGCGAGATGTATTCGGCGACGAGCTTTTCCTCTTCCTCGAGATCGAGCCCGCTGTCGGAGATCATCAGGTGCAGGCCGTTGCGCGTCAGCACCTCGGAGATGCCCTTGATGGTTTCGACGTAGAGCGCGTTGCGCAGGCTCGGCACCACCAGTGCCACCACGGTGGAGCGGTTCGACGAGAGGCTGCCGGCGATGCGGTTCGGCACGTAGCCGCTCGCCTCGATCGCGGCGCGTACGCTTTCGAGCACCTGCGGCGACACGCTGTCGGGCGCGCGCATGGCCCGCGATACGGTCATCGTCGATACGCCCGCGATGCGCGCGACGTCCTTCATCGAAGTGGCCTGTGTCGCTCCTTTCTTGCCCACGCTGTATTCGCTCCCGGTCGATGGCTGCAGCGGCACGCGGCGGTGCCGAAGTGGCAATGTTACTGGATTGCCGGGGCGGGGCGCGCGGGTGGCGCGCGGATTCGACAAGCGGACGCGATTGGCCGACAATCGCGCCACCCGCCGCGCTCGATCGGCCATTCGGCGCGCGGGGCCGGCAGCCTTGCCGGCAGAACCACCACAACCACACGGGATCGCCATGAAACGACCTTGGCGCGGCAAGCTCGACACCAACGGCAAGATCGGCATCGCGCTGGTGCTCGGGATCCTGTTCGCCATCGGCTTGCCGATGGTCAACGACCTGCGAGCGATGGTCTACGCGCACGACGAGCAGACCTGGCGCGTCGCGCACGGCCAGATCCGCACGATGCGCGTGGAAGAGATGACCACCACGGGGCGCTCGGCGCGCCACTTCTGGTATCCGGTCTGGACATACACGTATTTCGTCGACGGCACGCCGTATCGCGCAAGCAGCACCGATCTCGCCCGGCACCATCAGGTGAGCGAATTCGGCTCCGCGGCCGCCGCAGCCGCGTTCCGTCCCGTCGATACGGATGTCGACGTGTACTACGATCCGGACGCGCCGCAGCGCTCGGTACTCGATCCCCTGGATCCGCTCACGCGCGACGATCGCAGCGGGCTGTTCGAGGAGCTCGGGGCGATCGCGATGGTCGTCTGCATCGTGTGGATGCTGCTCGGGATGGCACGCAAGCGCTGAGCGCGGCGCCCGTCACTGCAGGAAGGCCGGCCGCACCGCGCGCTCCATCACCACCAGTTCCGCCGCGAAACGCGGGTTGCACGCACGGCGCACCTCGTCGAATCCCATGCGCCGCCAGAACGCGAGCGCGCCCGGGTTCGAGGCCACCGCCGCCAGTTGCAGCCGCGTGCAGCCCCAGCCCCGCACCATTTCGAGCAGCAGTGCGAGCGCCGCGCTGCCGTGCCCGCGGCCCTGATGTGCTTCGGCGAACAGCAGCAGGCCGAGCCACGCGCAATCGGGCGCCGGCCACGCACGGATCAGGTCCGCGCAACCAATCAGCGTGCTGCCGTCGAGAAAGCCGAGCGTGCACTTGTCGTCGAGGTCGGTGCCGTCGGGGCGGCCGTCGAAGAAATCGTCGGCGTCCTCGGCACGCGGCGCGCGCCCCTCGACCTGCCACGCATACGTCGGCGCAGCAAGCAGCACGCGCGTGACCGCGGCCCGGTCGTCGGGCGATTCGCGGTGCAGGGGACGAAAGCTCAGCATCGGGGCGCTCCTGTCGGCAAGGCGTGGCCGGTCATTCTAGACCGACCGGCCCGTGCCCTCGCAAGCCTGCTTCGCCGCGCGAATCGCGTCGTCGAACGAGGCGCGCGACGCCACGTGCCGGTGGTCGACGCTGACGAGCCACACCGAATGCGCCTCGCACCAGCGGATGCGGCGCTCCTGCATCAGCATCGAGAACCAGCGCCACACGGCCGCGTCGTCGGCGTTCGCGCTGCTCGCGCCGGCCTCGCGCTCGCGCGCGAACGGCGCTGTGGCGGCACTCGCGCGCATCGGCTGGCCCGTCGAGGTGGCGCCCATGTCGCTCAGCCGAGCGCCGCGACGAGTTCCGGCACGACCGTGAACAGATCGCCGACGATGCCGTAATCGGCCACGCTGAAGATCGGCGCCTCCTCGTCCTTGTTGATCGCCACGATCACCTTCGAGTCCTTCATGCCGGCCAG
>JASLEG010000184.1 GCA_030151225.1 Burkholderia sp. | reverse complement strand
CGCCCCGGTTTGTAGAACAAAAAAATGCGGGTCCCATCTCTGGAACCCGCATGGGTACTGGTGCCGGCTGCAGGACTCGAACCCGCCACCTGATGATTACAAATCAACTGCTCTACCAGATGAGCTAAGCCGGCGTAGCCGCAGATTCTACCTCATTTCACGATCTTGAGGCGGGGTCGATTGCTCTTTCCCGACGGGTCGTCGCTGTCGTCCGGGCTGCTCGCGGGCACGTCCTCGCCCTCGGAAGGCTCGGCCGCTTCTGCGCTCACCACATGCGGCGCCGGCGCGTCATGCTCGGCCTCGTCCGCCTCGATCTCGGTGTCGCCGGGCTCGTCGGCGGTCGCATCCACCTGGAATGCCATGCCCTGCCCGTTCTCGCGCGCGTAGATCGCCAGCACGTTCGCAACCGGCACCTCGAGCTTGTGCGCCTTGCCCGAGAATCGCGCCGTGAACTCGATCCATTCGTTGCCCATCTGCAGCGCGGTGGTCGCCTCGAAGCTGATGTTCAACACGATCTCGCCGTCGCGCACGTACTGCCGCGGCACGCGCGTCGTGTTGTCGACGCGCACCGCGATGTGCGGCGTGTAACCGTTGTCCGTGCACCACTCGTACAGCGCGCGCAGCAGATACGGCTTCGTGGAAGTCTCTTGCATCACAGTCCTCGTACAAGGCATGGGCGCGGCCCGAAGCCACGCGCATGCCGATGGCCGCAGGGCCGTTTAACGGCGCATCACCTTTTCCGACGGGGTCAGCGCTTCGATATACGCCGGGCGGCTGAAGATACGCTCGGCGTACTTCATCAGCGGCGCGGCATTCTTCGACAGCTCGATGCCGTAATGATCCAGGCGCCACAGCAGCGGCGCGATCGCGACGTCGAGCATCGAGAACTCTTCGCCCAGCATGTACTTGTTCTTCACGAAGATCGGTGCGAGCTGCGTGAGGCGATCGCGGATCGCGAGACGCGCCTTCTCGTGATTCTTCTCCGCAGCCTTGCCCTTCTCGTTCTCGAGCGTGCTGACGTGAACGAACAGCTCCTTCTCGAAGTTCAGCAGGAACAGGCGCGCGCGCGCGCGCTGCACCGGGTCGGCCGGCATCAGCTGCGGGTGCGGGAAGCGCTCGTCGATGTACTCGTTGATGATGTTCGACTCGTACAGGATCAGATCGCGTTCGACGAGAATCGGCACCTGACCATACGGATTCATCACGGCGATGTCTTCGGGCTTGTTGAACAAGTCCACATCGCGAATCTCGAAGTCCATGCCCTTCTCGAACAGCACCAGCCGGCAGCGCTGGGAGAAAGGACACGTCGTGCCCGAATACAGAACCATCATAATTAGCGTTTCCTCAAAAAAGCCGAGGGCCAGCGCGTGAACCAACCTGCCCGCAGGTCTCTCCTTGCGCCGGCCCCACGCCGGTCTTGGCGTGTTTACTTGATATCTTTCCAATACGCGGCGTTGAGCCGCCACGCGAAAAACGTCAGGATGCCGAGGAACATCAGCACCCAGACGCCAACGCGCTTGCGTGTCTGCTGCTCGGGTTCGGCCATCCAGCCCAGGTACGCGACGAGGTCGGCCACGGCAGCATCATAATCCACCGACGAGAGCGTTCCTTGCGTGACGGGCTCGAAGCCCACCAGCTTGCGCACCTTCTCGCCCGTTTCCAGGTCGGGCGTTTCCTCGTATTTCGCCGTGCGCTGGCCCTGCAGCTGCCAGAGCACATGGGGCATGCCGACGTTCTCGAACACCGCGTTGTTCCAGCCGGTCGGCCGCGTGTCGTCGCGATAGAAACTGCGCAGATACGTGTAGAGCCAGTCGCGGCCGCGCGCCCGTGCCTCGACCGAGAGGTCGGGCGGCGTCACGCCGAACCAGCGCTTCGCGTCGTCGGGTCGCATCGCGATGCTCATCGTGTTGCCGACCTTGTCCGTCGTGAACAGGAGATTCGCCTCGATCTCCTTCTGGGATATGCCCAGCTCCGTCAGACGGTTGTAGCGCATCAGGCTCGCGCCATGGCAATTCAGGCAGTAGTTTACAAACAATTGCGCGCCATGCTGCAGGGCAACGAGATTTTCCGCGTTATCGGGCGCCCGGTCGAGCGGAAAATTACCGTCCTCGGCGCGCGCCGATGCCGCAGCCAGCGCGAGCGAAGCGGCGCCGATCAGCAGCACGAGACGCTCAAGCATCCTGATCATCGTGTTCTCCTCGCTCACGTTAATGGGGCCGGAAAGTGACGCGCTCGGGCGGCCGCTTGAAGGTGCCGAGCGGGGTCCAGAGCGGCATGCCGAGGAAGAACGCGAAATACACGAGCGCGCACACCTGCGCGATCAGCGTTCGCGCCGGCGAGGGCGGCTGCGTGCCGAGGAACGCGAGCGTGAGGAAGGCCAGCACGAAGATGCCGAGAAACACCTTGTGGAAGGTGGGCCGGTAGCGGATCGACTTCACCGGGCTGCGGTCGAGCCAGGGCAGGAAGAACAGCGACACCACGGCCGAGCCCATCACCACCACGCCCCAGAACTTCGATTCGGTCAGCGCCATGAACACCACGATGGCAGCGGCCAGCAGCGGCAGCCCGAGCCGCCACCTGCCGCGCGCGCGCAGCAGCGCGGCCACGCCCAGCACGGCGATCACCCCCATCAGCACGATCTTGAACGGGTCGGTGGTGGCGCGCAGCATCGCGTAGAATGCGGTGAAGTACCACACGGGCGCGATCTCGGGCGGCGTCTGCAGCGGGTTGGCCGGCACGAAGTTGTTGGCCTCGAGGAAGTAGCCGCCCATCTCCGGCGCGAAGAACACGATCAGCGCGAACACCATCAGGAACACGCACACACCGAAGAAATCGTGCACCGAGTAATACGGATGGAACGGGATACCGTCGAGCGGAATGCCGCGCTCGTCCTTCTTGTCCTTGATCTCGATGCCGTCGGGATTGTTCGAGCCCACCTCGTGCAGCGCGATCAGGTGCGCGAGCACGAGCCCCACCAGCACCAGCGGAATCGCGATCACGTGGAACGCGAAGAAGCGGTTCAGCGTGACGTCGGACACCACGTAGTCGCCGCGGATCCACAGTGACAGGTCGGGGCCGATGAAGGGAATCGCCGAGAACAGGTTCACGATCACCTGCGCGCCCCAGAACGACATCTGCCCCCACGGCAGCAGGTAGCCGAAGAAGGCCTCGGCCATCAGGCACAGGAAGATCGCGCAGCCGAAGATCCACACCAGCTCGCGCGGCTTGCGGTACGAGCCGTACAGCAGCCCGCGGAACATGTGGAGGTACACCACCACGAAGAACATCGAGGCGCCGGTGGAATGCATGTAGCGGATCAGCCAGCCCCAGGGCACCTCGCGCATGATGTACTCCACCGAGGCGAACGCGAGCGTCGCATCGGGCTTGTAGTTCATCGTGAGGAAGATGCCGGTGACGATCTGGTTGGCCAGCACCAGCAGCGCGAGCGAGCCGAAGAAGTACCAGAAGTTGAAGTTCTTCGGCGCGTAGTACTCCGTCACGTGCTTCTTCAGCGTGGACGTGAACGGGAAGCGCGCATCGATCCAGCCGGCCAGGCCGGAGGTGGACACGGGTTCGTGGTCGGTCGCCATCACGCTTCTCCCTTCTCGTCCCTGCCGATCACGACGGTCGTGGCCGAGGTGAACATGTAGGGCGGAATGTCGAGGTTCTGCGGCGCGGGCTTGTTCTTGAACACGCGCCCGGCGAGATCGTAGGTCGAGCCGTGGCACGGGCAGAGGAAGCCGCCCGGCCAGTCGTCGGGCAGGTTCGGCTGCGGGCCGGGCATGAAGCGCGAGGTGGGCGTGCAGCCAAGGTGCGTGCACACGGCCATCACCACGAGGATGTTCTTGCGATCGGCGCGCGAGCGGTATTCGTTCGCGCAGTACTCGGGCAGCGGCATCGAGTAGGTGGATTTGCTCTGCGGATCGGCGAGTTCGGGGTCGGCCTTCCTCACGTCGGCCAGCATCGCGTCGGTGCGGTTCAGGATCCAGACCGGCTTGCCGCGCCACGCCACGGTGACGAGATCGCCGGGCTTGAGCCCGCCGATGTCCACTTCCACGGGCGCGCCGGCCGCCTTGGCCTTGGCCGACGGTGCGAGCGATGCCGCGAACGGCAGGACCGTGGCGACGCCCCCCACACCACTCGCTACCGATGTCGCAATCAGCCAGGTCCGGCGGCCGCTGTCGACGCGTTTTTCATCTTTATCTCGCATCTCACGCCCCACTTCTGAAAGATTCACCGACACGCTTCGCATACCGCCGCTAGTGTGCGCGAACGGCAGGACCGTTTTCAAGGCCCGAAACCCGAAAATCGTCGGAAGTGCTTGATGCGAAAGGGTTTATCCCTATCGTTCCGCGATGTTTTTCAATCAGTTGTTAAGCGGATGCTTCATAAAGCGGATCGACGCGGCGCCGCAATGGCCCGGCGCTCAGACCGGGTTCGGCACGTCGATGAAGGTGTGCTCGATGCCGAAGTGCTCGGCCAGGTGGCGGCCCAGCGCCTGCACGCCGTAGCGCTCGGTGGCATGGTGCCCCGCGGCAACGAAGGCGGTGCCGCTTTCGGCCGCCGCGTGCGTGACGAATTCGGATGCCTCGCCGGTCAGGAACACGTCGGCGCCGGCCTCGATCGCGGCGTCGAAGTAGCTCTGCGCGCCGCCGGTGCACCACGCGATGCGGCGCAGCGGCTGATCGTGATCGCCGATCACGAGCGGCGCGCGGCCGAGCGTGCGCTCGACCTTGGCCGCGAAATGCTCGAGCGACACTTCCATCGGCAGCGTGGCGAGCCAGCCGAGATCGTGGTCGCCGAACTTCGCGTCGGCGATCAGGCCGAGGCGCTCGCCGAGCTGCGCGTTGTTGCCGTAATCGGGATGCGCGTCGAGCGGCAGGTGGTAGGCGAACAGGTTCAGGTCGTTCGCGAGCAGCAGCTTCAGGCGCTGATACTTGCGGCCGGTCACCTGCGGCGCCTCGTTGCGCCAGAAGTAGCCGTGATGCACGAGCACGGCGTCGGCGCCCCATTCGAGCGCGCGCTCGAGCAGCGCGACGGAGGCCGTCACGCCCGTCACGATGCGCTCGACGCGGCGGCGCCCCTCGACCTGCAGCCCGTTCGGGCAGTAGTCCTTGAACCGCGCAATGTCGAGGGTATTGTTCAAGTACAATTCGAGTTCGATCCGGTCCATATATTCCCCTAATCTCTTCACATGCTTAGACGCTTCTGGCTGTTCTTCGCACAGGCCGTGACGGTGCTGCTCGCGCTGATGTTCATCGTCGCGACCCTCAAGCCGCAGTGGCTGCAGCATCAGGGGCAACTCGGCAAGCAGCTTGCCGCGCCGATCGTCGCGCTGCGCGAGGTCGCGCCCGGCGTGGGCAGCGCGCCGGCTCAAACCTCCTACGCGGACGCGGCGCAAAAGGCGATGCCGGCCGTGGTCAACGTGTTTTCCAGCAAGGACGGCTCGCTGCCGCCCGACCCGCGCGCCAAGGATCCGCTGTTCCGGTATTTCTTCGGCGACCGCAATCCGCACCGGCAACAGGAAGAACCGGCCTCGAACCTCGGCTCGGGCGTGATTGTTAGCTCGGAAGGTTACATTCTAACCAACCAGCACGTGGTGGAAGGCGCCGACCAGATCGAGGTGGCGCTGGCCGACGGCCGCACCTCCACGGCCAAGGTGATCGGCAACGATCCCGAAACCGATCTGGCCGTGCTCAAGATCAACCTCACGAACCTGCCCACCATCACGCTCGGCCGCTCGGACAAGGCGCGCGTGGGCGACGTGGTGCTCGCGATCGGCAATCCGTTCGGCGTGGGCCAGACGGTCACGATGGGCATCATCAGCGCGCTCGGCCGCAATCACCTCGGCATCAACACCTTCGAGAACTTCATCCAGACCGACGCGCCGATCAATCCCGGCAATTCGGGCGGCGCGCTGGTGGACGTGAACGGCAACCTGCTCGGCATCAACACGGCGATCTACTCGCGCTCGGGCGGCTCGCTCGGCATCGGCTTCGCGATTCCGGTGTCCACCGCGCGCACCGTGCTGGAAAGCATCATCACCACCGGCGCGGTCACGCGCGGCTGGATCGGCGTGGAGCCGCAGGATCTCACGCCCGAGATCGCCGATTCGTTCGGGCTGCAGCAGAAGTCCGGCGCGATCGTGGCCGGCGTGCTGCAGGGCGGCCCGGCCGACAAGGCCGGCATCAGGCCCGGCGACATCCTCACCACGGTCAACGACGAGCCGATCACCGACACCACCAAGCTGCTGAACGTGGTGGCGCAGATCAAGCCCGGCACCGCGGCCAAGGTGCAGGTGGTGCGCAAGACACGCACCTTCGACGTCACGGTCGTGATCGGCAAGCGCCCGCCGCCGCCGAAGCAGGCCGCCGACGACCAGAACAACGACGACGCGGAATGAGCCGGCGGGCGGCCGCTTCGGTCGCCCAATATCCGCTTCGCATCGCTGCCCGGGCGAGGCGCGCAAATCGGCACAATGCGCGGCTTCACGATCCTTTCGCGGCCTGACCGGCGCGGCCCACGAGGCGGCGCGGGCGGCCGCCGCCCCGCATGCCACCGTCGATCCGTCGTGCCGCTTCCTCGCCCCCGTCCACGTCCGCCGCGCACGAGCCCGATGCGGCTCCCGCCTCCACCACCAACGCCGGCGCACCGCGCGGCAGCCCACATGCCGGCACGCTGGATGGCCTGACCACGCGCCCGGCGCTGCATCGCACCCGCAGCGCACCGGCCGCGCTCGGGCACGCGGCGGCGCCGGCAAGCGCGGCTGCCTCGAGCGCCGACGCCGCCCCGCTCCCCACCCCGCTGGCCCACGGTCGCGCGCCCCGCGACACCAATCCGCCGCCCCTCGATCGCACCACGAAGGCGCTGCGCCAGATCGACGCGACTGCGCTGCTCGGGCTCGGCAGGACGCAGAACGACCGCGAGTTCGTCGAGCAACTGCGCGACGGCGCCAGCGAGGGCGCGAACCTGCCGCGCCTGCTGCACAACCTCGACGTGATCGAGCAGCGCGTCGACTCGGCTGGCCTGCCCGACGAACTCGCAGCGCGTCTCAAGGCAAAGCTCGGCGAGGTGCGCACCCAGCTGCGCGGCTTCGAGCACGACCAGGACGCGCTCGCGACCGCCGGCAAGGTGCTCGGCGCCAACCTCGTGCCGGCCATCATCCCGTTCATCGTGCCGATGGTCGGTCAGCCGCGGCAGCAGCAGTTCGCGGCCGAGCTGTTCGCGCTCGTCACGAAGACGGTGCTCGAAGGCATCGGCATCGTGCGCGCGCCCACCACCAGCAACGGGCTGATCCTCGATCGCGCCTGGACCCGCAACTATGCGAACGTGATGCAGGCGCTCGAATTCCTGGTGCCGACCTTCGTCAAGCCGTCGCTGCATCTGAGCTCGAACATCGGCCTCGACATGGGCGCGGCGGTGGTGTCCACGGCGCTGCTGTTCCTCGGCTTCATGCGCAAGGAAACGCGCCACAAGTTCAATCGCTGGATCAAGGGCACGCCCGAGCCGAAGCTCAGGAAGATCGGCGACGGCCTCGCACCCGCCATGCGCGACGCGCTCGCGGGCATTCGCGACATGACGCTGACCGAGAACGCCGCGCTGCGCGACACGCGCGACACGTTCGTGGAAGGCGACGCGAAGGCGCTGAGCCCGCAGACCTCGAAGCAGGTGCAGCTCGCACTGAGCGCCTACAGCGCGGTGGCCGAGGACGCGATGCTCACGCTCGGCGAAAGCGCGCCGGTCGCGGCCGACAACCCCGACCGCATGGCCAAGATCGCGCTGACCGCGTTCACCGCGATGGTCACGCTGGCCACGGCCGCGCTGATGATCCCCGACATGATCGGCGTGGTCGATCTCGGCTCGGACGCGGCCTTCACGATCTCGCTGATGGCGAGCTTCGTCGACAACCCGAACGTGTCGGCCAAGGACGCGCTCGAGGAGTTCAAGACCTTCTCGGGGCTCAGCGTGGTGCTGCTCGTGATGCTGTGCGCGAACAAGGCCGGCGGGGATTTCATGGAGAAGGGGCTGTCGGGGCTGCTGATCGGCTCGCTCGTGATGAGCGCGCTGAACGCCACGCTGCCGGGCACCGTCGGCAGCCTGTCGGCGCGCGGGCTCGAGGCCGCGATGCGCAAGTTCTCGCAGCTCGACGGTTCGCAACTGCAAAGCGCGATGCACGGCATCGGCCACACGCTGCACGACACCTTCGTGCGGCACGCGCGCAGCGTGGTGCCCGGCGTGGCGCGCGTGGAGGAATTGCCGCCCGACGTCGAGCTGGGCGCGGTCGCGTCGTGACGCCAAGACGCCAAGACGCCATTGGCGCCGGCATGAAAAAGGGCAGCCTCGGCTGCCCTGTTCACCTGCTCGATGCGCTTCGCGTGCTCAGCCCGCGGCCTGCGATTCCTCGTCTTCGACCTTCGGGCGATCGCCCACGAAGATCCGCGCGGCCAGCAACCCGATCTCGTACAGCACGATCAGCGGCAGCGCCAGCATCAGCTGCGAGAACACGTCCGGCGGCGTGACCACGGCCGACACCACGAACGCGCCCACGATCACGTAGGGCCGGATTTCCTTGAGCTTCCTGAGCGGCAGCACGCCCATGCGCACCAGCAGCACCACCACGACCGGCACCTCGAAGGTCACGCCGAACGCGAGGAACATGCCCAGCACGAAGCTCACGTAGTTGTCGATGTCGGTGGTCATCTCCGCGCCGAGCGGCGCGTTGTAGTGCGCCATCACGCGGAAGATGGTGGGGAACACCACGAAGTACGCGAAGGCCATGCCGCACAGGAACAGGAAGTAGCTGCTGCTCACGAGCGGCATCACGAGCCGCTTCTCGTGCTGGTAGAGCCCCGGCGCCACGAAGGCCCAGATCTGGTACAGCACCACCGGCAGCGCGATCACCAGCGCCACCAGCATCGTGACCTTCATCGGCACGAAGAACGAGCCGGTCACGTCGGTCACGATCATCTTGCCGTCACGCGGCAGGTTCTGCATCAGCGGGCGGGCCAGCAGCCGGAAGATGTCGGGCGCCCAGTACACCAGCCCCACGAACACCACGAGCACGGCCAGCCCCGCTCGCACGAGACGCGTGCGCAGTTCGACGAGATGGGAGATGAAGGTTTCTTCCCGGCCTTCGTCCGGGTTGTGCTGGGGGTCGCTCACACCGGCCCTCGAGTGAAGTGATGGGCGCGCTTCATCGTGCTCGATCAGAGGAAGCGCGTGGGGCGACGCAGGCTGGCGGGCTGATGACGCGCGACGCGCGCGGCACCCGACTGCACGCGAGTGCGGCGCGTGGTGGCGCGCTTGTACCAGACGGGCATCGCCGTCTGCTTCACGCGCCAGTTGCGGCGCTTCGGCGTGAAGGTGGCGCTGACCGGGCTGCCCTGCCAGGCGTACGCGGTGTCGTCCGCGCCCACCGAGACCGGTGCCGACTGCGACGCGCCGGCATCACCGCCGACCGCCGAGGTCCACGCCTCGTTGAGATCCTGCTCGTGCTGGCGCAGGTTGTCGTGAATCGTGTTCTCGACGTTGCGCGCGGCGCTCTCGAAGTCGGTCTTCATGGTGCGCAGCGCGTCGAGTTCGATCTCGCGCGACACCTCGGCCTTCACTTCGTTGATGTAGCGCTGCGCGCGCCCGAACAGTGCGCCGGCCGTGCGCGCGACGCGCGGCAGGCGCTCGGGGCCGAGCACCACGAGCGCGACGACGCCGATCAGCGCCATCTTCGAAAGACCGAGGTCGAGCATCGAGGCGTCCCGTCAGTGCGCGGCGATCACGCCTTGTTCGAATCGGACGAACGCGCCGTTTCCTTCGCGTCGACGTTCACCGTGCCGTTGCGCGGCAGTTGCTGGCCTTCGGCCGGCGGCGTGTCGCCGTCCTTCATGCCGTCCTTGAAGCCCTTGACCGCGCCGCCCAGATCGCCGCCGAGATTGCGCAGCTTCTTGGTGCCGAACACCATCACGACGATCAGCAAAACGATCAGCCAGTGCCAAATACTCAATCCGCCCATGATGCCACCCTCCTCAACCTCGCCGCGCTCGCGGCTGCCACGGCCGGCGGCGCCGGCCCGTTTCCCGATGCACGGGCCGCGCACCGTGCGCCGCCCGCCTGTGTATTCCCTGCCGCGATCCGCCCGGGATCGCGACCCCGTATTCACCATTCACCGGCCCGAACCATTCGGCCGGCCGTGCCACGGGGCCCCGCATTCTACCAAGCGGCGCACCCGCCGCCGCCGGCCCTCAGAACCAGGCCTTGGGATCGAGCGGCTTGTCGTCGTTCAGATACAGCCAACCCTTGATGATACGGTACAGCATCCAGATTCCGGCCGCGGCCAGAATGAAAAAGCCCACCACCACGAACATCAGCACGAAGCCGATCACGCTCGCGATCAGCACCCGCCAGAAGGTGCGGATCTGCCATTCGAAGTGCGCCTGGTAGCGCGTGCCCACCACGTCCTCGCGCTTCACGTAGTTGACGATGATCGCCACCAGCGCCGTGACGCCCCCCGTGAACCAGTGGATCGCGTACAGCCCGTACAGCACGTGCGTGAGGATCTTCAGCGAGCGGTCGCGCTCCTCGGCCGACTGCGCACCCGGATAGTTCACCGGCGCGGGCACCCCGCCGGGCTGGATCGAAGGCTCTTCCACGATGCTACGCTCCCAAGATGACATCAACGGCACACGCGCAAAACGCGCGTCAGCCGCCGTTTTCCTCGCGCTCGCGGCGCTTGCGCAGCGCCTTTTCCTCGAGGCCGGACAAGCCCTCGCGGCGCTCGAGCTCGGCCAGCACGTCGGCCGGGCTCAGATCGAAATGCGACAGCATCACGAGGCAGTGGAACCAGAGGTCGGCCACCTCGCCGACCAGCGCCGTGGGCGCGCCGCCCTGGCGCACGTCCTTGGCGGCCAGCACCACTTCGGTGGCTTCCTCGCCGACCTTCTTCAGGACCGCGTCGTCGCCCTTGTGGAACAGGCGCGATACGTAGGATTGCTCGGGATCGCCGCCCTTGCGGCCGTCGATCACGGCCGCGAGCCGCAGCAGCGTGTCGTTGGTGGTTTGGGTCATTTGTAGATGTGCTCGGGGTCTTTCAGCACCGGCTCGACGGCGACCCAGTCGCCGGTCTCCACGGTGCCCTCGAATTTCTGGAAGAAGCAGGAATGGCGGCCGGTGTGGCACGCGATGCCCGACACCTGGTCGATCTTCAGCAGCACCACGTCCTCGTCGCAGTCGAGGCGCACCTCGTGCACGTGCTGCACATGGCCCGATTCCTCGCCCTTGAACCACAGCTTCGCGCGCGAGCGCGAGTAGTACACGGCGCGGCCGGTCTCGACGGTCCTGGCCAGCGCCTCGCGGTTCATCCACGCGAACATCAGCACGTCGCCCGTGGTCGCTTCCTGCGCGATCACCGGCACCAGGCCGTTGGCGTCCCAGCGCACCTTGTCGAGCCACGCCGGCAGCGCGGCGCCCTGGTCGGCGTTCGTCACGTCGTTCATCACAGCCTCACCGGAATGCCACGATCGGACATGAAGCGCTTGGCCTCGCCGACCGTGTGTTCGCCATAGTGGAAGATGCTGGCCGCGAGCACCGCATCGGCGTGGCCGTCCACGATGCCGTCGGCCAGATGCTGAAGCGAGCCCACGCCGCCCGAGGCGATCACCGGCACCGGCACCGCGTCGGACACGCCACGCGTGAGCGCGAGGTCGAAGCCGGACTTGGTGCCGTCGCGGTCCATGCTGGTGAGCAGGATCTCGCCCGCGCCGAGCTCGGCCATCTTGCGCGCCCACTCGATCGCGTCGATCCCGGTGGCCTTGCGCCCGCCGTGCGTGAACACTTCCCAGCGCAGCGTCTCGCCGTCGGCCGAGACGCGCTTCGCGTCGATCGCCACCACGATGCACTGCGAGCCGTACTTGCCGGCCGCGTCGGCCACCAGTTGCGGGTTCGCGACGGCCGACGAGTTCATGCTGACCTTGTCCGCGCCCGCGTTGAGCAGGCGCCGCACGTCCTCGACGGCGCGCACGCCGCCGCCCACCGTCAGCGGGATGAAGACCTGCGAGGCCACCGCCTCGATGATCGGCAGGATCAGGTCGCGCTGATCGGAGGTGGCGGTGATGTCGAGGAAGGTCAGTTCGTCCGCGCCCTGATCGTCGTAGCGCCGCGCGATTTCCACGGGGTCGCCCGCGTCGCGCAGTTCGACGAAATTGACGCCCTTCACGACGCGCCCGGCGGTCACGTCGAGACAGGGGATGATGCGTTTAGCTAGAGCCATGATGGTGCACAAGTGCCGCAGGTAAGGCCGCCCGCGGGCGCGGGCGGCTCGGGCGAAGACGCGGGTGGTGACCCGCCGCGGCGGGTCAGGCGTCGTCGAGTTCGCCGTTCAGTTCGTCGGCGCGCTTTTGCGCGACCGAAAAGTCGAGGTCGCCCGAATAAATCGCGCGACCGCAGATCACGCCTTCCACGCCGTCGCTCTCCACTTCACAGAGGCGATCGATGTCGGCCAGGTTCGACAGGCCGCCGCTCGCGATCACGGGGATGCCCACCGCCTGCGCCAGCTTGACCGTGGCCTCGATGTTGATGCCCTGGAGCATGCCGTCGCGGCCGATGTCGGTGTAGATGATCGATTCGACGCCGTAATCCTCGAACTTCTGCGCGAGGTCGACCACCTCGTGGCCGGTGAGCTTGCTCCAGCCATCGGTGGCGACCTTGCCGTCCTTCGCGTCGAGGCCCACGATGATGCGGCCGGCGAACGCGCTGCAGGCGTCCTGCAGGAAGCCCGGGTTCTTCACGGCCGCGGTGCCGATGATCACGTAGGACAGGCCGGCGTCGAGATACTTCTCGATCGTCTCGAGGCTGCGGATGCCGCCGCCGAGCTGCACGGGGATCTCGTCGCCGACTTCCGCGAGGATCGCCTCGATCGCCTCGAGGTTCTTCGGCTTGCCTGCGAACGCGCCGTTCAGGTCCACGAGATGCAGGCGCCGCGCGCCGAGATCGACCCATTTGCGGGCCATCGCCGCCGGGTCCTCCGAGAAAATCGTCGCCTGGTCCATGTCGCCCTGTTTGAGGCGCACGCAGTGACCGTCTTTAAGATCGATGGCCGGAATCAGCAGCATAGCAATCGGAAGTCGTCAGGAAAGAAGGAAGGGGTTGGCGCCGCGGCCGGCCGGGCTGGCCACGCGCCGTTTGCTAGTTTAGTACAAGTCTTTCGGGGTTTTGACGCGCAAGCCCCGCGCAACGGGCATCGGCAGCCCGTCGAGCGTGGTGCGTGCGCGACGCTCACGGGTTCCAGTGCACGAAATTGCGATACAGGCGCAGCCCGACCTCGGCGCTTTTCTCCGGGTGAAACTGGGTCGCGAAGAGGTTGTCGCGTGCCACGGCGGACACGAAGGGCGCGCCGTACGGCGTCTCGCCGGCCGCGTGGGCCGGATCCGCCGGCACCACGTAGTAGCTGTGCACGAAGTAGAAGAACGCCTCGTCGGGCACGCCGGCCCAGAGCGGGTGCGCGAGGGTCTGGCGCACGCGGTTCCAGCCCATCTGCGGAACCTTGAAGCGCGAGCCGTCGTCCTGCACCTGGCCCTCGAGGTCGAAGCGCAGCACCTTGCCCGGCAGCAGGCCGAGGCCCGGCGTGTCGCCCTCGGCGCTCCAGTCGAACAGCATCTGCTCGCCCACGCACACGCCCAGCAGCGGCTTGCTGCGCGAGGCTTCCACCACCGCCTCCTGCAGCCCCGATTCGGCCAGGCTGCGCATGCAGTCGGGCATCGCGCCCTGGCCCGGCAGCACCACGCGGTCGGCCGCGCGGATCTGCTCGGGGCGGTCGACGATCGCCACCCCGGCTTCCGGCTCCGCCTTCATCAGCGCCTGGGCCACCGAACGCAGGTTGCCCATCCCATAATCCACAATCGCAATCGAAGTTTTCATTTCAGTGCAGGCAGTAACGCCTTCAATCCGTCGACGATGAACTCCACCGCCAGCGCCGACAGCATCAATCCCATCAGCCGCGTCGCAATATTGATGCCGGTGCGGCCGATCCAGTTCGCGATCGGCTCGGCCAGCCGCATCGCCAGAAAACACAGGCCCGCGATCACCGCGCCGATCGCGATCAGGCCGAAGCGGTCGTACCAGTGCGCGGCGCCGGCCGAATAGACGATCACCGTGCTGATCGAACCCGGCCCCGTCAGCAGCGGAATCGCGAGCGGCACCACGGCGATGCTGTTCTTCGATTCCGCCTCGTCGCGCTCCTCGGGCGTCGAGCGCGTGTTGCCCATCTGCGCGTTCAGCATGTTGATCGCCATCAGCAGCATGATGATGCCGCCGCCCACCTCGAGCGAGCCGACCGAAATGCCGAAGAAGCGGATGATCTGCTGGCCGAGCAGCGTGGTCACCACGATCACGCAGAACACCGAGACGGACGCGATGCGCACCGTGCGGCGCCGTTCGGCGTCGTCCATCGAGGCCGTGAGGCTCAGGAAGAACGGCACCGCGCCGAGCGGGTTGATCAGCGCGAGCAGCGAGATGAACGATTTGAGCAGATCCATCGTGCGGGGCGGGCGTCGGTGGCGGCACGGAGCGGCCGGTCGGCCGGCCACGGGTCACAGGTTCGGCAGGCGGCGCGCAAGCCCAAGGCAGGCTTGCCGCCCCGAAGGCGTCAGAGGCTGCCCTTGGTCGACGGAATCTGGCCGGCGGCGCGCTCGTCGAGCTCGGTGGCCATGCGCAGCGCGCGGCCGAAGGCCTTGAACACCGTCTCGAGCTGATGGTGCGCGTTCAGGCCGCGCAGGTTGTCGATGTGCAGGGTCACGCCGGCGTGGTTCACGAAGCCGCGGAAGAATTCGATCGACAGGTCCACGTCGAAGGTGCCGATCCGCGCACGCGTGAACGGCACGTGGAATTCGAGGCCCGGGCGGCCCGAGAAATCGATCACCACGCGCGACAGCGCCTCGTCGAGCGGCACGTAGGAATGGCCGTAGCGGCGGATGCCCTTCTTGTCGCCCACGGCCTTGGCGATCGCCTGGCCCAGCGTGATGCCGACGTCCTCCACCGTGTGGTGGTCGTCGATGTGCGTGTCACCGTGCGCTTCGATGTCGAGATCGATGAGACCATGGCGCGCGATCTGGTCGAGCATGTGGTCCAGGAACGGCACGCCGGTGGCCAGCTTCTGCTGGCCCGTGCCGTCGAGATTGATCTTCGCACGGATCTGCGTTTCGCTCGTATTGCGAACGACTTCCGCCACACGCATGGTGATTCCTTGAAATGGCTGATGTAAAAGGGGACAAAAAGGCCGGCGCGGGAGCCGGCGGCGGGCTGCCCCTCAGTGCAGCGCGCGTTGCAGCGCGGCGAGCAGCGCGGCGTTTTCGTCGGGAGAACCGACCGTCAGGCGCAGGCAATTCGCGAGCAACGGATGCATTTTACTCACGTTTTTGATCAATACCCGCTCGGCGAGCAGCGCATCGAACACGGCGGCCGCATCGGGCACGCGCACCAGCACGAAATTGGCGGCGCTCGGATACACGGTGGTGCCCGGCAGCGCGCCCAGCGCCTCGATCAGCACGGCGCGATCGGCGCGCAGTTGCGCGGCCTGGGCGTCGAGCACGTCGAGGTGGTCGAGCAGGTAATCGACGGCCGCCTGGGTCAGCACGTTGACGTTGTACGGCGGGCGCACCTTGTCGAACTCGGCGAGCCAGGCCGGCGCGCCGGCCAGATAGCCGAGGCGCACGCCGGCGAGGCCGAGCTTCGAGAGCGTGCGCATCACCACCACGTTGTCGAACTCGGGCACCCGCGCGAGCCAGCTGCTGCCGGCGAACGGCTGATACGCCTCGTCGATCACCACCAGGCTGCCGGTGGCCGCGGCCACGATGCGCGCGATGTCGGCATCCTCGAACAGCGCGCCGGTCGGGTTGTTCGGATAGGCCAGATGGATCAGCGCGGGCCGGTGCTCGGCGATCGCCACGAGCATCGCGTCGAGGTCGAGCGAGAAATCGGCGCGCAGCGGCACGCCCACGAAACCGAGCCCGGCGAGCCGCGCGAACTGCTCCACCATCACGAAGCCCGGCACCGGCATCAGCACGGTGGCGCCCGGCTTCGCGCAGGCCACGCACAGGATGTCGATCAGCTCGTCGGAGCCGTTGCCGAGCATCAGCTCGCAGCCGTGCGGCACCGCCATCGCCGCGCGCAGCTTGTTGAGCAGCGCGCCTGGGCGCGGCGCCGGGTAGCGGTTCAGCGCGACCTGCGAGAGGCGCTCGCCGAGCCCGGCCGCGAGCGGCGCGGGCAGCGTGTACGGATTCTCCATCGCGTCGAGCTTCACGCAGCCGGTCGAGTCCGGCACCGGATAGCTGGCCATCGCGAGCACGTCGGGGCGAATCAGGTCTTGTGGCGAGGTCATGGTGTAAGCGGCGGGAACGACGGAGGGGGTGACGTCCTGGGGCCTGGGGCCGGGTCATGCCGGAGCGGCTCGCGCCGCCCCGGCTGCGGGCGACGCGTCAGTGGTTGCCGTGGTTGCGCATGCGGTATTCGGCGCTGCGCGCGTGCGCCTGCAGGCCTTCGCCGTAGGCGAGCTCGGAGGCGATCTCGCCGAGCGTCTGCGCGCCGTCCGCGCTCACTTCGATCAGGCTCGAGCGCTTGATGAAGTCGTACACGCCGAGCGGCGACGAGAAGCGCGCGGTGCGCGAGGTCGGCAGCACGTGGTTCGGGCCGGCGCAGTAGTCGCCGAGGCTCTCGCTCGTGTAGCGGCCGAGGAAGATCGCGCCGGCGTGGCGGATCAGCTTGCCCCATTGCTGCGGCTCGAGCGCCGAGATCTCGAGGTGCTCGGGCGCGATCTCGTTGGCGATCTTGCAGGCCTCGCCCATGTCGCGCACCTTGACCAGCGCGCCGCGGCCTTCCAGCGAGGCGCGGATCACGGCCTCGCGCGGCATGGTGGGCAGCAGCTCGGCGATCGCCTTCTCCACGCGCTCGATGAACGCGGCGTCCGGGCACAGCAGGATCGACTGCGCGAGCTCGTCGTGCTCGGCCTGCGAGAACAGGTCCATCGCCACCCAGTGCGGATCGGTGGTGCCGTCGCAGATCACGAGGATTTCCGACGGGCCCGCGATCATGTCGATGCCGACCGTGCCGAACACGCGGCGCTTGGCCGACGCGACGTAGGCATTGCCGGGGCCGCAGATCTTGTCGACGGCGGGAATCGTGTCGGTGCCGAAGGCCAGCGCGGCCACGGCCTGCGCGCCGCCGATGGTGAACACGCGATCGACGCCGCCCAGGTAGGCCGCGGCCAGCACGAGCTCGTTGACCACGCCGTCGGGCGTGGGCACCACCATCACGATCTCGCCCACCCCGGCCACGCGGGCCGGAATCGCGTTCATCAGCACCGACGACGGATAGGCGGCCTTGCCGCCCGGCACGTACAGGCCCACGCGGTCGAGCGGCAGCACCTTCTGGCCGAGCACGGTGCCGTCCGATTCGGTGTACTGCCAGCTGTGGCTGCCGCACTCGAGCTTCTGCTTCTCGTGGTAGCCGCGCACGCGCGCGGCGGCGGCCTCGAGCGCCGCGCGGCGCTTCGGCTCCAGCCCCTCGAGCGCCGCTTCCATCGCATCGTGGCGCAGTTCGAGCGCGGCCACGCTGGTGGCGTTCAGGCGATCGAAGCGGTTCGTGTAGTCGAGCACGGCGGCGTCGCCGCGCGTCTTCACGTCGGCCAGGATGGCCGCGACCGAGCGCTCGATCGCGTCGTCCTCGCTCGCCTCGAAGGCGAGCACCGCGCGCAGGTCGGCGTGAAAGCCGTCCTTGCCGGAATCGAGTTTGCGAATCTTGATAGACATGATGCTTCCGTTCCCGTTAAGCGCCGCCGGCCCGCGGGCCGCAGCGTCAGGCCGCGCCCTGCTTCGACGCGCGTTCGAACGCGTCGAGGATCGGCTTGAGCGCGGCACGCTTGAGCTTCAGTGCCGCCTGATTCACGACGAGGCGCGAGGAGATCGCCATGATCTCCTCGACCTCGACCAGGTTGTTCGCGCGCAGCGTGCCGCCCGAGCTGACCAGATCGACGATCGCGTCGGCCAGGCCCACCAGCGGCGCGAGTTCCATCGAGCCGTACAGCTTGATCAGGTCGACATGCACGCCCTTCGCGGCGAAGTGCTCGCGCGCCGTCTGCGTGTACTTGGTGGCCACCCGCAGCCGCGCGCCCTGGCGCACCGCGCTGACGTAGTCGAAGCCGTTCTGCACCGCCACCGACATGCGGCAGCGCGCGATGTCCAGATCGATCGGCTGGTACAGGCCGCCGCCGCCGTGCTCGATCAGCACGTCCTTGCCGGCCACGCCGAAATCGGCCGCGCCGTATTCCACGTAGGTCGGCACGTCGGTGGCGCGCACGATGATCACGCGCACGTTCGGATCGTTGGTGGGCAGGATCAGCTTGCGCGACGACTCCGGATCCTCGGCCACCGCGATGCCCGCGGCCGCGAGCAGCGGCACGGTTTCCTCGAAGATGCGCCCTTTGGACAGCGCAAGGGTCAGCGGTGCGGTCATGCGGGACTCCCGGTGAGGCGGCGCACGTCGGCGCCCACTGCGTTCAGCTTGGTTTCCATTCGATCATAGCCGCGATCGAGATGGTAAATCCGGTCGATGACGGTCTCGCCGTCGGCGCACAGGCCGGCGATCACGAGGCTCGCCGAGGCGCGCAGGTCGGTGGCCATCACGGCCGCGCCCGACAGTTGCGCGACGCCCGTGACGAGCGCGGTATTGCCGTCCACCACGATGTCCGCGCCGAGCCGGTTCAGCTCCTGCACATGCATGAAGCGGTTCTCGAAGATGGTCTCGACCATGTGCGCGCTGCCCGCGGCCACCGCGTTCAGGGTCATGAACTGCGCCTGCATGTCGGTCGGGAACGCCGGATATTCCGAGGTGCGGATCGCCACCGCCTGCGGGCGGCGCTCCATCGTCACGCGCAGCGTGTCGGCGCGCTCGTCGAGCACGGCGCCGGTGTCGCGCAGCTTGCCGAGCACCGCGTCGAGCAGGTTCGCGCGCATGCCGCGCAGCGTCACGTCGCCGCCGGCCGCGGCCACCGCGCACAGGAAGGTGCCGGCCTCGATGCGGTCGGGCACCACGGCGTGACGTGCGCCGTGCAGGGCCGGCACGCCCTGGATCACGAGCCGGTCGGTGCCGATCCCGTCGATCCGCGCGCCCATCGCCACCAGCAGGTTCGCGAGGTCGGTCACTTCCGGCTCGCGCGCGGCGTTCTCGATCACCGTCTCGCCGTCGGCCAGCGTGGCGGCCATCAGCAGGTTCTCGGTGCCGGTCACGGTGATCATGTCGGTCACGATGCGCGCGCCCTTCAGGCGCGTGGCGCGGGCCTCGATGTAGCCGTGCTCGATCGTGATCTCGGCACCCATCGCCTGCAGGCCCTTGATGTGCTGGTCCACGGGTCGCGCGCCGATCGCGCAGCCGCCCGGCAGCGACACCTTGGCGTAGCCGAAGCGCGCCACCAGCGGGCCGAGCACGAGAATCGAGGCGCGCATGGTGCGCACCAGATCGTAGGGCGCCACCGGGTTGGTCACGCCGGCCGCGTCGAGCGTCACGCGCGCGCCGTCCACCTCGCTGGCCACGCCCATGCCGCCGAGCAGCGCGAGCATGGTGCGCACGTCCTGCAGGTCGGGCACGTTCTCGAGCCGCACCGGCTCGGCGCTGAGCAGGCTCGCGCAGAGGATCGGCAGCGCGGCGTTCTTCGCGCCCGATACCGTGATTTCGCCGGCGAGGCGTCGCCCGCCGCTCAACACGAGCCGCTCCCCCTGCCCGTGCGCGAGCTGGCCGACGGCCGGGCTCGCGGTCGCGACGCTTCGGACGGCGTCGCGTTCGTTCTCTGATACTTGCACGAAGTGGGTCCGTTCTCTTATGCGTTCTGCCATTCGGCGGGCGTCAGCGTCTTCATGCTGAGCGCGTGGATTTCCTGCTTCATGCGGTCGCCGAGCGCGGCGTAGACGAGCTGGTGACGCTGGATCAGCCGCTTGCCCTCGAAGTGCTCGGACACGATGGTCGCGTAGAAATGCTGGCCGTCGCCTTCGACTTCCAGATGCGAGCAGGCGAGACCGCCCGCGATGTATTGCTTGACCTGTTCGGGAGTCGGCAACATGAGTAAGGCTCCAGTCGATATCAGTGACGCAGCTTGTAGCCGGTCGCGAGCAGCCGCATCGCGACCAGCGCGAGCACCACGAAGAAACCGGCCACGATCGCGAGGCTTTGGTACGGGTTGATGTCGGCCACGCCGAAGAACCCGTAGCGGAAGCCGTCGATCATGTAGAAAAACGGGTTGAGACGCGAGACCTCGCGCCACACGGGCGGCAGCGAGTGCGTCGAATAGAACACGCCGGACAGGAAGGTCAGCGGCATGATCAGGAAGTTCTGGAACGCGGCGAGCTGGTCGAACTTCTCGGCCCAGATGCCGGCGATCAGGCCGAGCGTGCCGAGGATCGCCGAGCCGAGCAACGCGAACAGCACGATGAACAGCGGCGCGGCGAAGCTGACCGGAATGAAGAACGAGGTGACCACGAACACGCCCACGCCCACCGCCAGCCCGCGCACCACGGCCGCCAGCACGTAGGCGCCGAAGATGTCGGCGTACGACAGCGGCGGCAGCAGCACGAACACCAGGTTGCCGGTGATCTTCGACTGGATCAGCGACGAGGAGCTGTTCGCGAAGGCGTTCTGCAGCACGCTCATCATCACCAGCCCCGGCACCAGGAAGCTCACGTACTCCACGCCCGGATACACGTTCACGCGGCCCGACAGCGCATGGCCGAAGATCGTCAGATACAGCAGCGCGGTGACCACCGGCGCGAGCACGGTCTGGAACGAGACCTTCCAGAACCGCAGGATTTCCTTGTAGAACAGCGTGCGAAAACCGCTCATGCCAACCCCTCGACCACATCCGCTCCGTTCATCACCTGGACGAACACGTCCTCGAGGTCGGCCTTGCGCACCTCGATCTCCTCGAACGCGCAACCGGCCGCGCGGCACGCCGACAGGATCTTCTCGACCTCGTCGTAGCTCGTGAGCCGCAGCAGGGACTCGCGCGCGCCGGACGGCGCCGGCTCGCTCGCCAGCGCGCGCAGCTCGACCGGCAGCTCGCCCTGCGACAGGCGCAGGTACAGCTGCAGCCCGGCGAAGCGGCGCAGTAGCGCATCGGTGCGCTCGAGCGCGACCACCTCGCCGCGCCGCAGCATGGCGATGCGGTCGCACAGCGATTCGGCTTCCTCGAGATAGTGGGTGGTCAGCACGATGGTGTGACCTTCGCGATTCAGGCGCGAGATGAACTTCCACAGCGTCTGGCGCAGCTCCACGTCCACGCCGGCGGTGGGTTCGTCGAGCACGATCACGGGCGGGCGATGCACGAGCGCCTGCGCCACCAGCACGCGGCGCTTCATGCCGCCCGACAGCGCGCGCATGTTCACGTCGGCCTTCTCGGTCAGGTCGAGATTGGCCATCACCTCGTCGATCCAGTCGTCGTTGCGGCGCAGGCCGAAATAGCCGGACTGGATGCGCAGCGTCTCGCGCACCGAGAAGAACGGATCGAACACGAGCTCCTGCGGCACCACGCCGAGCGCGCGGCGCGCCCCGCGGAAGTCGGGCACGACGTCGTGACCGCCCACCGCGGTGCTGCCAGCGTCGGCGCGCGCGAGGGCCGCCCGGGTGGAGATGAGCGTGTACATGCCGGCGCC
>JASLEG010000174.1 GCA_030151225.1 Burkholderia sp. | reverse complement strand
CCTGCTGAACGCGTCGTTTGCGTTCGCGCGCCGCGAGCAGCTGGACGCGTTCTTCGAGGCGCTGGGCCGGGTGATCGCGCGCCACGACATCCTGCGCACGGCGATCCAGTGGGAGGGCCTGGGCGAGCCGGTGCAGGTGGTATGGCGCCACGCGCCGCTGCAGGTCGAAGAGATCGAGCTCGACGCCGCGAACGGCGACGTCGCGCAGCAGTTGCAGGCCCGTTTCGATGCACGGCAAGCCAGGCTCGATCTGACTCGCGCGCCGCTCCTGCGGGCCATCGTCGCCTACGACGGCGCGCAGGACCGCTGGCTGATGCTGATGCTGTTCCATCATCTCGCGATCGATCACACCGCACTCGCCGAAGTGGAGCGCGAAGTGCATGCGTATCTGGCCGACGCCGCCGAGCAACTGCCCGAGCCGGTGCCGTTCCGCAACTACGTCGCGCAGGCACGCCTGGGCGTGAGCCGAGAGGAGCACGAAGCCTTCTTCCGCGAGATGCTCGGCGACGTCGACGAGCCCACGCTGCCGTTCGGCCTGCGCGACGTGCATGGCGACGCTCACGACATCGCCGAGGCGCACACGGTGCTCGACGCCGCGCTTGCCCAGCGCCTGCGCGTGCAGGCGCGGCAGGCCGGCGTCGGCGTGGCGAGCCTGTTCCATCTGGCCTGGGCACACGTTCTCGGGCGCGCCTCGGGCCGCGAGGACGTGGTGTTCGGCACGGTGCTGTTCGGGCGGATGCAGGGCGGCGCCGGCACGGGGCGCGCACTCGGCATGTTCATCAACACGCTGCCGGTGCGGGTCGATGCCGGGCGCGCGGGCACGCGAGAAGCCGTGGCGAACACGCACCGGCTGCTGAGCCGGCTGCTGCGGCACGAACACGCGTCGCTGCCGTTGGCGCAGCAGTGCAGCGGCGTGGCCGCACCGACGCCGCTGTTCAGCGCGCTGCTCAACTATCGTCATGGCGCGGCGCCGGCGGCGACGCATGATGATGCCGCGAAGGCATCGGGGATCGAATCGCTGGGCGCGGGGGAACGGACCAATTATCCGCTGGTGCTGTCGGTCGACGATCACGGCGAGGATTTCGCGCTGACCGTGCAGACCCGCGGACAACTTGGCGCGGCCCGCATCTGCGGCCATCTCGAACAGGCACTCCACAGTCTCGCCGATGCCCTGGAGCAGTGCCCCGAACGGCCGGTGCGGGACCTGCCGATGTTGCCGGCCGCCGAGCGCGAGCAGGTGCTGCACGCGTGGAACCGCACCGACGCGGGCTACCCGCGCGATGCGGCGCTGCACGCGCTGTTCGAGGCACAGGTGCGGCGCACGCCGCAAGCCGTGGCAGTCGAACACGGTGAACGGTCGCTGACATACGACGAACTGAACGACCGGGCCAACCGTCTTGCGCATTACCTGGCCGGGCGGGGCGTCACGAACGGAACGCGCGTCGCGATCCTGCTCGAGCGATCCGTCGACACGGTGATTGCCGAAGTGGCCGTCGTCAAGTGTGGCGCCGTCTACGTGCCGCTGGACAGTCAGGCTCCCGCCCAGCGGCAGCATTTCATGCTGGACGACTGCGGCGCGGCGATCCTGCTCGCGCATTCCGCGCTGGCGGCGCCCGACGGGCTCCGCGGATTGCAGCGCATCGATCTCGACACGCTGGCAGCCGGCAGAGAACTCGACGCGCAGAGCGCGCGGAATCCGCATGTCCGGCAAGCGGCCGATGCCGCCGCCTGCATCATGTACACGTCGGGCTCGACGGGCACGCCGAAGGGCGTGATCGTGCCGCATCGGGCCATCGTGCGGCTGGTGCTGAACTGCGGCTATGCGCGGTTCGCCTCGACCGACCGCTTCGGCTTCGTGTCGAACCCGGCGTTCGATGCGAGCACGCTCGAAGTGTGGGGGCCGTTGCTCAACGGTGCGCGCACCGTGATCATCGATCAGCCGACGCTGCTTTCCCCCGAACGTCTGCGCGACACGCTGCTCGCGCACCGCGTCGATGTGCTGTTCCTCACGGTCGGGCTGTTCGACCAGTACGTCGACGTGCTGTTGCCGGCCTTCGCGCGGATGCGCTACCTGATGATCGGCGGCGACGTGCTCACGCCGGCGCTGATGGCCCGCGTATTGCGCCACGGTGCGCCGCGGCACCTGATGAACCTCTACGGTCCGACCGAGGCAACGACGTTTTCCCTGTACTGCGAACTCGATGCGTCGGTCGGCGAGGCGCACACGGTGCCGATTGGCGCGCCGCTGTCCAACACGCGCGCGTACATCCTCGACGGATCGTTCGAACCGCTGCCGATGGGCGCCGCCGGCGAGTTGTACGTGGGCGGCGACGGGCTGGCGCATGGCTACCTGAATCGTCCGGATCTGACGGCGGAGCGTTTCGTGCCCGACCCGTTCGGCGCCGCGGGTTCGCGGCTGTACCGCACCGGCGATCTCGGCCGCCATCTGCCGGACGGCCGCATCGAATACCTGGGGCGCAACGACGATCAGGTGAAGCTGCGCGGGTTCCGCATCGAGCTGGGCGAAATCGGCGCGAGGCTGATGCAGCATGCGCAGGTACGCGATGCGGTCGTGGTCGCGCGACCGGATGGAGCGCAGGGCAAGCGGCTGGTGGCGTATTACACGTGCGCTGCAGGCACGGTCGCGGTGGAGGGCGAAGCGCTGCGCGCCCACCTGCTGACGGCGCTGCCCGACTACATGATTCCCGCGGCCTACGTCAGGCTGGAGGCGCTGCCGCTGACCCCGAACGGCAAGCTCGACCGCAAGGCCTTGCCCGATCCGGCCTCGGATGCCTACGCGCGCGGCGGCTACGAAGCCCCGCAGGGCGAGATCGAAACGGCGATTGCCGAAGTCTGGGGCGAG
>JASLEG010000127.1 GCA_030151225.1 Burkholderia sp. | reverse complement strand
CATCCTGGCCGCGCCGCCAGGGCGGCACGGCGTTGCCGGCCGCGGCACGTGCATCCCCCGCGCCGGCGCCCGTGCCCGGCAGCGGCCAGGTCATGTCGCCGAACCAGTCGTGCGCAGAGGGCCGGGTCGGTGCGACCAGCGTGGGCCGCGCGCCGACCGGCGGCAGGGGCGAGGCCTCGCGTGCCACGGGCCGCGCCGCAGGCGCCTCGCTCGCGCGCGGCATGCGCCGGAACGCGAACGCGAGCGGAATCTTCGCTGAGGTCATGCCCTGCCGCATCACCATGCCGGTTTCGGCCGGCCCGACGAACAGCAGCCCCTCGTCGGCGAGCCGCGCGTCGAGCGCGCGCAGCGCGCGCTCCTGCGCATCGCGATCGAAATAGATCAGCACGTTGCGGCAGAAGATGAAGTCGTAGACGTCCTCGCCGAGGCCGCCCGCCTCGAGCAGGTTCGCGCGACGAAAGCGCACGCATTGCCGGATCCGCTCGTCGAGCCGCCAGCCCTCGGCCACCGGCTCGAAATGATGCTCGCGGAACTCGGTGGCGTGGCCGCGAAACGAGTTGCGCCCGTACACGCCGCGCCGCGCGTGCGCGATGGCGCGATCGCTGATGTCGAGCGCGTCGATGCGCAGCCGCGCCGGCTCGATGCCGGCATCGACCAGCGCCATCGCGGCCGAATATGGCTCCTCGCCGGTCGAGCACGGCGCGCTGAGCACGCGCACCGGCATCGGCGGCTCGCTGCGCTGGCGCTCGAGCGCGAAGCTCACCAGCGCGGCGAAGGCCTCGCGCTCGCGGAAGAACCAGGTTTCGGGCACCACGCACTGCTCGATCAGCGCGCGCTGTTCGTCGCGCGAGCCGATCAGCATCTGCCAGTAGGCATCGAGATCGCCGGCCGACAGCGCGCGCGCGCGCTGCGCCACCTGCATCGCGGCCGCCTCGTCGCCGCCGAGCATCACGCCGATCCGCTCGGCCAGCGCGCGCGACACGAAGTCGGGCCCGAGCGAATCGGAATCGATGCCCGTCTCGCGCTCCAGCCACGCATGAAAGCGCGCCTCGAAATCGTTCGTCATCCGCGTTCTCCGGCGGTGCCGGCTCCGCCCGCACCGCGCCATCCCACCTCGCGCTCGGCACCGTCCGCGGCCGCGAACAGCAGCGCACGCGCCTCGGCACCCAGCAGGTGCCGCACCGTCACCCATTGCACGACGCCGCGCGCATCGTGCGTGACCGGCCCGAGCCAGCGCGCGTGCGGCGTGTCGATGCCACCGTCGCGAAACGCCGCGCGCTCGATGCGCGAAGTCTGCGTGGCCTGCTCCACGAGCAGCCCGAGCAGGCGCTCGCCGTCGGCCTCGGCCGGCTCCGCGTCGGCCGCGAGCGGCATGCGCACGCGCACCACTACCAGCCGCGTGGAGCGCAGCCGCGCGGCCGGACGGCCGAGCGCGAGCTGCGCCACGTCGATCACGGGCAGCGGCGCGCCGCGATGGATCAGCACGCCGGCCACCCAGGCCGGCGCGCCGGGCACCGCCTTGGCCTCGGCCAGCGGCAGCACCTCCTCCACGTCGTTCACGTCGAGCGCATAGCGCGCGCCGTCCAGTTCGAACAGCAGGAACAGCATCGCCTGGCGGGCCTCGGCGCTCACGCCTCGACCTTGAAGCGCGACACGCTGGTGCGCAGCCCGTTGGCCACCAGCGTCAGGTCGTCGATCGCCTGCGACGACTGACGCAGCGATTCGGCCGTCTGCTGGGCCGCCTCGGACAGTTGCGACAGCGCCTGGGTGATCTGCTCGGCGCCGCTCGCCTGGGTCTGCATGCCTTCGTTGACGAGCTGGAAACGCGGCGCGAGCGTCTGCACCTCGTTGATGATCTGCGAGAGCTGCGAGCCCACCTGCTGCACGTCGAGCATGCCGCGGCGCACTTCCTCGGAGAACTTGTCCATGCCCATCACGCCGGCCGACACGGCCGACTGGATTTCCTTGACGGTCTGCTCGATGTCGTAGGTCGCCACCGCGGTCTGGTCGGCGAGGCGACGGATCTCGGTGGCCACCACCGCGAAGCCGCGGCCGTATTCGCCGGCCTTCTCGGCCTCGATCGCGGCGTTCAGCGACAGCAGGTTGGTCTGGTCGGCCACCTTGGTGATGGTCGCCACCACCTGGTTGATGTTCAGCGCCTTCTCGTTGAGGATCGCGAGCTTCGCGTTGACCGAGCCGGCCGCGTCCATCACGCTGCGCATCGTCTCGCCCATCTGCGAGAGGCCGCTCTGGCTGATGCCGGCCAGGGTGGCGGACTGCTCGGCCACGCCTGACACTTCGTTCATGGTCAGCAGCAGATCGCGGGAGGTGGCGAAGATCTCGCGCGAAGTGGCGCCGATCTCGGTGGTGGTGGCCGCCGTCTCGTTCGCGGTGGCCTGCTGCTCGCGCGAGGTGGCGGCGATCTCGGCCACCGAGGTGGTGACCTGCAGCGACGATTTCTGCGCCTGCGCCACCAGCGTGGTGAGCTCGTCGGCCATGCGGTTGAAGCCGGTCTCGAGCGTGCCGAACTCGTCGCGGCGGCCGAGGTTCAGGCGCTTCGTGAGATCGCCGGTGCGCATCACGTCGTGCACGTCCACCAGCTCGAACATCGGGCGCATCACCGAGCGGTACAGCAGCCAGCCCATCACCAGCGCCGCGATCATCACGATCGCCAGCACCGTGGCGAGCGTGATCACCGTGCTCGCCACCGAATCCTGGATGTGCTGCGCCGAGAGGTCGGCGAAGCTGCGGTTCTCGGTCACGAGCACGTTGGCGTTGCGGATCACGTCTTCCCACACCGGCGTGGTGCGCGCGTAGGCGGCCACGGCGTCGGCGTGCGGGCCGCTGCGCGCCTTCTGCACCGATTCGGCCAGCAGCGGCAGGTAGCGGTCGTACACGGCCCGGAAGGTGGCGAAGCGCGCGCGGTCGTCGTCCCGGAACGTCGACTTCTGATAGGCGGCCGAGAGCTTCTCGAAGGATTCGAGCATGCCCGGGATCCTGTCGAGGTCGCGATGCGCGGTGTCGGCATCGGGATCGACGAAGATCGCGCGCTGCATCGCCGTGTACGACTCGTTGGCGGCCGCGCGCAGCGAGGTGGCCAGATACACGCCCGGCAGCGAATCGTGCTGGATGCTGAGCGTCTCCTCGTCGATCAGGCGCAGCCGGGTATAGGAGAACACCGCCATCACCAGCATCAGCACGACCAGCACGCCGAAGCTGAGCAGGATCCGGTTGCCGAGCGTGATCCGCGAACCGGTGGGACGGGCGGAAGTCTTGGAATGAGCGCGAGGCGACACGTTGGCCATGTTTTCGAAGTGGGTTGTCAGCAGATGCGTTCAGGAGCCGCCGCCTTCCGCGTAGGGGCGGGACGCTCGCCGCGCCGGCGCAGCGCGGGACTGCACGAGTGTACTTTCTTTATCGCCGGCAAAATAGTCCGGGGCGGACCGGGATGAGCCGCCGGCGCCGCCATGGGCGCGGGATCGGCGCCGGTCAGCCCGGGGGCCGGGGCCACACCTCAGGCGTCGACGCTCGCCTTCGGCAGCGCGAGCCCGGTCATGAAGCCGCGCGCCGTGTAGCGCATCAGGATCTCGCCGTGGTGGTTGGCGGCCGTGGTCCGCACGAACGCGAGCCCGAGCCCGAAGCCGCCACGTTGCGTGCCCGGCCCGTGGGTGAGCCGCACGAAGGATTCGGTGGCGCTCTCGCGCTGCTCGGGCGCGATGCCCTCGCCCTCGTCCTCCACGCCCACCAGCCATTCGGCCCCGCCGTCGGAAATGTGGCAGCGCACCTCGGCGCCGGGCGGCCCGTACTTCAGCGCGTTGTCGATCAGGTTGGCCACCGCGCGGGTGAGCATCATGCGGTCGCCCACGCAGCAGCATTCGATCTCGGGCACGTGGGCGCTGATCCGGCTGCCGATGTTCGAGGCCTTTTCCCACAGCTGGTCGGCCGCGTCGAGCAGCACGTCGTTGAGGCTGACGATCTCGCTGGGCCGCTTGCCCGACTGTGCACGGGTCAGCTGGATGAAGCCGTCGGCCAGCGCCAGCGCCCGCCGCGCATGCATTTCCACGCGTTCGAGCAGCAGCGGCATCTCGTCGTGGCTCGCGCGGTAGGTGTCGAGCAGGGACAGGATCGAGGTTTGCGGCGCGCGCATGTCGTGCGAGAGGAAATCGAGCACCTCGTCGCGCTGGCGCAGCGTGCGGTACGAACTGGCGTGATAGCGCAGGCGCGCGATCAGCTCGATCGGATCGGGCAGCTTGACGAGGTAGTCGTTCGCGCCGGCCAGGAAGGCGGCGCGCTTGATCTGCGGATCGTCGTTGATCGACAGCACCACGATCGGCACCTGGGCCGTTGCCGCCTCGCCGCGCCAGCTGCGCACCAGGTCGAGCCCGTCCACGTCGGGCATCACGAGATCCTGCAGGATCACGCAGGGCCGCACCTCGCGCGCCACGCGCCGCGCATCCTCGGCCGTCAGGCTCACGTGCAGCACGATGTCCGTCTCGGCAGCCAGCAGGCGCCGCATGACCTCGCCCACGAAGGGCTGGTCGTCGACGAGCAGGATCGGCATGCCGGGTTCCTGGGTGGCGTGATCCGTATCTGTGATTCCGTTCATCGAATGGCGAGCGTCGTGACCTGTGTTGCGGCGGGGCGGCGGCGGCCGGGCAAACGGTTGCACACGCCCCGAATCATGCGGCATTGTTTCCGCGTTTGAAAAACAAGTCGATGATTTTAAAAGAGTTTAATAATTTACGGTGTAAAAAAGCCACAGCCGGGCATGCAAACTGCGAATAGTGGTGCCGGTCGTTGCGCGAAAACGGCGCGAAACGCCCCGCCCGGCATGCCGGGCAAGGCCGGGAATCGATGCGGCACACGCGACACGGCCGCGCCGGGCTCGCGCCACGGCGCGGCCACGCTCACAGCTGCGCGGACAGCCGCGGGATCTCGCGATTGAGGATCTTTTCGTTATCCGAATAGTCGATCGGCACGTCCACCAGGTGCACGCCCGGCGTGGCGAAGCAGTCGGCCAGCAGCGGCCCGAGCGCCTCGGCCGATTCCGCGCGGTGCCCGTGCGCGCCGTAGCTCTTCGCGTAGGCCACGAAATCGGGGTTGTCCAGCGTCATCGCGTAATCGGGGAAGTTCATGTTCTCCTGCTTCCAGCGGATCATGCCGAACGCGTCGTCGCGCAGCACCAGCACCACGAGGTCGAGCTTCATGCGCACGGCCGTCTCCAGCTCCTGCGAATTCATCATGAAGCCGCCGTCGCCGCACACGGCCACCACCTTGCGCTGCGGATGCACGATCCTGGTGGCGATCGCCGAGGGCAGCCCGGCGCCCATCGAGGCGAGCGCGTTGTCGAGCAGCAGCGAGTTCGGCTCGTGGGCGCGCCAGTAGCGCGCGAACCAGATCTTGTACATGCCGTTGTCGAGGCACACGATGCCGTCGTCGGGCAGCGCGGCGTACAGGTCGTGCACCACGCGCACCGGGTGCAGCGGGAAACGCGGATCGTCCTCGCCCTTCTTCAGGTGCGCGTCGAAGCGTTCCTTGATCAGCATGAAGCGCGAGAAATCCCAGTGCTCCTGGCGCGTGAGCGCTTCCTTCATCTGCCACACGGCATTGGCGATGTCGCCCACCACCTCGATCTGCGGGAAGTACACGGGATCGACCTGCGCGCCGAGGAAGTTCACGTGGATCACGGTCTTGTCGCCGCTGCGCATGAAGAACGGCGGCTTCTCGATCACGTCGTGGCCCACGTTGATGATGCAGTCGGCATGATCGATCGCGCGGTGCACGAAGTCGCCGTCGGACAGCGTGGCGTTGCCGAGCCAGAGCGGATGCGTCTCGTCGATCACGCCCTTGCCCATCTGCGTGGTGAAGAACGGAATGCCGGTGGCGTCGACGAATTCGCGCAGCATGTGCGCGCCGGTCTTGCGGTTGCCGCCCGCGCCGATCATCAGCAGCGGATGGCGCGCCTCGTGGATCGCCTGCACCGCGCGCGCCACGGCCTTTTCCTCGGCCACCGGGCGGCGGCTGTAGCTGGCCGGGATCGGCTTGCCGTCGCCCTCCTCGTGCGCGATGTCCTCGGGCAGCTCGAGGTGGGTCGCGCCGGGGCGCTCGTCCTCGGCACGCCGGAACGCCTCGCGCACGGCCGACGGGATGTGCCCGATCGACACGATCTGCCGCGTGAGCTTGGTGAGCGGCTGCATCATGTCCACCACGTCGACGATCTGGAAGTGGCCCTGCTTGCTCGCCCTGATCGGCTTCTGGCCCGTGATCATCAGCATCGGCATGCCGCCGAGCTGCGCGTAGGCGGCGGCCGTCACGAGGTTGGTGGCGCCGGGGCCGAGCGTGGACAGGCACACGCCGGCCTTGCCGGTGAGCCGCCCGTAGGTGGCGGCCATGAAGCCGGCGGCCTGCTCGTGGCGCGTGAGCACGAGCTTGATGCGCGAATGGCGGATCGATTCGAGCAGATCCAGGTTTTCCTCGCCGGGGATGCCGAACACGTATTCGACGCCTTCCGCTTCCAGCGCCTTGACGAACAGATCGGATGCTTTCATGGGGACTCTCGGTGAAGACCGCGTGGCCGGCTTCCGGCGCGCGCGGCGTGGCAAACGCCCGCTTCGGCCTACGATGCGGGCGGCGTGTGACCTGCAGTGACTGACCGATGCAGAAGCGTGTCGCGCGGGGCGCGCGCGAAGCGCGCGGCGAGAGACGAGAACGATTGTAGGAGATCGCGCTGTGCGCTGCAGCGGGCCGCCGGGCTCACCACCGGCAGTGGCCCCTGCCCCGATCGGGGAACGCGGCGAGGTCGTCGGCGAAGTTGTAGGTGCGATGCGGCGCGAACTTCGTGTAGACCATCGAATTGACGATCGCGCCCTGGCTGTCGACCTCGTACTGGCCCGTCACCTTGCCGTCGACGATCTCGACCCACACGGCATCGACCTCGTCGGGCCGGCCCGGTGCCATCTCGGTGCGCTGCTCGGATTTCAGCACGAGCGGAATCACCTGCTTCGCGCCCTTGTAGCGCACGTAGCCGCCCGACCAGTTCGATTCGGTGTCGTTGAACACGCGCCACTCGAAGCGGATCGGCGCGGCACCATCGCCGCTCGTGAAGCAGCGCATGTCCTGCTCGATCCCGGCCTGCGCGGCAGCGGAAAACGTCACGACGAACAGGCCGACCAGCAGGCCGGCAGCGATCCGCGTCGCGCTCATGAAGGACTCCCTGAAGACCTCGAGACATTGGATGCCGGGCCGATCCCGCGCGGCCCGGACGCAGCGGGCGTGCCTGCCCTCATTCGAGCGCGTGGCGCGCCGTGACTTCCTGAAAGTCGAGCTCGCGTTCGAGCGAATGCAGGATCTCGTCGTGGATCTCGCCACCACGATGCATGCGCAGCATCTCGGCGCGCCCGGCCGCCACCGCCGCCAGCACCACGTCGAAATGCGCGTGGATGTCCTGGGTCGGGAAGGCCGGCGCATGCTCGAAGCGCTCGGCCAGCGTGAGCCGGTACGTGTACTGTTCGAGCAGCCGCGGATGCATCAGGTTGCCGTCGGCGTCGCGCACCAGCGGCTGGATCGCCTCGAGCTGCACGCGGCTCAGGCGCGCCCAGGCCTGCGGCTCGCTCAGGTGCCGCGCGTTGCGCGCGTGGCCGTCGCGCGGCGCCACGAGCCGGATCAGCGGCCCGATCGTGGTGCCCTGCAGCAGCACCGTCACCAGGATCACGGCGAACGCGGCCACCAGGATCATGTCGCGACCCGGCATGCCCTCGGGCAGCGAAAGCGCAATGGCCAGCGTGACCACCCCGCGCATGCCGGCCCAGCTCATCACGGCGGCCGCGCGCCAGTCTGCGCGCACGCTCGCGCGGCCGAACCAGCGGCGCGGCAGCTTGAGGATCTCCACCGCGAAGATCCACACGAAGCGCGAGCCGACCACGGCCGCCAGCACGGCCAGCACCATCGGCATCATGGTGGCGAACACCTCGCCGAAGCCGCCCAGGCGCACCATCACGCCGCGCAGCGACAACCCGATCAGCACGAACACCAGCGCCTCGAGCAGGAACACCATGACCTGCCAGAACGCGGTGGCGCGCACGCGCACCGTGGCGCTGAAGATCTCGTGCTGATGCCAGCCCAGCATCATGCCCATCGTGACGGTGGCGATCACGCCCGACACCTCGAGCGTCTCGCCGGCGATGTAGCTGACCCAGCCGCCGAGCACCGCGGTGGTGACGATCAGGTAATCGTCGGACAGCAGCTTGATGAAGCGCACCAGCACCCAGCCCACCACGAAGCCCACCGCCACGCCGCCGAAGCCCAGCTCGGCGAAGCGCACCACGGCGCCCTCGAAGCTGAACGCGCCGGTCAGCGCGGCGGCCACCGCGAAGCGGTACAGCACCAGGCCGGCCGCGTCGTTGAGCAGGCTCTCGCCCTCGAGCAGCACCATCAGCCGGCGCGGCAGCGCCACCCGTTCGAGCACGGCCTTGGCGGCCACCGCGTCGGGCGGCGATACGATCGCGCCGAGCGTGAAGCAGGCCGCCCACGGCAGCGCGGGCACGGCCAGATGCACGGCCACGCCCACCGCGAGCGTGGTGAACACCACCGCGCCGATCGCCAGCATCATGATGCCGCCGAGGTTGCGCTTGAATTCCTCCCACACCGAGAAGTAGGCGCCGTCCACCAGCAGCGGCGGCAGGAACACGATCAGCACGAGATCCGGGTCGAGGTTGACGGGCGGCAGGCCCGGCATGAACGCGATGCCGGCGCCGCCCACCAGCAGCGCGGCGGCCGGCGGCAGCTTCAGGCGCTTCGCCACGAGCTCGAGCACGACGATCGCGGCGAAGGACAGCAGGATGAGCTTGAAAGCCGATACGGCGGACATGGAAACGCCTTCTGATCACAAAAATACGGGTTGCGAACGATCGCGCGGCGACCTCGTCGTGTGCCGGACGCAGCGGCGGCGGCCGGGCCTCAATGCGGCAGCGTCCACGAGCCGGCCAGCCGCGCCAGGCAGGTCACCGCGTACAGCCCGAGACCGATCAGTCCGCCGACCACCGTGCCGTTGATGCGGATGCTCTGCAGGTCGCGGCCGATGTTGAGCTCCACCTGGCGCGACATCTCCTTCGGATCCCAGTTGCGCACCGTGTCGCTGATGTGACGCGTGAGGAAACCGGCGAACTCGGGCGCCATCTCGGCGGCCGCCTTCTCGACATGCTCGTTCATCGAATCGCGCAGCGCCGGGCTCTCGGCCAGCCGCTCGCCGAGCCAGCCGCCGAGCGCCGCCGCCTGCCGGTGCAGCAGCGAATCCTCGCGCGCGAGATCGGCCTTCAGCCAGGCGCGCAACTGCAGCCACAGGTCGGCCACGTAGCCGTTGAAGGCCTCGCCGTCGCGCAGGTAGCGTTTCAGTTCCTCGCCCTTCTCGAGGAAGGCCGGATCGTGCTTGAGCCGCTCGACGAGCCGCGCCACGGTGGCGTCGAAGCTGCGCCGCAGCCGGTGGTCGGGATCCTCGCCGATCTGCACGAGCACGCGCGTCACGGCATTCGCGATCATCTCGGCGCCGTTCTCGCTGAGCCAGGTGGTGGGCAGCATGCGCTCCATCTTCGGATACTCGCCCTTGAGCCAGTCCACGATGTACGCGGCGATCGTGGCGCGATGATCGGGCTCGCGCAGCAGCGCGACGAGCTGCGCGATGCCGTCGTCGAGCAGTTGCTGATGGCGGCCGTCGCGCGTGAGCGTGTCGAGGATCGCGCCGGTGGCGCGCGACAGGTCCACCTTGTCGAAGGCCGCGCGCAGCGCGTCGCGGATGAACTGCTGGATGCGCGCGTCGTCGGTCATCTCGAGCGCGAAGCCGATCAGCCGCGTGGCGTAGCCGCCGAGCACCTCGGTGTTGGCCGGCACCAGCAGCCATTGCGCGAATCGCGCGGCAGGATCGTGGCGGCGGATCAGCGCCACGATCGAGGCGGGATCGAGAAAGCGCTCCTGCACGAACAGCGCGAGATTGTCGGCGATGCGCGCCTGGTTGCGCGGCACGATCTCGGTGTGGCGCGACACGATCGGGATCGGCACGCGCCGGAACAGCGCGGCCACCGCGAACCAGTCGGCCAGCGCGCCCACCATCGCGGCCTCGGCCACGGCCTTCACGCCGTCGATCCACAGATTGCCGGGAAAGCACAGCGTGACGACGAACACGCTCGCCGCGCCGAGCAGCCAGACGCTCGCGCGCCGCTTGCTGGCCTTCAGTTCCGCTACCTTGTCGCGCCTCGTGTCGAGCATCGTGCGGGGGTTGCCTCGTCGGTTCGGTGCGCCCGGCCCGGGCGCGTGGAAAGGTCGGTGCCGGGGCCGGCGCCGCCCGGCCGAAGCGGCCCGCACGATGGTACACCGGGTGGCAAAACCGGTGCCCGCAATGTGTACACGCACCGTGCCGGCCACGCTCGTGCACGCCGGTTGCCGCGTCGGGAGCGCCCCCGTAGAATCGTTGCACACACCACAGCCCGGCGCCCCGCTTGCCTGCCGGCCCTCGCCCCGCTTTCGAAGGAGTCCGCAGCGTGCCGGCCATCTCCGTCCGTCGCGAGCCCGCCGCGCGCAATGCCACGCGCGCGGCCCGCCGTCTCGTCATCGCCGGCGCCACCGCGCTCTGGCTCGCCGGCTGCGCCACGCATCCGCCCGCCACCTCGCTCGCCCGCAGCGTCTCCCACGCGCTGCCGCAGGACACCGCCACCCCGCTCGGCACCGCGCTGGCCGCGCCCGAGCGCGCGCATCCGGGCGAATCGGGCTTTCGCGTGCTGCCGGTCGGCACCGACGCGCTGCAGATGCGCATCGCACTCGCGCGCGCGGCCACCCGAACGCTCGACATGCAGTACTACATCGCGACCGAGGACACCACGGGCAAGCTGCTGCTCGGCGCGGCGCTGTACGCGGCCGATCGCGGCGTGCGCGTGCGGATGCTGGTGGACGATCTGAACTTCAAGGACATCGACCAGGTGATGGCCTCGCTGAACTCGCATCCGAACATCGAGATCCGCGTGTTCAATCCGTTCGGCGCGGCCCAGCGCGGCGTATTCGCGCGCACGGCCGACCTCGTCACCAAGATCGACCGCTTCACGCGGCGCATGCACAACAAGGCGATGATCGCCGACAACCAGCTCGCGATCGTGGGCGGGCGCAACCTCGGCGACGAATACTTCAGCGCGAGCCCCACGCTGCAGTTCCGCGACATCGACGTGCTCGCGGCCGGGCCGGTGACGGCCGACGTGTCGAAGAGCTTCGACGCGTACTGGGCCAGCGCGAGCGCCTATCCGCTGCGGGTGCTGAACCACCAGCGCTTCGATCCGCAGGACCTGGACCGCACCCGTGACGCGCTGCGCCAGCACTGGCGCGACAACGCCGGGCAATACGACGCGAAGCCGCTGAACGCCACGCCGCTGGCCGCGCAGATCGCGGGCGATCAACTGGGGCTGACGTGGGCGAAGGCCGAATTCCTGGCCGATTCGCCCGAGAAGATCACGATGGCGCGCGGCACCTACCAGAGCCCGCCGATGACGCACCTGGCCGAGCTCGTGAAGGAAGCGCAGCGCGAATTCCTGGTGTTCTCGCCGTATTTCGTGCCGCACGAGGCGGGCGTGGACGCGCTCGGCAAGCTGACCGCGCGCGGCGTGCGCGTGGCGATCCTCACCAATTCGCTGGCGGCCACCGACGCGGTAGCGGTGCAGGCCGGCTATGCGCCGTATCGCGTGCCGCTGCTGAAACGCGGTGTGGAACTGTACGAATTCCGGCCGAACCAGCCGGCCGCCGCACGCTTCCACATGTTCGGCTCGCGCTCGAAGGCGAGCCTGCACGCCAAGGCCTACGTGATCGACCGCAGCATGCTCGTGATCGGCTCGCTCAATCTCGATCCGCGCTCGGCCTACCTGAATACCGAGCTCGCGCTGGTGATCCGCAGCCCGCAGCTGGCGGGCCAGGTGGCGACGCTGTTCGATCGCGTCACGCAGCCCACCGAGAGCTATCGCGTGACGCTGGCCGCGCCGGGGCCGTCGTCCACCGGCTGGCAGTCGCCGCTGGTGTGGACCGACGAGGAAGACGGCCAGCTGCGCACCTACAGCGTCGACCCGGGTGCGGGCCTCGTGCGCAACGCGCTGACCGGGCTGTTCCGGATGCTGCCCGTCGACGACCAGCTGTAACGGCCGCCGCCGGGCCCCCGTTTGCGGCGCGGGGCTTACTTCAGCGCGGCGGCGATGCGATCGGCCATCGCCTTCAGTTCGGCCGGATCGGCCACGTCGCGCGAGTGCGCGCCGAGCGGCTGGGTGGCCCAGCGCGGGATCAGGTGGAAGTGCACGTGCGGCACGGTCTGGCCGGCCGCCGCGCCGTTGAACTGCCCCATGAACAGGCCGTCCGGCTGCAGCGCGTCGCGGATCGCCAGCGCCACGCGCTTGGTCAGGCGGATCGCGTCGGCGGCCGCTTCGTCCGACAGCTCGTACAGCATCTCGGCCGGCTCCTTCGGCACCACCAGCGTGTGGCCCGGCGATTGCGGCATGATGTCCATGAACGCGATCGCGGTGTCCGTCTCGCACACGCGCGTGCACGGCAGTTCGCCACGCAGGATCTTCGCGAAGATGTTGTTGTCGTCGTAAGCCATGATGTCGTTGGTTCGGATGGTTGGGCGGGAACGACGATTCTCGGCGCTCGCGCCCGAACGCGCAAGCCGCGGCACGGGCAGGCCGCCGCGGCGGATTCAGTCCGACGGGAACGTCATCGTCACCATGAAGCCGCCGTCGGCCGCGTTCGCGGCCACGAAGACGCCGCGATGCTGACGCACCAGGCGCCGCACGATCGCGAGGCCGAGCCCGCAATGCGCATCGCCGCCGCGCGCCGCGTCGAGCCGCACGAACGGCCGCTGCGCACGCTCGAGTTCCGCCTCGGGAATGCCCGGCCCGTGATCGCGCACGACCAGCCGATAGCCTTGCGGCACCGCCTGGGTGGTGATCGCCACGGGCGGCTCGCCGTAGGTCATGGCGTTCTCGATCAGGTTGGAGAGGATGCGGTCCAGGTCCACGAGCGGCAGCCGGAAGCCGTCGCCGGCGCGCAGGTCCACGCTGACCAGCGTGTCGTCGAGCTCGCCGCCGTAATGCTGCCAGCAATGCGCGTCGACGCTCGCCCGTGGCGAAGGCGTGGCGCTCTCGCCGGCGAAATCGAGAAACTGCGTGACGATCCGCGACAGCGATTCCGAATCGCGCAGGAAGCCCGCCCGCGTGGCCGCGTCGGGCAGCAGGTCGGCGCGCACCTGCATGCGCGTGATCGGCGCGCGCAGGTCGTGGGCGAGCCCGGCCAGCATCACGGCGCGCTCCTGCTCGCCCTGCTCGATCTCGCTCACCATCTCGTTGAAGTTCGTGATCACGTCCTTCACTTCGCGCGGGCCGCTGACCGGCACCGGCGCGGGCCGGTTGCCGAGCCCGAAGTCGCGCGCGGCCTGCGCGAGCCGGCGCAAAGGCCGCTGCAGCCGCCAGGCGCCGAACACGGCGAGCCCGATGCCGATCGCCATCGTGAGCGACGAGGTGCCGATGAAACGCTTGAACGACGGCATCGTGGCCGGCAGCGTGATCCAGTATTTCGAGTCGGGATAGCGGGCCCACAGCGTGCGGGTGCGCACGTCGGCCACCACGTGGGTGCCGGCCGGCATCACGCTGCGCAGTTCTTCCTCGAAGGGGCCGGAGGTGTCGGTGCACGGCGCGGGGCAGCCGAAGGCGCGCGCGTCCTTCACCTCCACGAAGGCGGTGCCGAGCATCGCAGTGACCGCCAGTCCGAGCGCGCTGCCGCTCGCCTGTGCCTGGACCGACAACGCGATCACCCGGCGCGTCTGCTCGACCTCGAGCCGGATGCGTTCGCGGTCGAGCAGCGCCACGCCGGTCGCGTGGACCAGCAGCACGAGGCCGATCGCCATCAGCGCGAGCCGCGCGAACAGCGTGTCAAACCTGCGCTTCATCACCTTCGCCGGGCACGAACATGTAGCCGATGCCGCGCATCGTCTGGACGTAGCGCGGCTGCGCCGGATCGTCCTCGAGCAGGCGGCGCAGGCGCCACACCGGCACGTCGATGCCGCGCTCGGTCAGGTTCGAATACGGCCCGTGCAGCATGTCGAGCAGGCGCCCGCGCGAGAGCGTCTCCATCGGATGCGTGGCGAACACCTCGAGCAGCGCGTATTCGCCGCCCGTCAGCTTCAGCGCCTCGGTGTCGCGATACAGCGTGCGCGTGGCGAAGTCGAGCCGAAACGGCCCGAAGCGCAGCGCCTCGCGCCGCTCGGCCACGGCGCGCGCGCCGTTGCCGTTCGACGGCAGCTGGCGGCGCAGCACGGCGTGGATCCGCGCGAGCAGTTCCTGCGGCATGAAGGGCTTGCCGAGGTAATCGTCGGCGCCGAGTTCGAGGCCGATCACGCGGTCGACGCCGTCGGCGCGCGCGGTCAGCATGATCACGGGGATCGGATCACCGTTCGCGCGCAGCTGCTTCAGCACGGTCAGGCCGTCGACGCCGGGCAGCATCAGGTCGAGCACGATCACCGACGGCCGCTCGCGATCGAGGCGGCGCTCCAGCGTGGTGGCATCGTGCAGCACGGAAATCTCGATGCCGCGTTGCTGGAAAAAGGTCCGCAGCAGATCGCGCAGCGCGGCATCGTCGTCGATCAGCAGGACCTGAATGGGCGTGTCGGGCATGAACTCGCGAAAACGGAACGGTAAGGAAGAGAAATCGGGGATTGAATCGACGGGCAAGGCTGCACCGGCCGGCGATCGAATGACTATAAGCGATGCGGGCCCCGCCTGGCTTGCACGATCTTGGGATGCCTTACCGATTCTTACGGATGCGCATGCCGCACGGCGCGCGGCGAGCGGGCAAAGAAAAAGCCGCCTCGCGGCGGCATTTTTCGGAGACTTCCGTGTGCATGGCCTGCTGGAGCAGGCCGCTGCCTCAACGCGACATCATGTTGACGCTGACGTTGTGCATGATCCACAGCGAACCGACGATCACGATCACGACCGTCAGCACCGTGTAGATGAACGCCGTGAGGTTCCAGCGCTGGCTGGACGACGTGTTCATGTGCAGGAAGAAAATCAGGTGGATGACGATCTGCACGGCGGCCAGCGCGGCCAGCACGAGGATCTTCGTCTCGTTGGTCGAGAACCAGCCGCCGATCACCACGCCGAACGAGGCGGCCGTGAGGATCACCGACAGCACGAAGCCGACGAGATAGCTGCTTACGGTGCCGTGCGAGGCATCGTCGTGCGCGTCATGGGTATGCGAATGGGCCATTTAGATCACACTCACGAGATAAACGAAGGTAAACACGCAGATCCAGACGATGTCCAAGAAGTGCCAGAACAGCGACAGGCACGTCAGGCGACGGATGTCCTGCTCCGACAGCTGCGGGTTGCGGGCGATCTGGCAGATCAGCACGACCATCCAGATCAGGCCCATCGTGACGTGCAGACCGTGGGTCGCGACCAGCGTGAAGAACGACGACAGGAAGCCGCTGCGATCCGGACCTGCGCCGTCGGCGATCAGGTGCGTGAACTCGCGGATTTCCATGAACAGGAACGACGCGCCCAGCAGGAACGTCACGGCGAGCCAGCCGAACACCGCACCGCGGTTCTGGCGGTGCGCGCCGATCATGGCGAAGCCGTACGTGATCGAGCTCAGCAGCAGCGCTGCCGTTTCGAGCGCGACGCCCGGGATGTCGAACAGGTCCTTGGCCGTCGGGCCGCCGGCGAACTGGTGCTGCATCACGGCGAACACGGCGAACAGCGTGCCGAACAGGATACAGTCGGTCATCAGGTACAGCCAGAAACCGAACACCGAGTGCGACGGCGGGTGGTGATGCTCTGCCGCGTGATGGTGATCGGCAGTCAGGGTGCTTTGTGCCATCAGTTGGCCTCCAGTTCCACTTGAGCGGGACGCGGTGCCTTGGTGAGCGGACCGGTGCGCTGCTCTTCGATCTTCCGGACCGTTTCAGCCGGAATGTAGTAGCCCTCGTTCTTCTGCGAGCTGTAGATCACCGCGGTCGCGACGATGCCCACGAAGCCGACGATGGCCATCCACCAGATGTGCCACACACCCGCGAAACCCAGCACCAGCGCGAACATGCCGACGAAGAAACCTGCGCTCGTGTTCGAGGGCATGTGGATGTCTTCGTACTGCTGGCCTTCGTCGAGACCGAAGCCCATGCCGCGTTCCTTGCGGTACGACACTTCGTCGAGATCGTGAATGGTCGGGATGATCGCGAAGTTGTACGCAGCCGGCGGCGACGAGGTCGCCCATTCCAGCGTATGGCCGCCCCATGCGTCGCCCGTGACGTCACGGTTGCCCGGCAGGTTGCGGTCGCGGATCGACACATACAGTTGCAGCAGCTGGTGAACGATACCGATCAGCACCAGCACCGCGCCAACCCAGGCGATCTGCATCCACGGATGCCATGCGGCGTTGTCGTAGTGGTTCAGACGACGCGTCACGCCCATGAAGCCGAGCACGTACAGCGGCGTGAAGGCGACGATGAAGCCGATCTGCCAGAACCAGAACGCACGCTTGCCGAGCTTCTCGTTCAGCTTGAAACCGAACGCCTTCGGGAACCAGTAGTTGAAGCCGGCCAGGTAGCCGAACAGCACGCCACCGATAATCACGTTGTGGAAGTGGGCGATCAGGAACAGGCTGTTGTGCAGCACGAAGTCCGCACCCGGGATCGCCATCATCACGCCGGTCATGCCGCCGACCGTGAACGTGATCATGAAGCCGAGAGTCCAGAGGATCGATGCCGTGAATTCCAGGCGGCCGCGATAGATCGTGAACAGCCAGTTGAAGATCTTCACGCCGGTCGGGATCGCGATGATCATCGTGGCGATACCGAAGAACGCGTTGACGTCGGCACCCGAGCCCATCGTGAAGAAGTGGTGCAGCCACACGAGGAACGACAGGACCATGATCGAGCAGGTCGCGTAGACCATGGTCTTGTAGCCGAACAGCGGCTTCTTCGCGTACGTTGCCACGACTTCCGAGAACACGCCGAACGCCGGCAGGATCAGGATGTACACCTCGGGGTGACCCCAGGCCCAGATCAGGTTCAGGTACATCATGACGTTGCCGCCACCGTCATTCGTGAAGAAGTGCATCCCCAGATAACGGTCGAGGCCGAGCAGCGCCAGCGTGACGGTCAGGATCGGGAACGCCGCCATGATCAGCACGTTGGTGCACAGCGCCGTCCAGGTGAACACCGGCATCTTCATCAGCGACATGCCGGGCGCGCGCATCTTGATGATGGTCACGAAGAAGTTCACACCGGTCAGCAGCGTACCGACACCGGAAATCTGCAGCGCCCAGATGTAGTAATCCACCCCGACGCCCGGACTGAACTGCAGCTCCGACAGCGGCGGATAGGCGAGCCAGCCCGTCTGCGCGAATTCACCGATGAACAGCGAGATCATCAGCAGGATCGCGCCGACCGCCGTCATCCAGAACGACAGCGAGTTCAGCATCGGGAAGGCCACGTCACGCGCGCCGATCTGCAGCGGCACCACGATGTTCATCAGGCCCACCATGAAGGTCATCGCCATGAAGAAGATCATGATGACGCCGTGCGCGGTGAAGATCTGGTCGTAGTGGTGCGGCGGGAGATAGCCCGGTGCGTTGTACGCCAGCGCGAGCTGGGTACGCATCATGATCGCGTCGGCGAAGCCGCGCAGCAGCATGACCAGCGCGACGACGATGTACATCACGCCGAGACGCTTGTGGTCGACGCTCGTCAGCCACTCGGTCCACAGGTACTTCCACTTGCCGAAGTACGTGACGAGGCCGAACACCAGCGCCCCGATGATGCCGACGCCGAGCGCCGTGATCACGAGAATCGGCTCGTGATACGGGATCGCGTCGAGTGTGAGTTTTCCGAACATGCTTACCCCTTCGTCGTGGTGCTGCACGACGCGTCATTGAAGTCCATGACGTGACCGTTGTTGTACTTGCCAACGATGTTGTTGAACAGGCGCGGATCGACGGTCGAGAAATACGCGACCGGGTCCTTCTCGCTCGGCTTCGCGACAGTCGCGTACTCGGTCATGTCGAGGCTGTGGTTCGCGGCACGGACCTTCTGCACCCATGCATCGAAATCACCCTGCGACGTGGCGAGCGTGCGGAACTTCATGTCGGAGAAACCCTTGCCGCTGTAGTTCGCGGACAGGCCGGCGAAATCGCCTGCTTCGTCGGCGATCAGGTGCAGGCGGGTTTGCATGCCGGCCATCGCGTACACCTGCGTGCCGAGCTGCGGGATGAAGAACGAATTCATCACCGAGTCGGACGTGATGCTGAAGTTGACCGGCGTGCCGACCGGAATCGCCAGCTGGTTCACCGTTGCAATACCCAGATCCGGGTAGATGAACAGCCACTTCCAGTCGAGCGCGACGACTTCGACATTGATCGGCTTCACATTGGACGCGAGCGGCTTGTACGGATCCAGCTCGTGGGTCGTCTTCCAGGTCAGGATGCCCAGATACAGGATGATCAGCGTCGGAACCGTCCAGATCACGACTTCGATCGCGGTCGAATGCGACCACTTCGGCGTGTAGGTCGCGCTGCGGTTGGACGCGCGATAACGCCATGCGAACAGCAGCGTGAGCAGGATCACGGGGATCACGACGATCAGCATCACCCACGTGGAAGTCCAGATCAGCGACTTCTCCGCGGCCCCGACGCTGCCCTTCGGGTCGAGCACGTCCATGTTGCAACCGGATAGACAGACAAGCAATCCGGCGCCCAATAAAAGCAATATGCTTCTAAATGCCTTTCTATTCATCACATTTGCCTGATTTGCGCGTGGTCATTGATACGAACCGGCTATGCCCCGATTCGTGCAAGCGCACGCATCTTAAAGCCATCGAAGTGGGAAAAAGCGATGAATCTTAGCAAATCATCGTTACCAAAACTCACCGTGCGACACGTTGCCACATTGAGCAACTTGTCGGCCAAGGCCCGAAGCCCCCCGGGCAATGGCCTTCCGCGCCCCTCCGATCAGGACGGGCGCGATATTCTCGCTCAAGTCGGCGCACGCAGGCTATGCGTATCCGCCTCGGCGTTGTTCGTGGACGCCGTCGGCTGCGCACCGGGCGCCTCGTCCGAAGGCTTCGTGCGCTCCATCTGGGCGACGATTCCGGCCGCTGCGGGATCGATCACGTCGGTGAACGGCTTCGGGTAAACACCGATCACGAGCACGACGGCCGCAAGCACGCCGAACACCACCGATTCGCGGCGGCTCAGGTCGACCAGCTTGCCGACGCGTTCGTGCCGGATCGCGCCGAAGATCACGCGCTTGAGCATCCAGAGGGTGTAGGCGGCACCGAGGATCAGGGTCAGCGCGGCAATCGCGCCGATCCAGAAGTTCACGCGCACGGCGCCCATGATCACGAGGAATTCGCCGACGAAACCCGAGGTACCCGGCAGGCCCACGTTGGCCATCGCGAACAGCACGGCGAACAGCGCGAGGCGCGGCATGGTGTTCACCACGCCGCTGTATTCGGCGATCACGCGGGTGCGAGTGCGATCGTAGAGCGCGCCCACGCACAGGAACATGGCACCCGCCACGAAGCCGTACGAGATCATCTGCACGATCGCGCCGGTGATGCTCATCTGGTTGAACAGGAACACGCCGAGCGTGACGAGGCCCATGTGCGCGACCGACGAGTACGCCAGCATCTTCGCCATGTCCTTCTGGGCCAGCGCCAGCAGGCTCGCGTAGATCACCGCGATCAGCGACAGCGCGATCATCAGCGGGGCCAGATAGTGGGCCGCGTCGGGCGTGATCGGCAGCGCGAAGCGCAGGAAGCCGTAGCCGCCGATCTTGATCATGCCGAGCGAGACGGCCGCGCCGGTCGGGCCGTCGGTGTAGACGTCCTGCAGCCAGGTGTGCACCGGCCACATCGGCACCTTCACGGCGAACGCGGCGAAGAAGCCGAGGAACACCAGCAGCTGCGGCGCGAAGCCGAGGTGCGCCTTCTGCCACACCGCCATGTCGAAGGTGTGGGTCACGCCGAATAGATACAGCATCGCGGCCAGCATCAGCAGCGAGCCGGCGAACGAGATGAAGAAGAACTTGACCGCCGCGTACGAGCGGTTCGCGTGGCCCCAGGTGCCGATCAGCACGAACAGCGGGATCAGCGTCGCCTCGAAGAACACGAAGAACAGCATGCCGTCGAGCGAGGTGAACACGCCGATCATGAGCCCGGACAGGATCAGGAACGAGCCGTAGTACTGGGCGACGCGGGTCGTGATCGCCTCCCACGACGCGATCACGATCACGAGCGTGGTGAAGGCCGACAGCACCACCAGCCAGAGCGACAGACCGTCGACGCCCATCCGCCATGCCGAGCCGAAGGCCGCGAGCCACGGCTTGTATTCGGTGAACTGAGCCGCCGTGTTGTGGGCGTCGAAACCGATGACGATCGGCACGGTCACGAGCAGGCCGACGATCGCGCCGATCAGCGCTAGCCAGCGGGCACGATGCGGATAGCGATCCGATCCGATGCGCAGGACGGCCACGCCGAACACGATCGGGGTCAAGATCGCGAGGCTCAGGAATGGTACAGATTGCATGGCGGCAAAACCCTATGAAAACCCGGTCAGAGAGTCGTTCGACTGAGGACGAAAGAAACGCAAGATTTGTAATTTTCGCGGACCGAAATCAGCGAAGCGCCCGCAGTGTAATGCTATTGACAGATATGTAACAAAAGACACCACACCGCGCCGGGTTAACGAGGATAAAGGTAAGTGCGACGTTTTGCATCGCAACATTCTGTTGCATTTTTTCCATCGAATTCGACCGTTGATTTTATTGGTTTTTTTTGCGAGGTCGGATGGGGGATCGATCACCGAGGATGCTTCAAAGTGGGACTTGACAAACCGAAATTTGCTTTAATTTGATGCTTCGAGCACGAATTTGTCACCCGGCGACAATCCGCCAATACTTACATTTTGCTTTCTTTATTGCCTACGAAAAGCCTTCATCTTGTGGATGGCGCCCCGCTTTCGCCCGTGCCACGAAGAAATGAAAACGAAAGGTTTGAGGCGCCGGATTCGTCAGCGTCGTGCGACAGAATAGCCCGCTTGTCGTCGCACGGTCCAGCGTGGCGGCCAGGCCCTCACAGGCGCGCCGCGAGCCGCGAGCCCTGGTCGATCGCCCGCTTCGCATCGAGCTCGGCGGCCACGTCGGCGCCGCCGATCAGGTGCACCTCCACGCCCGCCGCGGCCAGTTCGGCGTGCAGCTCGCGCCGCGGCTCCTGCCCCGCGCACAGCACGATCGTGTCGGCCGGGATCAGCGTGGGCCGCTCGCGCTTCTCGCCGAAGCTCACGTGCAGGCCCTGCGCGTCGATGCGCTCGTAATTGACACCGCCGATCATCTCCACCGCCTTCATCTTCAGCGTGGCACGGTGGATCCAGCCGGTGGTCTTGCCGAGCCCCTTGCCGAGCGGCGCCGGCTTGCGCTGCAGCAGCGTGACGCGGCGCGCGGGCGGTGCCACCTCGGGCCGCCCCACCCCGCCGCGCGCCAGCGCCGGATCGGTCACGCCCCATTCCGCACGCCATGCGGCCGGGTCGAGTGACGTCGAGGCGCCGTCCTGTACCAGGAACTCGGCCACGTCGAAGCCGATCCCGCCCGCGCCGATCACCGCCACGCGCTCGCCCACCGGCTTGCCGCGCGCCAGCACGTCCACGTAGCCGAGCACGTTCGGCCCGTCGCTGCCCGGGATGCGCGGATCGCGCGGCGTCACCCCCGTGGCGAGCACCACTGCGTCGTAGCCGCCCGCGATCAGCTCGGCCGCCGCCACGTGCCGCGACAGGTGCAGCGTCACGCCGGTCAGCGCGATCTGCCGCGCGTAGTAGCGCAGCGTCTCGGCGAACTCCTCCTTGCCCGGAATCCGCTTGGCGAGATTGAACTGGCCGCCGATCTCGCCGGCCGCGTCGAACAGCGCCACCTGGTGGCCGCGCCGCGCGAGCACGGTCGAGCAGGCGAGCCCGGCCGGGCCCGCGCCCACCACGGCGATCCGCTTCGGCTGCGTGGCCGGGCGATAGTCGAGCAGGGTCTCGTGGCAGGCGCGCGGATTGACGAGGCAGGATGCGATGCGGTTGCGGAACGCGTGGTCGAGGCAGGCCTGGTTGCAGCCGATGCAGACGTTGATCTCGTCGGCGCGCCCGCTCGCGGCCTTCGCGACGAACTCGGGATCGGCCAGGAACGGCCGCGCCATCGACACCATGTCGGCACAACCGTCGACCAGCAACTGCTCCGCAACCTCGGGGCGGTTGATGCGGTTGGTCGTGACCAGCGGAATGCCGACCTCGCCCTTCATCTTGCGCGTGACCCAGCCGAACGCGCCGCGCGGCACCGAGGTGGCGATGGTCGGCACGCGCGCCTCGTGCCAGCCGATGCCGGTATTGATCAGCGTGGCGCCGGCGCGCTCCACGGCCTGCGCCAGCTGCACCGTCTCGGCCCAGTCGCTGCCGTCGGGAATCAGGTCCAGCATCGACAGCCGATAGATCAGGATGAAGTCGCGCCCCACCGCCTCGCGCGTGCGCTCGACGATCTCCACCGGAAAGCGCATGCGGTTGGCGTAGCTGCCGCCCCAGGCGTCGTCGCGGTGGTTGGTGTGCAGCGACACGAACTGGTTGATCAGGTAGCCCTCGGAGCCCATGATCTCCACCCCGTCGTAGCCGGCCTCGCGCGCGAGCACGGCGCAGCGCACGAAGGCGCGGATCTGCCGCTCGACGCCGGCCGCCGACAGCGCGCGCGGCGCGAACGGCGAGATCGGCGAGCGGATGCGCGACGGCGCGACCACCAGCGGGTGATAGCCGTAGCGGCCCGTGTGCAGGATCTGCAGCGCGATCCTGCCGCCCTCGGCATGCACCGCGCGCGGAATCGCGCGATGCCGGCGCGCCGCGCCCGCGGTGGCCAGCGTGCCGCCGAAAGGCTTGGTCCAGCCGGCCAGGTTCGGCGCGAAGCCGCCCGTCACGATCAGCCCCGCGCCGCCGCGCGCGCGTTCGGCGAAATACTCGGCCAGGCGCGGCAGCGTCTTGCGACTGTCCTCGAGGCCGGTGTGCATCGAGCCCATCAGGACGCGGTTGCGCAAGGTGGTGAAGCCGAGATCGAGCGGCGCGAGCAGGTGCGGGAACGGAGCGGTCATGGTGGCGGGACGGGGTTGGACATGTCGCCGATGCTAGGCCCCGCCCCGATTGAGCGTGAGGGGACAAACCGCCATAATGCTTGTCATTCGTGGCCAGATTCGATGCGATGCCCCGTCTCCCCACCAAGGACAGCCTCGGGCTGCGCCGCCCGACCATTCCCGTCGCCTACCCGCGCCTGCTGCTGCAGGTGTTCGCCGAACGCGGCCTCGACGCGCGCGAGGTGCGCGCCGGCACCGGCCTGCGCGATGCGGTGCTGGCCCAGCCGGACGCCCGCGTGGCACCGTCGCAATGGGCGCGGCTCGTGCTCAATGCGATCCGGCTGACCGGCGACGAGGGGCTCGGTTTCGCGCTCGGCCTGCGCCTGCGCACCTCGGCACACGGCTTTCTCGGCTACGCCACGATGACGGCGCCCGACCTGCGCACCGCGTTCGAGGTCAATGCGCGCTACTTCCGCACCCGCAACCGCCAGTACACGCTCGCCTACACCGAGCAGGCCGACGGCGCCACGCTCGCGCTGGCCGGCGTGCAGTCGAGCCCGGTGCTGCGCCATCACACGATGTTCGAGTTCGTGCTGACCGGCCTCGCGCAGAGCCTGCCCGCGCTGACCGGGCGCGGCGCGCCGCCGCTCGAGCTGCGCTTCGCCTGGCCCGAGCCACCGTGGTTCACGCGCTATCGCGAACACCTGCCGCCGGTGCGCTTCGAGGCCGGCATGCATGCGCTGTGGGTCGCGCGCGAGGCGCTCGACTGGCCGCTGACGCTGGCCGACGACGCCGCGCACCGTCAGGCGCTCGCCCAGGTCGAGCGCGACTACGCGGCGGTCCGACAGGACGAGGGCGACTGGCTGGAGCGCGTGCGCGCCGAGCTGGTGGCCGGCGCCGACGGCTATCCGGGGCCGGAGGCGCTCGCGCGGCGGCTGCTGGTGTCGCCGCGCACGCTGCGCCGCCGGCTCGACGAGGCCGGCGCCGGCTACCGCGCGCTGCTCGACGAGGCGCGCTATCGCGATGCGCGGCACCTGCTGCAGGCGTCGGATCTGGACCTGAAGACGATCGCCCTGCACCTGCAGTTCGCCGATCCGGCGAATTTCACGCGCGCGTTCCGCAAATGGTCGGGCATGACGCCGAGCGATTACCGTCGCGGGCAGGGATGAGATCGTTGCGCACGCAAGCCTGGCGGGGCTCGTTGCGCGGGCAACGGGCAAAAAAGGCACCGGGCGGGGAAAACGCGCGCAAAAAAAGAGCCGCCCGAAGGCGGCTCGAATACGATGCATCACGGGGTATGACACATCGCCACTTCGAAGACACGGAGTTGCCGAGTGACATAACACTACCGTTCACCGACAGCCAACATTGTGCGGAATCGAACCCATCCATTCCATGCGACGAGTCTGATTCGTTATGACGCACTTCTTCCCCCGCGCAATTTCGAACTCGTCCGATTGATCGTCTGGAACCCGGCGCGCAAAACGCCCGCGGCTTCGCCGCGAGTCGCGGCTCGCGATCGTTGCGCTCGCAACCCCGCCGCACCGAATCCATTCTCCTGATGAAAAAAGCGGCGCCCCGCCGTCAGGCCGGGCGCCGCTTGCGTGCGCATGCAGCGATGGTCGGGGCACGAAGCCCGGCGGCGAATCAGGTGCGCGCCGCGAGCGCCTCCGCGATCTTCGGCGGCTGACCCGTCTGCTGGCGCGAACGGCCCGAGCTCAGGTAGTCGGCGATCGAATCCTGCGTGACCTCGCCCACGTACGCGCCGTCCGGATCCAGCACCGGCATCCACGACGAGCGGTACTGATACATCTTCGAGAGCACGATCCGCAGGTTGTCCTCGCCCGACACGGTGGCCGGGAATTCCGTGAGCCGCTCGCCGCAGGTGCCCGCCGCGCCGCGCGCGGCCCGCCGCGCCACGAAGCCGAGCGGGCGCTGCGCGCCGTCCAGCACCGTCAGATAGCGGCTGTCGTTCTCGTCCATGATCGTGAACGCGTCGGCCAGCGAGGTATCGGGGCTTGCGACGGGCGGCTGGGTGGCCGCGTCGCCGGCCTTCACCAGCAGCAGGCGCTTGAGGGTGCTGTCCTGGCCCACGAACTGGCCCACGAATTCGTCGCGCGGGTGCGCGAGCAGCGTGTCCGGGTGGTCGTACTGCACCAGCTTGCCGCGCCGGAACACCGCCACGCGGTCGCCGAGCTTGATCGCCTCGTCGATGTCGTGGCTCACCATGATCACGGTCTTCTTCAGTTGCCGCTGCATCTGGAAGAACTCGTTCTGGATGGTCTCGCGGTTGATCGGATCGACCGCGCCGAACGGCTCGTCCATCAGCAGCACCGGCGGATCGGCCGCCAGCGCGCGCACCACGCCGATGCGCTGTTGCTGACCGCCCGACAGCTCGCGCGGATAGCGCTTCAGGTACAGCTTCGGATCGAGCGCGACCATCGACATCAGTTCGGTCGCGCGCTCGCGGCAGCGCTTCTTGTCCCAGCCGAGCAGGCGCGGCACCACCGTGATGTTTTCCTCGATCGTCATGTTCGGGAACAGGCCGATCTGCTGGATCACGTAGCCGATGCGGCGGCGCAGGTCCACCTCGTTCAGCCCGTTGGTGTCCTCGCCGTCGATCAGCACGCGGCCCGAGGTCGGCTCGATCAGGCGGTTGATCATCTTCAGCGTGGTGGTCTTGCCGCAGCCCGACGGGCCGAGGAACACGCAGATCTCGCCTTCCGGCACGGTCAGGCTCACGGAATCGACGGCACGCACCGGCTGGCCGTCCTTCTGCGAGAAGGTCTTCGTCAGTTGGTCGAGTTCGATCATGTCTTCTGCACTCCCTTCGGTGTCAATACACGCTGCAGCCATTGCAGCAGCAGGTCCGCGACGATCGCGAGCACGCTCACCAGCACCGCGCCCACCAGCAGCTTCATCATGCTGCTCTGTCCGATCGCGCGGACGATCAAGGTTCCGAGACCGCCCGCGCCGATCACGGCGGCGATCGTCATCACGCCGATGTTCATCACCACGGCGGTGCGCACGCCGCCGAGGATCACCGGCACCGCGAGCGGCAGGTCCACCAGGCGCAGCCGCTGCCACGGCGTCATGCCGATGCCGATGCCGGCCTCCTTGATGCCGGCGTCCACGTTCTTCAGGGCGAGGAACGTGTTGCGCATGATCGGCAGCAGCGAATACAGGAACACCGCGGTGATCGCGGGCACCGGGCCGATGCCTTCGCCGAAGCGCGAGAACACCGGAATCATCAGCCCGAACAGCGCGATCGACGGCAGCGTCAGGATCACGGTGGCCACGCCCAGCAGCGGCGCGGCCAGCCATTCGTGACGGCTGATCAGCACGCCCAGCGGCACGCCGGCCAGGATCGCGCAGCCCACCGCGATGCCCACCAGATAGATGTGCTGCAGCGTCAGGTGCAGCAGGTCGGGCCAGTTCGCGGCCAGATAGTCTTGTACGGTCATGGTCGCCTCCGGATCACGGCAAGGGGTGCGAATGCAGGAAGTCGGACGCCACCTGCTGCACCGACACGCCGTCGATGTCGACGCGCTTGTTCATCTCGAGCATCAGGTCGCTGTTCAGCGCATGCGACAGCGCGTTGAGCTGCGCGGCCAGCTTCGGATTGCGCTTGAGCACTTCCGCGCGCACCACCGGGGTGGCGTTGTACGGCGGGAAAAAGTGCAGGTCGTCCTCCAGCGGCACGATGTCGAAGCCCTTCACGCGCCCGTCGGTGGTGTAGACGAGGCCGATCGTGAGCTGGTTGTTGTGCAGCGCCGTGTACACGAGGCCCGAATCCATCTGCTTGGTTTCCGAGCGGCTGAAGTTCAGGTGATAGGCGGCTTCCAGCGGCTTCAGGCCGTCGGGGCGATTCGCGAATTCGGCGTCCATGCCGAAGGTGTGGCGCGTGCCCTTCGGGTCACTCGCCATCTTCGCGGCCAGCTGCGAGATGGTGCGGATGCCGGTCTTCTTCGCGGTCTCGGCCGACAGCGCGAGCGCATAGGTGTTGTTCAGCGGCGAGGCGTCGAGCCATACCAGTCCGCGCGGCGCATCCATCTCCTTGACGCGGCGATAGGTTTCCTCGGGCGAGAGCTTGTCCTTGATCTTGTCGTAGACGGCGGCCGCGGTGCCCGTGTAATCCCACATCACGTCGATCTGGCCGTTCTCGAGCGCGCTGCGCAGCAGCACGCTGCCGAGGCCGGTGCGGCTCTCGATCGTGTAGCCACGCGAACGCAGATACTGCGAGGTGATCTCGGCCAGCACGTACTGCTCGGTGAAGTTCTTGCCGCCCACGGTCAGCGACTGCGCGGCCGCCGGCGCGCTGGCGAGCGCGGTACCGGCACCCAGCACGGCGCCGGCCGCGAGCAGGGCAAACGAGGCGCGCAGGCGCGCGCGAATGCGTGTCAGGAATCCCGTCATGCCGTGCCTCCGTTGCGCGCGATCACGTGTCGGCTGCCCGCCGCCACGATGCCGTCGAGCAGCAGCGCGAGCACCGCGGTCGAGGCCGCGCCGAGCAGCAGCATCTGCTGGTTGTCGAGGTAGATGCCGGGGAAGATCAGCGTGCCGAGGCTGTCGGCGCCGATCAGGTAGGCAAGCGGCGCGGTGCCCACGTTGATCGCGAGCGCCGTGCGCACGCCGCCGATGATGATCGGCAGCGCGTTCGGCAGCTCGACGCGCGTGAGCGACTGCCACGGCGTCATGCCGATGCCGCGCGCCGCTTCGCACAACGAAGCAGGCACGTTGCGCATGCCCTCGTAGGCGTTGCGCGTGATCGGCAGCAGCGAGGCGAAGAACAGCGCCACGATGGCCGGCACGTCGCCGATGCCGAAGATGCCGAGCGCGATCGCGAGCACCGCGAGCGACGGCACGGTGTTGCCGATGTTGAACACCTGCATGAAGCGCTCGGCCTGGCGCGCCATCGACGGCCGGCTCAGGCCCACGCCGGCGGGCACGCCCACCAGGATCGCGAGCGCCATCGAGCAGCCGACCAGCAGCAGGTGCCGGCCGGTGTAGTAGACGAGATCGCCCGAATGCTGCCGCCACATGTCCGGCCCGATCGCGCTGGCGATCCAGCCGATCAGGACGACGGCGATTAACAGGCTGCCCGCGAGACGGACAGTGCGTCGAGTCATGAGATACGCCCCCTTTTCGAAACGACGCGCCGCCGACGACATGGCCGCGCGCCGAGAAGACGCCTGTTCGGCGTCGCGAATGGAAGGTACGGATCCCGGTCGTGCCGGGATCGAACCGACAAAAACGGCATCGCAGCCGGAGCATGACGAGGTGCCCGGTGTCCTGCGTGAACGCGTGCGCGTTCGTTCGATTGTCATGTTCAGCCCGCGTAGCGCGCGTGCGCTGCCCGAGCCAGGCACCATCTTGCGATGGCAAGGATGCGGCCGCACGAAATTTGCGGCTTCGCCGGAGCTGCATGCCCCGTTTGACGTGAAGAGAGGAACGACTTTCGCACTTGCCGCGATCATGCATGCATCGGCATGCATTTCGCCTCGAAAATCGACGACTTGAGCGGCAGTATAAAGGCATTTCCGCGATAGCGTCTACCCTTGAGGGTACGATCCCGCAAAATGGGTGCCTGTGCAATCAGTGGTGCGAAGCCCGAAACGCCGGTCCGAAGCATTGCGAAACCTGCGGTATGGGCGCGCCGGGGAAGCGCGCCGGAAGGAACGAGGCGCGTGCGCACACGCACCCCGACATGATCGCTCAGACGGTCTCGGCTCGCTCGGCGCGCAACGCCTCGCGATGCGCACCGCCATCGAGCCAGGGGGCGATCTCCATGTCCTCGTAGCGCACGAAGCGCGACTTGCGCACGATCCGGTAGCCGATCCAGATCGCGAGGAACAGCGGAATGCCCACGTAGGTGGCAAGCACGCCCACCCAGTCGATGCGGCTCGCGAGGAAGGCCTGGTAATCCTGGCCCAGCGCGATCACGAGGCACAGCGCGAACGCGAAGATCGGCCCGTACGGGAACAGCCGCGAGCGATACGGCAGGCGCGGCAGCGCATGGCCCTGCTTCACGAAGCCCTTGCGGAAGCGGTAATGGCTGACCGCGATGCCGAGCCAGGCGATGAAGCCGGTCATGCCCGAGGTGTTGAGCAGCCACAGGTACACGGTCTTGTCGCCGAACAGCGAGGACAGGAAGCACAGCGCGCCCACCGCCGTGGTCGCGTACAGCGCGTTGCGCGGCACCCCGCCCCTCGACAGCTTCGCGAACATGCGCGGCGCGCGACCCTCGGTGGCGAGGTTGTAGAGCATGCGGGTGGACGCATACATGCCCGAGTTGCCGGCCGACAGCACCGCCGTGAGGATCACGGCGTTCATCAGGCCGGCCGCGAGCGCGAGCCCCGCGTGGCGGAACACCAGCGTGAAGGGGCTCACGCCGATGTCGGTCACGTCGCTCTTGAGCAGGCTCGGATCGGTGTAGGGCACCAGCATGCCTATCACGAAGATCGCGAACACGTAGAACAGCAGGATCCGCCAGAACACCTGGCGCACCGCGCGCGGAATCGTCTGGTGCGGGTTTTCCGATTCGCCGGCCGCGATGCCGATCAGCTCGGTGCCCTGGAACGAGAAGCCGGCGATCATCGCCACGCCCATCATCGCCGGCAGCCCGCCCGCGAACGGCGCGTCGCCGATCGTGAAGTTCTGCCAGGCGGGCGACGGCCCACCCGTCAGGATGCCGAAGATCATCAGCAGGCCGGTGGCGATGAAGGCCAGCACGGTCACCACCTTGATCAGCGCGAACCAGTATTCGGCCTCGCCGAAGCCGCGCACGGTCAGCACGTTGAGCACGAACATCACGGCCAGGAAGCCGGCGCTCCACCACACGCCCGGCACCTGCGGAAACCAGTAGTGCATGACGAGCTGCGCGGCCACCAGTTCCACCGCGATCGTCACGGCCCAGTTGTACCAGTAGTTCCAGCCCAGCGCGAAGCCGAAGCCCTCGTCCACGTACTTCGCGCCGTAGGTGGCGAACGAGCCCGACACGGGCATGAAGGCCGCCATCTCGCCGAGGCTCGTCATCAGGCAGTACACCATCAGGCCGATCAGCAGATAGGCGAGCATCGCGCCGCCGGGGCCGGCCTGCGAGATCGACGCGCCGGAGGCGACGAACAGGCCGGTGCCGATCGAGCCGCCGATCGCGATCATCGTGAGGTGGCGCGCCTTGAGGCTGCGCTTGAGTCGGGGAGCGGAAACGGAAGGGGAATGCGGGGTATCGGATGACATGGACGGGTCGGCTGGGGGCAGGCAGGCGACACCCGGATGCGCGGGGCCGCAGCCGCCCGGGTCGGGGCAGCCTGGCCGCGAACGGGCGCCGGCGCGTCTCGCGCGCAGCGCGGATTCTACCCGATCCGACCGGTCGGGCCAGCGCCGGCCTGGTGGCCGCGTCGCGGGTGGTTACAATGGCTGTCCAATCCCGGATGAAACGTCCAATATGACCCGAAAGTCCTCCCCGTCCGAGCAGGCGTCGCTGATCGAGCAGGTCCGCACCATCGCCGAGGGGCTTGGCCAGATGTTCGCGCCGTTCACCGAGGTGGTGGTGCACGACCTGCGCACGCCCGAGAACTCGATCATCGCGATCCACAACAACCTGTCGGGCCGCGCCGTGGGCGACCCGACCACCGAGCTCGGCCTCGCGCGCATCGCCGACGACGATTACCCGCCCTTGCTCGCCAACTACGCGAACCGCTTCGCCGACGGGCGCACCGCCAAGAGCACCTCGATCGGCATCAAGGACACGAGCGGCCAGTACGTGGCCGCGCTGTGCCTGAACGTGGACGTCACGCTGTTCCGCGGCATCCAGGGCATCCTGAACCAGTTCTGCCGGATCGGCCCCGACAGCGTGCGCGAGACGCTCGATCCGGCCAATGCCGACGCGATCCGCGAGCGCATCGACCGCTTCGCGCTGTCGCTGGCCACCACGCCGCAAGCCCTGAAGACCGAGCAGCGCCGCGCGCTGATGCAGGTGCTGAAGGACGACGGCTACCTCGAGGTGCGGCGCGCGATGGAAATCATCGCCCAGCATCTCGGCGTGTCGCGCGCGACCGTCTACAACGACGCGAAGTAAGGCCGCCCCGGCCCGCTGCGGCGCCGTCGCAAACTGTTTCTGCAAACGACACGTCCGATCCGATCATTTCGATACGTGTAGGAATCGGCCTACAACCCCGGCCGAATTGCCTACCGTCATTTCATCTGACGCCGCTTTGCCGCCACCCGCGCGGCTGGAATACTGACGTCATGGATGCCACCCTTCTCCGCGTTTATGTCGTCGAGCCGGCCGCCGCGATCCGCCGGCGTGTTTCGGCGTTGCTCGAGCCGCTCGCCGGCGTGACCGTGGTGGGCGAATCGGAAGACCACGCGATGGCGTTTGCCGGCATCGTGTCGAGTCAGGCCGACGTGGCCGTGATCGAGCTGCGGCTGCCTTCGGGCAGCGGGCTCGAGCTGCTCGGCGCGCTCGCCCGGTTCGCGCCGCAGGTCGTCACGGTGATCCTCACGAACCTGTCCGGGCCGGCCTTTCGCACCGCGAGCCACAACGCCGGCGCGCACTACTTCTTCGACAAGACCACCGAGTTCGAGCTGGCGTGCCGCACCATCGACGCCCTCGCTCGCGCGCGCCGTCCACAACTCGTCTACCGGGGAACCCACCATGCTGACTGCCACGACGCCTGACACGCTCGATCTCGACACGCCGGCCTGCGCCACGAGCCCGCTCGATGCGCCGAAACAGCCCGGCGCGCGTTGCTCGAGTTGCGCCACGCGCAACGTCTGCATGCCGGCCTCGCTGACCCAGGTGGAATACCGCCGCCTCGACGCGATGATCTGCACCACGCGCCACGTCAAGCGCGGCGACGCGCTGTTCCACGCGCACGATCCGTTCACGAGCCTGTACGCGGTGCGCACCGGCTCGTTCAAGACGATCGTCATGCACCGCGACGGCCGCGAACAGGTGACGGGCTTCCAGATCCTCGGCGAGACGCTGGGCCTCGACGGCGTGTGCGAGGGCGAGCATCAATGCGACGCGATCGCGCTCGAGGACAGTACCGTGTGCGTGATCCCGTTCGCCCAGCTCGAAGCGGCCTGCCGCGAGATGCGGCTGCTGCAGCAGCACCTGCACCACCTGCTGAGCGGCGAGATCGTGCGCGAGTCGCGCGCGATGATGCTGCTCGGCACGATGACGGCCGAACAGCGCGTGGCGTCGTTCCTGCTGAACCTGTCGGCCCGCTTCAAGGCGCGCGGCTACTCGTCGGCCGAGTTCAACCTGCGCATGACGCGCGAGGAAATCGGCTGCTATCTCGGCATGACGCTCGAGACGGTCAGCCGCATGCTGTCGAAATTCCAGCGCGACGGGCTGATCCATTCGCGCGGCCGCCAGATCCGCATCGAGGATCAGCAGGGGCTCGTGCAGGTCTGACGCCCTTCCCCGGGCCGCGCCGCCTCGCCGTCACAGCGAAAACGCGCCCGGCAGCAAGTCACCGGCCGTGGTGTCGCGCCACGCGCCACGCAGGCTCGCGAGCCATACCGGCAGCGCCGTCCCGCCCAGCTCGACCATCACCTGACGACACGCGCCGCACGGCGTGATCGGCTCGTCCTTCTCTCCCGTATCGCCCACCACGGCCAGCGCCGCGAAATCGCCGGGGCGGCAGCCGGCCGCGATCGCGCTGAACAGCGCCGTGCGTTCGGCGCAGTTGCAGAGGCCATAGGACGCGTTTTCCACGTTGCAGCCGGCGAACACCCGGCCGTCGTGCGTGGCGAGTGCCGCGCCGACGCGGAACCGCGAATACGGCGCGTAGGCGTGTTCGCGCGCCTCGATGGCGGCGTCGATCAGGGCAGCTTGGTCAGGGTTCATCGTGCGGGCTCGGATGCGGTTGCGGGGCTCGCGCATCGTAACGCACCGGCCACGGCTAGAGGTCGAGCACGACGCGCGATGCGCCGCCATTGGCCGCGCAGGCCGGCTGCGCCACGCAGGCCAGCGCCTGGCCCGGCCCCGCGTCCGCGTCGGGCGGCTGCGGATAGCGCACCTCGCCCTCGAGCACGCGCACGGCGCAGGTGCCGCAGGCGCCGGCGCGGCAGCTCGACGGCGCAGCGATGCCGCGCGCCTCGGCCAGCTCGAGCAGCGAGCCGTCGGCCGGCTGCCAGTCGGCCGTGATGCCGGCGCGGCGGAATTCGACCACGGCCGTGGCGAGCGCCTGCGGCGAGGCTTCCTGCGGTGTCGCTTCCGCCGCGCGCGCACGGCGCGGCACGCTCGAGGGGCCGAACGCCTCGTAGTGGATCCGTGCCTCGGGTGTCTCCAGCGCGCGCAGCCCTTCCACCATCTCCGTCATGAACGCGCCGGGCCCGCAGACGTAGAAGTCGTAGGTGTCGAACGGCAGCAGCCGGTGCAAGGCGTCGATCGTCAGTCGTCCTGCATGATGGCCGTCGGCCGGCGCGTCGCCATCGGGTCGGCTGTCGAACAGGTGCAGCGCGAGCGTCGGATCGCGGCGTGCGCAATCGGCCAGCTCCTGCGTGAACGGCCGCTCCTCGGGCCGCCGCGCGCCGTGGAAGAACGCCACGCGCGGGGCGATGCGCGCGCCCGAAGAAGTCGAGGCCGAGGCCGAGGCCGCGCGCTCGCGCAGCATCGCGAGCATCGGCGTGATGCCGATGCCGGCCGACAGCATCACGATCGGCCGCGTGCCGTCACGCTCGAGCCGGAACGTGCCGGCCGGCGCGCGTGCCTCGAGGCGATCGCCCACGCGCAGCGCATCGTGCAGCCGCGACGAACCCACGCCGTCGCGCTTCACGCTGATACGCCAGGTGGGGCCGCCCGCCGCGTCGGACAGCGTGTAGCTGCGCACCAGCGGCGCGGCACCGTCGGGCATCGGGACGCGCAGCGTCAGATGCTGGCCGCCGTCGTGGCGCGGCAGCGGCGCGCCGTCGGCGTGCGCGAAATGGAAGGAGCGCACGTCGCTGGCCTCGTCGCGGATCGCCACCACGCGCAGCGGCAGCCAGCCGGCCTCGGGCGCGGGACTGGATGCCGGCTGCGGCACGGTCGGCGCGGCCGGCGCCTCGTTCTCGCGCTCGAACTGCGGCGCGAGTTCCGCCGCCGACCAGCGGAACGGCAGCGCCCGGGTGCTGCGCCGCACCTCGCGCAGCCGATAGCGCACGAGCCGCTGCGCGCCCTCGAACTGCGCGAGCTCGGGGCCGTCCCACACGATCTCGGCATCGGCCGCCACGTACAGCAGGTCGCCGCCGTCGAAGTCGACGAACAGCAGCCCCGCGCGCGGGTTCGACGCGAAATTGCCGAGCGTGTTGAAGAAGCGGTTGCCCGCGTAATCGGGCACCGTGAGCGTGCGCGCATCGTCCACGCGCACGAAGCCGGGCGGCCCGCCGCGATGCGAGACGTCCACGCCGCGCGCGCGCCGTGCATCGGCATCGAGATTGGCGCTGGCCACGAAGAAGGTGTCGGCGCGCGCGATGAAGTCGCGTTCGGCCTCGCCGAGCACATCGGCGCGCACCAGCGGCGGCGCCGGCTCGGCTGGCGCGACCGGCTCGGGCGTGCGCCGCTGGATGTATTTCGGGCAGTTGCCGAAGCTCTGCGTCACGGCGATCTCGAGCACGTCGGCCGCGCTCGACGCCACCGTGCCGTTGATGCGGTTGCGCCGCCGGGTGGGCAACTCGATGCCGAGCCCGCCGAACGGCGCGCCCGGCTGCCATGCCTCGGCCAGCGGATCGTCGCGCTGCGCGCCGCCCGCGACGCGCAGCGTCACGTTGTCGGGCGAGCTCACGAAGCCCGGCTCGCCGGTGCGCAGCGTGGCCCATGGCTGGCCGTCGCGATCCACGCCGCCCACCACGAACCACGGCAGTTGCGCGAAAAAAATGCGGTGCTGCTCGGGCATGAAGCTGCGGATGCTGACGCGCCCCGCCGCATCGGCGAACTCGCTCACGCCGGCGCGCTGCTGCACGGCCAGCTCGCCGGCATGGAAAGGCGAGCCGTCGGGCGTGCCCGGGGCCGCCTGCGGCGCGGCCAGCGCGGGGCGCTCGAGGCTCGTGGTCGAATCGCTCATCGCGTGCCCTCCCTGGTTCCGTGTCCCGTTTCCCGTTTCCCGCCGTTCGCCGAATCCGTCGGATGCGATCGCAAGGACACCGCGGCGCCCCGCGTCAGCGCCCGCTCAGACCAGCGCCGGCGACGCCAGCATCGCCACGAAGCCCGGCAGCGCCTCGATGCGCGCGAGCCAGGCACGCACGTTCGGGAACGGCTCGAGCGTCACGCCGCCCTCGGGCGCATGCGCGATGTACGAATAGCCGGCCACGTCGGCGATCGTGGGCGTGTCGCCGAGCGCGAAACGGCGGCCGGCCAGCATGCCGTCGAGCGTCGCGAGCAGCTTCGCCGCGCCGGCCACCGCCTTCGCGTGATCGAACGGCGCGTCGAACAGCGTGACGAGCCGCGCCGCGCACGGGCCGGCGAAGATCGGGCCCGACGCGAGCGACAGCCAGCGCTGCACCTGCGCCGCGCCCACCGGATCCTCGGGCAGCCATGCCGCATCGCCGTAGCGCTTCGCGAGATAGACGAGGATCGCGGTCGAATCGGCGATCACCACGTCGCCGTCGACCAGCACCGGCACCTGCGCGAAGGGGTTCAGCGCGAGGAATTCGGGCGCGTGCTGCCCGCCGTTGCGCAGATCCACCTCGACGAGTTCGTGCGGCAGCTCGAGCAGCGACAGCATCAGCTGGGCGCGGTGCGAATGGCCCGACAGGGGCGCGCGATAGAGGCGGATCGGGGCGGCGGGCAGGGCCTTGGAACGGGCGGTGGACGACATGTGAAGCTCCTTCATGAGTGACTGTGATGGCGCCGCACCGGCTCGGCGAACCCGCCCGGTCAACGCGTACCGACAGCCTAAAGCCGTCGCGCCGCTCATGAAAGATGGATAATCAGCGAAATACAATCCATCAAAACTGGACAATCGAGATGATCGACATTCGTGACGTCAACCTGAACCGGCTCGCGATCTTTGCCGCCGTGGTGGAAACGGGCTCGTTCACGGCCGCCTCGGCGCGGCTCGGCATCGCCAAGACGATGGTCAGCACCCACATGCAGCGGCTCGAGGCCGAAACGGGCGCGAACCTGCTGGTGCGCACCACGCGGCGGCTCAGCGTGACGGAGGCGGGACAGACGCTGTACGAGGCGACGCGCGAGATCCTGCGCACGGCCGAGACCGCATTCGGCGAGATCGCGCGCGGCGGCGGGCCGATGCGCGGCGGCCTGCGCGTGAGCGCGCCGATCGACTACGGCGCGCTGGTGGTGGCGCCGGCGCTGGTGGCGCTGAACGCGGCGCACCCCGATCTCGATATCGAGCTGATCTGCGAGGATCGGCTCGTCGATCTCGTGGCCGAGCGCATCGACGTGGCGGTGCGGCTCGGCAAGCTGACGGATTCGAATCATCGCGCGGTGCGCATCGGCAGCTTCGAGCGCTGGCTGGTGGCGAGCCCGGCCGCGCTCGCGCGGCTCGGCCTGCCCGAGCGGCCCGCCGAGCTGACCGGCTGGCCGTATGCGACGCTGTCCTCGCTGCAGCGGCTCGAGCTCGAACTGCAGCGCGACGACGGCAGCCGCACGCGGGTGCGCTGCCGGCGCCGCTTCGGCTCGAACTCCACGCCGGCCGTGCGCGCCGCGCTGCTGGCCGGCTGCGGCTTCGGCACCGCCACCAGCTTTGCGGCCGAGGAGGACATCGCGGCCGGGCGCCTGGTGCGGATCCTGCCGGAATGGTCGCTGCCGAAGGCCGACATCCACGCGATCTATCCGTCCATGCATCATCCGTCGGCCAAGGTGCGGGCCGTGATCGAGGTGCTGAAGACCCAGCTCGGCACGGTCTAGACGCGGCGCGCGGTCAGGCCGCCGCCGCGGTGCCCGCCGACCCCGGGCCCGTGTCGAAGGTCGCCAGCGTGCCGAGCAGCACGCGCCGGCAATTGCGCACCATGCGCGCCTCGGAGTCGCGATAGCCGGTCAGCAGCCAGGACGCGCCCGCGTTCGTCATCGCACCGACCAGCGCGAGCCCGGTCAGCCGGGCGTCGGCGCGCTGCTCGGGATCTTCGGCATCGCCCGCGCGCGCGACCGAGACGATCTGCCGGCCGAATTCGAGCAGGTTGCGCTGATAGGTCGTGTCGGTCTCGGCGCTCACGCCCATCACCTCGAGCAGCAGCACGCGCGCCGCGCAGGTGTCGCGCAGGAACCCGAAGAACGCGTGCAGGCCCGCCTCGACGCGCGCCTCGAGCCCCTCGCCGGCCGCCTCGAGCGCGGCGCCGATCGCGGCGCGCAGCCGCTCGGCGTGATGCTGGTAGGTGGCCTGCAACAGCGCGTCGGTGCCCGTGAATGCCGCGTAGAAGTAGCGGTCGTTCAGCTTCGCCTCCTGGCAGATCGCGCGCACCGTGGTCTTGCGGAAGCCCAGCGTGCCGAACAGCTGCGTGCCCGCCGCGATCAGCGCGCCGCGTCGCTCCGCCGCGCGCGCCTCGTGGGCGACGCCGCCATAGGGCCGGCCCTTGCGGCCCGTTTCGAGTGTTTTCTCCATTCCTCTATTTGACATCGATCAATGTCATCATTAAATTGGTGACGCTCAACACCACATTTAAGCCGCGATTCGTCGAGGCGGCAAGCCCGGAGGCCATGCGATGAAGGATTTCTCGAACAAGGTGGCCGCGATCACCGGTGCCGGCTCCGGCATGGGACGCAGCCTCGCCGTGGAGCTTGCCCGACGGGGCTGCCATCTCGCCCTGTCCGACATCAACGAAATCGCACTCGCGCAGACGGTGGCGCTGTGCAATGCGCAGGACGTGCGCGTCACATCGCAGCGCCTCGACGTGGCCTCGCGCGAGGCCGTGTTCGCCTGGGCCAAGGCCGCGCGCGAGGCGCACGGCCGCGTCAACCTCGTCTTCAACAATGCCGGCGTGTCGCTGGCGGCGCCGGCCGACACGGTGCGGATCCAGGATTTCGAATGGATCATGGGCATCAACTTCTGGGGCGTCGTGCACGGCACCCAGGCCTTCCTGCCGTATCTGCGCGAATCGGGCGACGGCCACGTGATCAACACCTCCAGTCTGTTCGGGCTGATCGCGATGCCCACCCAGAGCACCTACAACGCCAGCAAGTTCGCGGTGCGCGGCTTCACCGAGGCGCTGCGCATGGAGCTCGAACTCGAGGGCGCGCCGGTCAGCGCGACCTGCGTGCATCCGGGCGGCGTGGCCACCAACATCGTGAACGCGTCGCGCATCGACGAACGGATCCTGTCGCTGACCGGCCAGGATCCCGACATGCATCGCCGCGCCTCCAACAAGCTGATCACCGCCACCAGCGCCGACGCGGCCGCGCGCCAGATCCTGGCCGGCGTCGAGCGCAATGCGCGGCGCGTGCTGGTGGGCGCCGACGCGCGGCGGCTCGACCGCCTCGCGCGGCTGTTCGGCTCGGCCTATCAGGGCTTCGTGCTGCGCTTCGTGCGCAAGTCGCGCGAGCGAAATCTGGCACGCCACGAGGCCGCCCAGGCGGCCGCCACGGCCACCGCACGCACCCGGGACGCCGCATGAACACGACCACCTCCCCCGGCTGGCAGGCGGCGCCCGCCCAGGCCCACGCCGACGCGGCCGCGAGCCCCGCCGATTTCGACGTGCTGATCGTCGGCGCCGGCCTGTCCGGCATCGGCGCGGCCTGGCACCTGCGCGAGCGCTGCCCGTGGGCGCGCTACGCGATCCTCGAGAGCCGCGCCTCGATGGGCGGCACCTGGGACCTGTTCCGCTATCCCGGCGTGCGCTCCGATTCCGACATGTTCACGCTCGGCTACAGCTTCCGGCCGTGGCACAGCGACAACGCGATCTCCGACGGTGCCACGATCCTCGACTACATCCGCGACACCGCGCGCGAATCGGGCATCGACCGTGCGATCCGCTACCGCCACCGCGTGAGCGGCGCGAACTGGGATTCGGCCGCGGCGCGCTGGATCGTGGAGGTGGTGCGCAGCGAGGGCGAGCCGGGCCAGGAATGCGAGACGGCGCTGCGCCTCTCGTGCCGCTTCCTCTATATGTGCAGCGGTTACTACGACTACGAGAACGGCCACGCACCGAGCTGGCCCGAGATGGCGAGCTTTCGTGGCCGCATCGTGCATCCGCAGCACTGGCCGCGGGACCTCGACTACGCGGGCAAGCGCGTGGTGGTGATCGGCAGCGGCGCGACGGCCGTGACGCTGGTGCCGTCGATGGCGCAGCAGGCCGCGCACGTCACGATGCTGCAGCGCTCGCCCACCTACATCGTGTCGCTGCCCGCCCGCGACAAGCTCGCGGCGCGGCTGCGCCGCTGGCTGCCGGCCGGCCTCGCGCACCGGCTGGTGCGAACCAAGAACGTGCTGCTGTCGATGTACGTGTATCGCCTCGCGCGGCGCCGGCCCGACGCCACCAGACGCTTCATCCTGCGCGCCGCGAGCCGCCAGCTCGGCCCGCAGTTCGACGTGGCGAAGCACCTCACGCCGCGCTACGCGCCGTGGGACCAGCGCCTCTGCCTGGTGCCGAACGGCGACCTGTTCAAGGCGATCCGCGCCGGCAGCGCCTCGATCGTGACCGACGAGATCGCGCGCTTCACGCCCGATGGCCTGCAGCTGAAGAGCGGCGAGACGCTCGCGGCCGACGTGGTGGTGAGCGCCACCGGCCTGACCGTGCGCATGCTCGGCGGCGCCGCGCTGCGCGTGGACGGACGCGCCGTGAACTTCGGCGAGGCGGTGTCGTACAAGGGCATGATGGCCAGCGGCGTGCCGAACCTCGCCACCTCGTTCGGCTACACGAACGCCTCGTGGACGCTCAAGGCCGAGCTGATCGCGCTGTACGTGTGCCGGCTGCTGAACCACATGCGCGCGCACGGCTACGACAGCTGCACGCCGACGCTCGACGACCCCGCGATGGCAGTCGCGCCCGCCGTGGACCTGAGCTCGGGCTACATCCAGCGCGCCGCGGCGCTGCTGCCGAGACAGGGCGCGCGCAACCCGTGGAAATCGCATCAGAACTACGCGCGCGATCTCGCGTTGCTGCGCTTCGGCTCGGTGACGGACGCGGCAATGCGCTTCGCGCGGCGCCCCGAGGCCAGCGCGGCGGCAACGCCGGCGCGCTGAGCCGGCAAGGCGGCGCGCCCACCTCGACATTCCGCAGATCCGACCGAATTCCCTCCCCCATCGACAGGAAAGGTGAATGCCGTGATTGCCCAACTGATCCTCATCGTCGCAGCCCTGTTCGTGGTGCTGTTCACGTTCACGCAGTTCACGGCGCATCAGGTGCGGCGCCGCTTCCCGCCCGAGGGCAAGTTCGTCGAGATCGACGGCGACCGCCTGCATTACGTCGACTACGGCAGCGGCCCGCCGATCCTGATCGTGCACGGCCTGTGCGGCCAGTTGCGCAACTTCGCCTACCTCGACCTGCCGCGCCTCGCGCAGTCGCACCGCGTGATCGTGATGGACCGCGCCGGCTCGGGCCGCTCGACGCGCGGGCCCGGCTCGAAGGCGAACGTGTACGCCCAGGCGCGCGCCGTGGCCCGCTTCATCGAGACGCTCGGCCTCGAGCGGCCGCTGCTGGTGGGGCACTCGCTCGGCGGGGCGATCGCGCTGGCGGTGGGCCTCGACCATCCGGCCGCGATCCGCGCCATCGCGCTGATCGCGCCGCTCACGCATGCCGAGATCGAGCCGCCGGCCGCGTTCAAGGGGCTGGCGCTGCGCTCGCCGCTGGTACGCCGCTTCGCGTCGCTGACGCTCGGCATCCCGGTGATGATCCTGCAGAGCCGCAAGGCGATCGACGCGATCTTCGCGCCCGAGCCCGTGCCGCGCGACTTCCCGATCAAGGGCGGCGGCCTGATGGGGCTGCGCCCCGAGGCCTTCTACGCGGCCTCGTCGGACCTCGTGGCCGCGCCCGAGGACCTGCCCGAGATGGAGCGCCGCTATCCGACGCTCGGCGTGCCCGTCAGCGTGCTGTATGGCCGCGGCGACGGGATCCTGAGCTGCAGCAGGCACGGCGAGGGCCTCAAGCAGAAGCTGCCGGCCGCGCGGCTGACCATCGTGGAAGGCGGCCACATGCTGCCGGTCACGCAGCCGGCCGCGACCACCGACTGGTTGCTGGCGGCCGCCGCGGTGCAGGCGCCGGCCGCGCCCGCCCGCGAGGACACGCCGCCGCCGCAACCGGCGATGCGCGCGGCGACCGGCCGCTGAGCGCCGGTGCCGTCGAATGGCGCCCGGCCGCGCGGCGTGCCCTCGAGCCCGCCGCGTGCGCGATCCGATTACAATCGCGCACTTCGATCGGACAACCGGGACGCAGCATGACCCCTTCATTCGCAACCGCATTCAAGGCGGCCTCGGCCGCGGCACTGGCGGCCAGCTTCGTGATGACGAGCCTGCCCGCGCTGGCCGACGACGCGCCGCAGCCGTGCGCGATCGGCACCGTGACGGGCGTGGCCGGCACCCCGGCCAGCCTGCGCGAATACCTCGCGCTGCCCGAGAGCGACCGCTTCCGCTACCTGATGGCCAACCAGATCACCTGCAAGATCTCCGACGAGGGGCGCGCCTCGGGCTGCGCCGGCCTGACGAGCCTGCGCCACGACCGCGTGAGCGTGTACGACGACAGCGACCCGACCACCACCACCGTGGTGGCCCGCGTCGATCTCGATCAGGGCACCTTTCCAATCATGGTGGACACGCCCAAGGCCAACCTGAAGTGCGAGCGCTGAGCGCGCCCGCCGCCCTCCTCAGTCGATCTCCAGCGCGCGCCGCACCGACACGGCAATGCCGTGCGCGGCCGCGTGCACCTCGTCGAGCGACGGAAACGACGGTGCGATGCGCAGATGCCGGTCGTCCGGATCGCTGCCGTACGGAAACGCCGCGCCGGCCGGCGTCAGCACCAGCCCGGCCTCGGCCGCCAGCGCCACCGCGCGCCGCGCATGCCCGACCGGCAGTTCCAGGCTGATGAAATAGCCGCCTTCGGGGCGCGTCCAGCTCAATTCCGCGATCCCGCCGAGCCGCTCGCCGAACACCTGCTGCACCGCATCGAACTTCGGCGCGAGCAGCGCACGATGGCCGGCCATCAGCGCCTCCACACCGGCGCGATCTCGCAGCGCGTGCACGTGGCGCAGCTGGTTCAGCTTGTCCGGCCCGATCGAGCGCGCCGACGCATGGCGCGTCCACCACGCAACGTTGGCCGCCGAGCCGGCCAGGAAGGCCATGGCCCCACCACCGAAGGTGACCTTCGACAGCGACGCGAACACGAACGCGCGATCCGGGTGCCCGGCCGCCGCGCAGGCCTCGAGCACGTTCGGCACGGTGTGCGCGGTCTGGCCGAGATGGTGGAAGCGGTACGCGTCGTCCCACATCAACCGGAAATCGTCGGCCGCGGCCGGCAGCGCCGCGAGGCGCCGCACCGTGTCGGCCGAGTAGATCGCGCCGCTGGGATTGCTGTAGAGCGGCACGCACCAGATGCCGCGGATCGACGCATCGCTGCGCACCAGCGCCTCGACCACGTCCATGTCGGGGCCGTCGTCGCGCATCGGCACCGCGATCATGCGGATGCCGAGCGATTCGCAGATCGTGAAGTGGCGGTCGTAGCCGGGCACCGGGCACAGCATCGCGGGCACGTCACCGCCCGCGCCGGCTCGCCACGGCGCGCCGCCGGGCAGGCCGTGCAGCACCGCGAAGGCGAGCACGTCGTGCATCAGTTCGAGGCTCGAATTGCCGGCCGCCACCACGTTCGCGGCGGGCACGTCGAGCAGGGCCGCGCCGAACTCGCGCGCCTCGGGCAAGCCGGTGACGAGGCCGTAATTGCGGCAGTCGGCGCCGTCGCGCGCGCGCCAGCCGGGGTCGCCGGCCTCGGCGAACAGCCGCGTGGCCAGGGCCAGTTGCTCGGGCGCGGGCTTGCCGCGCGACATGTCGAGACGCATCCCCTGCTGCCGGAATGCCTCATGGTGGGAAAACATCGTCGGTCTCTCCGCTCGTGTGGGTGGAAATCAGTATGCGCAGCGCGTAGCCATCAGACAAACGAGTTATATTGATCGTCTTGATCAGTTTTCCTGATGCAGATGAAATCGCTCGATCTCGACGTACTCGCGATGGTGGTGGCCGTGGCCGACGCCGGCAGCTTCGTGCGCGGCGCCGCGCGCGTGCACCGTTCGCAGTCCGCGCTGAGCATGCAGATCCGCGCGCTCGAGCAGTCGCTCGGCAAGACCCTGTTCGTGCGCGGCCCGCGCAACGTCACGCCCACGCCCGACGGCGACACGCTGGTGGCCTACGCGCGCCGCCTGCTCGCGCTGCGCGAGGAAGCCTGGGCCGCGATCGTGCATCCCGAGGTGAAGGGGCGCGTGACGATCGGCGTGCCCGACGATTACGCGTCCTCGCTGCTGCCGCCCGTGCTGCGCAAGTTCTCGGCGCGCTACCCGAAGGTCGAGATCCAGGTGGTGGGCCTGCCGAGCCGCGCGCTCGCGCCGCTGCTGAAGGACAACAAGATCGACCTGGCCTGCGTCACGCGCATGCGCGGCCTGAACGGTGCATTCGTGCGTGCCGAGCCGATGGTGTGGGCCGGGCCGCCCGGCGGCGGCGGCGCGCTGTGGGACGAGCGGCCGCTGCCGGTGGCGCTGTTCGGCGTCGGCAGCGTGGCGCGCGCCAATGCGATCCGCGCGCTCGAGGCGGCCGGCATCGCGTTCCGCACCTCGTACGAGAGCCCGAGCCTGATGGGGCTGTTCAGCATGGTGGAGGCCGGGCTCGCGATCGCCCCGCTCGCGCGCTGCGCGGTGCCCGCCCATTTCTCGCAGCAGGGGCCCGCGCACGGGCTGCCGGCGCTGCCCGAGCTCGACATCGTGCTGGCGCGCAGCGCGCGCTCGAACCGGCCGCCCTGCGATTTTCTCGCCGATCAGCTGCTGTCGGACCTCAGCGTGTGACGTGCCGGGGCGGCCCGCGCCGCCGGCCGGGGCACCGTATTTCGCGCGTTTTTCGGCGCGATTCGTTTCGCCTGCATCGATGCTGCATCGCGTCAAGGCCGACGCTGTCTCGCGTTCGCCACTAAATTCACTTCCGTCGCGCCCGCGCGCGGCCATTTGCTCCGATAATCGTGCTGCATGCGCACCGCCAGCGTGCGCGGCCACTCGCCCCGTCCGTCCCGATCCGCCGCCTCATGCCCGATCGCAAGCCAGATTCGCCGAGCCGTTCGTGGAAGCTCTCAGCTGCGCGCCTGCTGACGCCGGGCGGCGTGCTCGTGGCCGGCGCGCTGCTGCTCGTGTTCTTCTGGGCGCTCAGCGCGCTGGTGCTGTACCAGTCGCGCTCCGATGCCTACCAGCGCGCCGTCGGCAATGCGCGCAACCTGGTGCTGGTACTCGAGCGCGACATCGCGCGCAGCGTCGAGCAATACGACCTGTCGCTGCAGGCGGTGGTCGACGGCATGCACCAGCCCGCCGTGATGACGCTGCCGCCCCATCTGCGCAATCTCGTGCTGTTCGACCGTGCCACCACCGGCCGCTATCTCGGCACGATCTACGTGGTGGATGCAAATGGCCGCGTGATCCTCGACTCGCGCGCCGACTCGCCGCCCACCGCGAATCTCGCCACCCGCGAGGACATCGCGATGCACCGCGATCATCCCGAGCTCGGTCTCTACATCAGCAAGCCGTTCAAGTCGCCGCTGCACGGGGGCGTGCCCGTGGTGACGCTGTCGCGCCGCATCGACAACGCGGACGGCTCGTTCGCGGGCGTGGTGGTGGGCGCGCTCAGCGTGGACTACTTCCGCTCGCTGCTCGACGGCCTGTCGGTCGGCCGGCACGGCTCGGCGGCCGTGATCGGCACCAGCGGCGCGCTGATCACGCGACTGCCGTTCGACACCAGCATGGTGGGCCGCGACGTCAGCCAGTCCACCATGTATCTCGGCGCGATGCGCCAGGCCGAGGGCACCGTGTCGGGGCTCGCCTCGCTCGACGGCACGCGACGGCTGTACGTGTACAAGCGGCTCGCCACGCTGCCGATCATCGTCGACGTGGCGCCGGCGGAAGGCGACATCTACCAGGAATGGCGGCACCGCGCGGAGCGGCTCACGCTGATCGTGGCCGTGTTCTCGCTCGTGGTGGCGGCCGGCTCGCTGGTGCTGTCGCACGAGCTGCGCCTGCGCCAGCAGGCCGAGGATCAGCTGCGCCGGCTCGCGCGCACCGATTCGCTGACCGGCGTGGGCAATCGCCGCTCGTTCGATACCACGCTGCGCGGCGAATGGTTGCGCGCGCAACGGACGGGGCGGCCGCTCGCGCTGCTGTTCGTCGATCTCGACCAGTTCAAGGCCTACAACGATCATTACGGCCACCCGGCCGGCGACGACGTGCTGCGCGCGGTGGGCCGCGTGCTCGCGCAATGCGCGCGACGGCCGGCCGACAGCGTGGCGCGCTACGGCGGCGAGGAGTTCGTGGTGACGCTGCCCGATACCGATGCGAGCGGTGCCGCGCTGTTCGGCGAGCGCGTGCGGCGTGCGATCCAGGATCTGGAGATCGCGCACGCCACGAGCCGCTTCGGGCGCGTGACGGTCAGCATCGGCATCGTGACGACCGACGACGTGGATGCCGAAAGCGACGCCACGTTCGTGAATCTCGCCGATACCGCGCTGTATCACGCCAAGACGGCAGGGCGCAACCGGATGTGCAATCCGAGCGGGGAAGTCCTGTCTACCTGAGCGGCGCGTAATGCCGGGTGGGATGGGTGCATGCGTCGTATGCCACCTGGTTCGTCCGCCCGGCCGGAATTCTGGACAGCGTCGGATCGAAGAAGGATTGATTGATCATTTCCCTGAGCTGCAGGTCGCTCACCCGGACGGTGACCGGATCGCCCCTCAGCTGCATGTAGGTGGCTTCGGGAGAGCGCCCCGCGTCTCGCCACCCGGCCGCGTGCATCAGCACCGCGCTCACTTTCGTGCATCCCAGCGGCTTCAGATCGTCGAGCGGTTCGGCATGCGCGCCGACGGCCCAGCAGGCCGCGACAAGACAGATCAATGGCTTCATCGTGATTCGTGGTGAGTGACAGTGAACGAGCCCGATCGCATCGGCGCCCGCGCGAAATTATAGCGGTGCGCGACATGCCTCACGGCCCGCGGAACCTGGCCGAATGGCCGGCCACGTGACCGAGCGCACGGCGAGGTCCTTATACTGTGCGCTGTTTCCACTTCGATCCCGTTCGTCGATCTTCCCGTCATGCGCGTTGGCCGTCCCGTTCCCGCCCTGCCTCAACCCGTCTGCGACTATTGCGGCGAAAAGGCGCAGCTTGCACGCTTCGGCGACGCGGCCTACCCGTATCGCGACGAGCACGGCGAGCTGTGGGTGTGCCCGCCCTGCGACGCATGGATCGGCGTGTTCCCGCGCAGCCGCCGCCACGTGCCGCTCGGCCGGCTCGCCAATGCCGAGCTGCGGCAGGCCAAGTCGGATCTGCACGCGGCGCTCGAGCCGCTGGTGGCCGCCAAGATGCGCCGCGACGGCTGCAACGCGTTCGAGGCGCGCGCCAAGGGCATACGCTGGCTCGCCGGCCAGCTCGGGCTCGATCCGGCCACCACGATCCACGCGCTCGATCTCGAGGCGTGCCGCTCGGCCATCGCGCGGGTGGGCGAATTTCAGGCGAAGCGCCAGCGCGGCGACGCGCCCGACGAAGCCTGAGCGCGGTATCGCCCACACGGGTCCAATCGAAAAACCGATTCGCCGAGGCAACTTTCAGGCACGCGCATTGCTCGCGGACTCGCGTGCGACACCGATGGCGAGACCTCGGCGCTGCATTGCGTCACGAGATCGCGACACCCCGCGAATGGCGCGCCGCGACCCTTGCCCGAGCCCGGTCACGCCGGGCTCGGCGGCACCGCAGCCGCCTCTTTGCTGCATCTGCCCAAATTTTTTCGCGACGTTTACGCCGCCACGCGTAACGTGCAGATGTGTTCGTTACCGCGGCCCGCACGCCGCCGACATCATGCCCGTCACCCGCACTGCCGCGCCGCTCGGCGCCCGCCCGACCGTCCTCGTCCGTCCCGCCGATCGCACCGCGCCGCCCGCGCGCACGCGCGCCACACGCGCTCGCCGGGCCGGGACGGGCGCGCCCGCCGACGTCGAACGCGCGGCCCGTACCCCGGCCGTTCAGGTCACCGCGCCGAGCGCGCCGTCGCCCTCGGCCGATTCCGCTGCCGCTGCCGCTCCGCGCGTGCTGCTACCGGTGACGCTCGAGGGCGATGCCGACTACCTGTGCGCGCAGCGCCGCGCGCTGCTGCGCTCGCCGCTCGGCGTCCACGTCTCGCACATCGACGCGCATCGCGAGCGCATGGCCGTGTGGTTCGACCTCGCCCACGCCGACCTCGGCTTCGCGATCCACACGCTGCTGGCCACCGTGCCCGACGCGATGCTCGGCAGCCTGCGCCGACGCGCCTGCTGAACGCGCGTCTTATTGATGGTGTACGCTGGCCCCATTCGTCATCCGGCCCGCGCCTGCGCGCCCCGCCCGGCCCAGCGCCTCACGCCGTGCCCGCGTGCGCCGCGCCGGATCGCGTCAACGCGTCACCGTCTCGTCCCGTCCGATCCGCTCCGTCCAAGGCTCGCGTCGGCCGGCGCCATCGCGGCCACCGGCCCCGCGCGCCGCTCGACACCGGCCCGCCCGACTCCAGGCCTCAAGCACAGGACGCCGCGCGACGGGTGGCGCCCGCACCGCTACATCGCTACATCCATAAGGAGGTCTACGTGAGCCGTCTCATCGTCGTTTCCAACCGGACAGCCGACCCGGACAACGAAGCCCCCGGCGGTCTGGCCGTCGCGCTCAACGAGAGCCTGCAGCAACGCGGCGGCGTGTGGTTCGGCTGGAGCGGCAAGCTGACCGACGCCGACCCGGCCAGCCAGGACGTGCAGATCCGCGAAGCCGGCAACCTGAAGCTCGCCACCATCGACCTGTCGCAACGCGATTACGACAGCTACTACCTCGGCTACGCCAACAACGTGCTGTGGCCGGTGTTCCACTACCGCCTCGACCTCGCCAATTTCGACGTGCAGTTCAGCGACGGCTACCGCCGCGTGAACCGCCTGTTCGCGCAGAAGCTGATGCCGCTGCTGCAGCCCGACGACGTGATCTGGGTGCACGACTACCACCTGATCCCGCTCGCCACCGAACTGCGCGCGCAGGGCTGCCGCAACCGCATCGGCTTCTTCCTGCACATTCCCGTGCCGCCGCCGCTCGTGATGGCCGCGATCCCCGAGCACGAATGGCTGATGCGCTCGCTGTTCTCGTACGACCTGGTGGGCTTCCAGGCCCACACCGACGTCACGCACTTCGTGCGCTACGCGGAAACCGAGGCCAACGCGGAGCTCGTCAACAACGAATACCTGCGCGCGTTCGACCGCACGATCCGGGTGGGTGCGTTCCCGATCGGCATCGACGTGGACGGTTTCGCGCAGATGGCCACCGATGACGACGGCCTGAACATCTACGAGCAGATGCGCGACGAGTATTCGCGCCGCAAGCTGCTGCTCGGCGTGGACCGGCTCGACTACTCGAAGGGGCTGCCGCAGCGCGTGCAGGCGTTCCGCGAGATGCTCGAGCGCTACCCGGAAACGCGTCAGAGCGCGACGCTGATCCAGATCGCCGCACCGAGCCGCGAGGACGTGGACGCCTACGAACAGCTGCGCCACGAGATGGACACGCTGTGCGGCTCCGTGAACGGCGACTACGGCGAGCTCGACTGGATGCCGGTGCGCTACATCCACCGCGGGCTCGACCGCACCTCGCTGCCGGGCCTGTACCGCGCGAGCCGCGTGGCGCTGGTCACGCCGCTGCGCGACGGCATGAACCTGGTGGCCAAGGAGTTCATCGCCGCGCAGGACGAGACGGATCCGGGCGTGCTGGTGCTGTCGCGCTTCGCCGGCGCGGCCGAGCAGCTGACCGACGCGCTGCTGGTGAATCCGTACGACATCCAGGGCACCGCGCGCGCGATCCACACCGCGCTGACGATGCCGCTCGAGGAGCGCGTGCGGCGCCACACGGCGCTGCTGGCCGAGATCCGCAAGCACGACGTGCACTGGTGGACGGCCGGCTTCCTCGGCGCGCTCGACGACGAGCCGATCCCGCAGACGCGGCGGCCGGCGGGGCTCGTCTGATGCGCGCCGGCTGTCGTTACGGCAGGTTGGCGCGCGTTACGTAGCACGCGGGAACACGCGGCGCGCGACGTTGAAGATGGACAGGAATCGACGCAGCTTGCTGCGTCGATTTTCTTTTTTCAGCTCGAAAATTTCACGATTGGTCATATCCGAAGAATCGAAAAGCGTGGCGCGCTTATTGCAAACAAGCCTTGCAGAACAAGGATTTCTTCTGTGAGGATGTCATGCACACGCTATACAGAAAATCTGCGATTGCAGCCGCCGCGGCGACGCTGCTCACGCTGCAGGCTTGCGGCGGGACCGATGCGCTGAGCACCACGCCGGGCGGCAACGTCGGCGTGTCGACGATTCCGGGATCGTCTTCGTCGGGGTCTTCGGGTGGGTCTTCGGGATCGTCGTCGGGGAGTTCGGGGTCGTCCGGATCGTCGGGCGGATCGAGTTCGTCGGGGACGTCTTCGGGCACCTCTTCAGGTACGTCGTCGGGGACGTCGTCGGGCACCTCTTCGGGTACATCCTCCGGTACTTCGTCCGGCACCTCTTCAGGTACGTCCTCGGGTACTTCGTCGGGCACCTCTTCGGGTACGTCCTCCGGTACTTCGTCCGGCACCTCTTCGGGTACGTCCTCCGGTACTTCGTCCGGCACCTCTTCAGGTACGTCCTCGGGTACTTCGTCCGGCACCTCTTCAGGTACCTCCTCCGGTACTTCGTCAGGCACTTCTTCAGGTACTTCGTCAGGTACGTCCTCGGGCACCTCGTCAGGTACCTCCTCGGGCACCTCCGGCGCCAACGCCCTCGGCCTGATCCTCCAGCAGGTCGGCAAGACCGTCGCGGCTACCGGCCAGACCGTGGCCGACACCGGCACCCAGGTTTCCGGCACCAGCACGCCGATTTCCGGCGGCACCACCACCGGCCTCGGCAATGCCGTCACGAGCCTCGGCAACGGCGTCGAATCGCTCGGCCAGGGCATCGTGTCCGGCCTCGGCCAGCTCGGCGCCTCGTCGAATCCGCTGGCCCCCACGCTCGGCGCCACCGGCAACCTCGTCACCGACGTCGCCAGCACCGTGCAGTCGGCTGGTGACGCGGTGTCGAGCCTCGGCAGCGGCCCGCTCGCGCCGCTCGCCCCGGTCACGCAGACGCTCGGCGCCACCGTCGGCACCGTCGCCGGCGTGGTGAACAGCGTCGGCACCGGCCTCGGCGGCGCGCTCGGCAACGGCGCGGTGCAGCAGATCGAAACCCAGGCCGGCTCGCTGATCACGCCGATCACCAATGCGCTGACCAGCACCACCCAGACGGTCGGTGCGGCCACCGGCCTGGGCACCCCCGTCAACACGCTGCTCGGCACGCTCGGCGCGGGCCTCGGCAGCGCCGGCGCCTCGATCTCGAGCGCCACCGGCAATCCGGTCGGCGCCGATCTCGGCGGCGTCGTCACCCAGCTCGGCAACACCGTCACCGCCACCGGCGGCCTGCTCGACGGCGGCTCGTCGAGCTCGGGCAGCGGCGGCAACCCGCTCTCGCCGCTGCTGAACCTGACCGGTTCGCTCGGCCTGAACCTCGGGCTCGGCGCCACGATCGGCGCCGGCACGGGCAGCAGCAGCGGCACCTCGGGCACCTCGTCGTCGGGCACCGGTGGCGGCCTGGGCTCGCTGCTGTCGCCCGTCACGAACCTGCTCGGCGGCCTGTCGGGCAGCGTCGGCGGCACCGCGAGCGGCAGCGCCTCGGCCGGCCTCGGCGGCGTGCTGGCACCGGTCGGCAACCTCGTCGGCTCGCTGACGGGCAGCGTGCAGGGCTCGCTCGGCAGCGGTGGCGCGGCAGCCGGCGCGACCGGTAGCGTGACCGGCACGCTCGGCAGCGTCACGAGCGCGGTCACCGGCAGCGTCGCCGGCACCGTGACCGGCGCGGCCACGGGTGCGACCGGCACGCTGACGGGCTCGTCCACCGCGTCGGGCAGCACCTCGAGCGGCCTACTCGCCCCGGTCACGAACCTGGTGGGCGGCCTGCTCGGCGGCAAGAAGTAGGCGCGTTTCGCTGCCCGCCGGCCGCGCACGCGGCGGCGG
>JASLEG010000050.1 GCA_030151225.1 Burkholderia sp. | reverse complement strand
CCGGGCAGGCCGGGCAGGCCGGGCCGTCCGGGCGGCCGGCGCTGCCCGCGGCAGGGGCGGCCGGGGCCCCCGCGCCGTTCCTGCTGCGGCTCGCCGCGCTGGTGGCGATGGCGGCCGTGTTCTTCTCCACCTACAACCTCGCGAACTGGCTCGCCACGCGGCGCGCCTTCGTGCCGAGCTTCGCATTCGGCTGGGAGCATGCGATCCCGTTCGTGCCGTGGACCATCGTGCCGTACTGGTCGATCGATCTGCTGTACGGGCTCGCCTTTGCCTTCGCGATGTCGCGCGCGGCGCTGGCCGCGCACGTCAGGCGGCTGCTGTTCGTGCAGCTCGTGTCGGTGGCCTGCTTCATCGCCTGGCCGCTGCATTTCGGCTTCGAGCGGCCCGCCGCGGGCGGCGTGGCCGGCATGATGTTCGACGCGCTGGCCGGCTTCGACAAGCCGTACAACCAGGCGCCGTCGCTGCACATCGGGCTGCTGGTGGTGCTGTGGGCGCTGTATGCGCGCCACTGCACGGCGCGCTGGCAGCGCGGACTGCTGCACGGCTGGTTCGCGCTGATCGGCGTGTCGGTGCTGACCACCTACCAGCATCACGCGATCGACGTGCCGACCGGCGCGGCGGTGGGCTGCGTCGCGCTGTTCCTGTTCCCGTCGCAGGCACGTCGCGGCGATGCGCAACGCAGCGCGGCGGCCGCCCGGCTCGGGCGCGGCTACGCGCTCGGCGCGCTGCTCGCCGGCGCGCTTGCCGTGGCCTGCATTCCCGGCGCGGTGCCGGCGGCGCTGCTGGCCGGCTGGTGCGCGCTGGCGCTGGCGGCCACCGCCATCGCCTACCTGCGCGGCGCACCGGGCCAGTTCGGCAAGCGCGAGGACGGCAGCCTGCCGCTCGGCAACGCGCTGCTGTGCCTGCCGACCGTCGCGGGCGCGTTCGTCAATTCGCGCGCATGGACCTGGCGCGCGCCCGAGCCGGTGCCGGTGGCCGAACGCGTCGCGATCGGTCGCACCCCGGGCTCGCGCGCGCTGGCGCTCGGCGGCTGCGACGCCGTGCTCGATCTGACCGCCGAGATGCCGCGCTGGGCGCGGCCCGGCGCGGCCGTCTACGTGTCGGTGCCGCAACTCGATCTGGTGGCGCCGTCGCTCGCGCAACTCGATGCGGCCGTGGCTGCGCTCGACCGGCTGCAGCGCGACGGCCATCGCGTGCTGGTGTGCTGCGCGCTCGGTTACGGGCGCAGCGTGCTGTGCGCGGCGGCGTGGCTCGCCATGCGGCGCGGCATCCCTCATGCGCACGAGGCCGTGGCCGCGCTGCGCGAAGTGCAGCCGCGCGCGGCCTGCTCGGCGGCGGCCCTGGCACGGCTCGACGAATGGCTCGAATGGCGCGCGGCGCGCGCCGCGACGGAGGAGGGCAGGCCATGAAGCCGATGCCGATGATGATCGCCGCCGCGCGCGGCGCGCTCGACGCGGGCGCCTGGGCTTGTGCGGCCACGCTCGTGGGAGCGGTGACCGGCGTGGCGATCGCGGCCTTCGCCGATCTCGCGTTCGCCGCGTGGGCCGGGCTGGCGGCGTTCAGCGCGGGAGCGGCCGGCGCGGCGCTGTGGCTCGCGATGCGGATCGCGATCGACCGGCGGCTGTTCGCGGCGCTGCACCTCGAGCTTGCCCGGGACGGGGCGCACGAGGCCAACGTGCTGGCCGCGCTCGACGACGCGCTGGCCGCGCTCGGCTGGATCGACGCCGCGCGTGCGGGGCGGCGGATCGAGGCACGCGTGAAGGGCGTGATCGGCTTGCTGCGCAAAAGCATGATCGTGGCGATCGCGCAATGGGTTGCGATCGCTATGGCGATCGTGATCGGCGGTGCCTGATTGCGCCGCGCGCGATTCGTCGGAGGGATGGGATGAGGGGGCGGCGCGAGGCTGCGTGCGCGAGGGTGACCGGGCTGTCCATCGCCAGAAAAGCCTTGCCCGGCCTGGCCAAGCGGGCGATCGCGAAGGTTCGCGTCGAATCCGGCCGCACAAAAGAAAAAGCCCGCAACACTGTTGCGGGCTGAATCCATGTTGGAGACATGGAGGAGACAGGTGCAATACTAGGGGTTTGTACTAGAGAGTGCAAGCCCTATTGTGTGGTGTCGCGCACATCCAACAAATTTCGTCGTGCCGGCGCGGGTTGAGGTGGGTCGGCGTACCAGGGGTCGCGCCCGGCAGGCTCGTGCCGCGTTCGGTATCATCGGCGCGAAAGCGTGCGACGCGGGCCGAACCGGTGCCGTGCGGCCCGCCACGAACCTTCCCCACCCGCCATGACCGACCTCGATCCGCTCGCCGCGGCCGCCATCGCCGCCGCGCTGCCCGATTCCGCCTCGCTCGATGCGCTGCACGCCTTCGTCGAGCGCCATCCGCGCCTGTTCGTGCTGACCGGTGCGGGCATCAGCACCGATTCCGGGATTCCCGGCTACCGCGACCGCAACGGCCAGTGGATGCGTTCGCAGCCGATCCAGTATCAGGAATTCGTCGGATCCGAGCAGTCGCGCCGCCGTTACTGGGCACGCAGCATGCTCGGCTGGCCCGTGGTGGGACGCGCGCAGCCGAACGCCGCGCACCGCGCGCTGGCCCGGCTCGGCGCGGCCGGGCGAGTGGGGCGGCTCGTCACCCAGAACGTGGACGGCCTGCACCAGCGCGCCGGCAGCACCGGCGTGATCGAGCTGCACGGCGGCATCGACGGCGTGACCTGCCTCGATTGCGGCGCGCATCACACACGCGCCTCGATCCAGCCGCTGCTCGAGGCCGACAATCCCGCGCTGCTCGCGATGGAGGCCGTGCCGCTCGCCGACGGCGACGCCCAGCTCGAACTGGACACGCTCGACGGCTTCCGCGTGCCGGGCTGCCCGGTGTGCGGCGGCATGCTCAAGCCCGCCGTGGTGTTCTTCGGCGAGAACGTGCCGCGCGAGCGCGTGGCCGACGCCACCCGGGCGCTCGACGAGGCCGACGCCGTGCTCGTGGTGGGCTCGTCGCTGATGGTGTATTCGGGCTATCGCTTCTGCGTCTGGGCCGAGCAGCGCGGCAAGCCGGTGGCGGTGCTGAACCTCGGCCGCACGCGCGCCGATCCGCTGCTCACGCTGAAGGTGGAAGCCGCCTGCGGCCCCGCGCTCGACGCGCTGAGCGCGCGCCTCGGGCTCGGCGGCGGCGCGTGAGGCTTTCGCGCGGCGCGCCGATTCGGCACACTGCGGGCCATTCGTCCACTTCCGCATCGAGCCCCGCCGCATGACGTATCCCGCCGACCCGAATCCCGTGCCGAATCCCGCTCCTTCGCCCGCCGCGCGCCTGCATGCGCCGGCCGCCGAGCGCAATCGCGAGCCGATCCTCGCCGTGCTGCGCGAGGTGCTGCCCGAGCGCGGCACCGTGCTCGAGATCGCGGCCGGTACCGGCCAGCACGCCGTGCATTTCGCCGCGGCGCTGCCGGACCTGAGCTGGCAGCCGACCGACGCCGATCCGCCCTCGCTGGCCTCGATCGCGGCCTGGGTCGCGCATGCCGCGCTGCCGAACCTGCGTGCGCCGCTCGCGCTCGACGTGCGCGCGGCGCGCTGGCCCGTCGACACACCCGACGCGTTGGCCGAACTCGATGCCGTGGTGTGCATCAACATGATCCACATCGCGCCGTGGGAAGCGGCCTGCGCGCTGATCGCGGGCGCCGCCGCGAGATTGCGCGACGGTGGCGTGCTGGTGCTGTACGGCCCCTACAGGCGCGACGGCGCGCACACCGCGCCGTCGAACGCCGCCTTCGACGCGCAACTGCGCGGCCGCGATCCGTCCTGGGGCGTGCGCGACCTCGAGGCCGTGCAGGCGCTCGCGCGCGATGCGGGCCTCACCGCCGAGCGCGTGGTGCCGATGCCGGCCAACAACTTCTGCGTGGTGTTGCGCCGTGAGGCCCGCTGAAGCCGCCGGGCATGCTCATGCGGTACAAGGCGGTTTTCCCTTATCCTTTCGGTCAGTCGCGCGGCCCGGTCGGGCCGCGCCGTGGTCTTTTCGGAGAATGAACAATGGGCAAGCAAGCAATCGGCGTGGTCGGCATGGCCGTGATGGGCCGCAATCTGGCGTTGAACATCGAGAGTCGCGGTCACGCCGTGTCCGTGTACAACCGCAGCCGCGACAAGACCGACGAGCTGATCGCCGAATTCCCCGACCGCAAGCTGGTGCCGACGTACACGCTCGAGGAATTCGTCGCGTCGCTCGAAACGCCGCGCCGCATCCTGCTGATGGTCAAGGCTGGTGAGGCGACCGACGCCACGATCGCCTCGCTCAAGCCGCTGCTCGGCAAGGGAGATGTGCTGATAGACGGCGGCAACACGCACTTCACCGACACCATCCGCCGCAACCAGGAACTCGCGCAATCGGGCCTGCACTTCATCGGCACGGGCGTGTCGGGCGGCGAGGAGGGCGCGCTGCACGGCCCGTCGATCATGCCGGGCGGCCAGCGCGACGCCTACGACCTG
>JASLEG010000035.1 GCA_030151225.1 Burkholderia sp. | reverse complement strand
TTTCCGGAGTCATCTCGGTTCCTTGCTCGGGGTGATCTTGGCGCTCACGTGAAGCTCTGCGCGAGCGAGCCGATCAGCAGCTGCCAGCCGTCCACCAGCACGAACAGCATCAGCTTGAACGGCAGCGAGATGGTGGTGGGCGACACCATCATCATGCCCATCGACATCAGCACGCTGGCCACCACCAGATCGATGATCACGAACGGGATGAAGATCGTGAAGCCGATCTGGAAGCCGGTCTTCAGTTCGCTGGTCAGGAAGGCCGGCACCAGCAGCGGCAGCGGCACGTCCTCGGGGCCCTGCATCGGCGGGGCCTTGGCGATCTTGGCGAACAGCGCGAGATCGCTCTCGCGCGTCTGCTTCAGCATGAAGGTCTTGAACGGCGCGAGGCCGCGCTGCACGGCCTGATCCATCGGCAGCGTGCCGGCCGAGAACGGCTTGTAGCCGTCGTTGTAGGCGCGGTCCAGCACCGGCGACATCACGAACAGCGTGAGGAACAGGGCGAGGCCCACCAGCACCTGGTTCGGCGGGGTGGTGGTGGTGCCGAGGGCCTGGCGCAGCAGCGACAGCACGATGATGATGCGCGTGAAGCTCGTCATCATCAGCACGATGGCCGGCAGGAACGACAGCATCGTGAGCAGCAGCATGGTCTGCACGCTCAGCGAATAGGTGGTGCCGCCGTTCGGGCCCGGGCTGGTGTTGAAGGCCGGCAGGCCCTGCGCCTGCGCGTGGGCCAGCTGCGGCAGCACGAGCGCCGCCAGCGGCAGCGCGATCGCGGCCAGCGCGAGCGCGCGCCGCGCCATGCGGGGGCCGCGCGCGTCGTGCGCGGCCGGGGAGGACGGCGTCATATCGTCAGGAATCCTTGGGGGGACGGCCGGCGAGCCGCCTGGCGACTTCGCCCGACAGCGCGCTGCGAAAGCGCTGGCCGAAGCTGCCGGCAAGCGCGTCGTCGCTCGCGCCGGTGGGCGCGGCGGCGTCCGACGCGCCGGAAGAGGGGGCGCCGCCGGCGGCCTGCGTGGCGTGGGTGCCATGGGTGCCTGTGGTGGCGCCGGCCGGCATGGTGTGCAGCAGCCGCACGTTGCCGGGGGCCACGCCGAGCACCAGCCAGGTGTCGCCGATCTCCACGACGGTGGCGCTTTCCTTGCCGCCCACCGCCACGCTGGCCACCACCTTGAGGGCCCCGCCACGTCGCGCCGGCTGGAAGCCGAAGCGGCGCGCGAGCCACGCGCAGCCGAACACCAGGCCGATCACCACCACCAGGCCCACGATGGTCTGCAGCACGGCGCCCGCGCCGAGCGAGGGCACCGCCGAGCCCACCACCACGCCCGACGCATACGCGGCGGGGTGATTGACGGCATTCATGTCGGCCGCGCCGGCCGGCAGCGCCGCGAAACCTGCAGCGGCGGCGGCGGCCCCGGCCATGCGCGAGGTGCGCACGGCGGCCAGGCTCATCGGTTCAGCTTCCGGATCCGCTCGGACGGCGTGATGATGTCGGTCAGGCGGATCCCGAACTTGTCGTTCACCACCACCACTTCGCCCTGGGCGATCAGGCAGCCGTTCACGAGCACGTCCATCGGCTCGCCGGCCATGCCGTCGAGCTCCACCACCGAGCCCTGCGCGAGCTGCAGCAGGTTGCGGATCGCGATCTTGGTGCGGCCCAGTTCGACGGTCATCTTGACGGGAATGTCGAGAATCATGTCGATGTCGTTGTGGGTCGTGTTCGAGGCCGCTTTCGACAGCGGCTGGAACACGCCCGCGCCGGTGGCGCCTGCCGCCATCGGCTGATCGTTCTGCTCGGCGAGCGCCGCGGCCCAGTCGTCGAGGCCCGCTTCGTCCGCGGCTGCGCCTGCTGCTGCCGTGGCCGCTTGCGCGGCGGCCTTCTCGCTGTCGGGCGTCGAGTTCAGCTCAGTCATATCCACCTTCCTTCATCGTGTCGCTAGTCGCGCTGATCATCCGGTTGACCCGCAGCGCATATTGCCCATTGAAAATTCCGTAACCGCATTCCATCACCGGCACGCCGTCCACCTTCGCGGTGACGTTGTCGGCAATGTCGAGCGGCAGCACGTCGCCGACGCGCAGGTTCAGGATCCGCTCGAAGGTGCTGTTCACCTCCGCCAGATCCACGCTCACTTCCACCTCGGCCGTCTGCACCTGCTGCGACAGCACCCGCACCCAGCGGCGATCCACCTCGAGCGCCTCGCCCTGGATCGGCGAGCTCAGCACGTCGCGGATCGGCTCGACCATCGAGTACGGCATGCAGATGTGCAGCGTGCCGCCGGTCGCCCCGAATTCGATCGAGAACTGCGTGACGATCACGATCTCGTTCGGCGTGGCCACGTTGGCGAACTGGGTGTGCATTTCCGAGCGTACATGCTCGAACTGCAGCGGGCGCACGCTCTTCCAGGCCGCCGAGTAGTGCTCGAACACCAGATGCAGCAGCTTGCTGATGATGCGCATCTCGGTCTGCGTGAAGTCGCGACCCTCGACGCGGGTGTGGAACCGGCCGTCGCCGCCGAACAGGTTGTCCACCACGAAGAACACCAGGTTCGGATCGAACACGAACAGCGAGGTGCCCCGCAGCGGCTTGACGTGCACGAGGTTCAGGTTGGTCGGAATCGGCAGGTTGCGGGTGAATTCGCTGTACTTCTGCACCTTCACCTGGCTCACCGAAATCTCGGCCGAGCGACGCATGAAGTTGAAGATGCCGACGCGCATCAGACGGGCGAAACGGTCGTTGATGATCTCGAGGCCGGGCATCCGGCCGCGCACGATCCGTTCCTGCGTCGCGATGTTGTACGGGCGCACGCCGGAGTGGACGACGGCCTCGTCGGCCGAATCGGTCTCTCCGGTGACGCCCTTGAGGAGGGCATCGACCTCCTCCTGCGACATGAATTCTTCGTGGCCCATGGCGCTCTCCTGGCGGCGTTACTGGACGACGAAGTCGGTGAACAGCACGGCGTCGACCCGGGCGGTCTTGTTGCCCGGCTGCGTGGGCTGCTCGATCAGCGTGCGCAGCTCGTCGGCCAGCGCGCGCTTGCCATCCAGCGACGCGAGGTCGTCCGGGTGCTTGTTCGACAGCGCGAGCAGGATCCGGCTGCGGATCTCCGGCATGTGCTGGGTCAGGTATTCCTGCGCGGTCGGGTCCGTCAGCTTCAGCGTCAGGCCGATGCGCAGGTAGTGCAGGCCGTCGTCGGACTGCAGGTTCACCGTCATCGCGTCGAGCGGGAAGAACACCGGCGTGGACAGCGGCGGGGGCGGCGCATGCACTTCCGGCCCGGCCGGATGGCGGGACAGGAAGAACCAGGCGCCGGCGCCGCCCGCGGCGGCGATGACGATGCCGATCAGCGCAAACAGCACGATGCGTTTGAGCTTGCCGGCGGGCGGGCGTTCGGGTGCGGCGGAGGCGGTCGTGGTGGCCATGAGCTTGCGTACGTGATGACTCGTAGCCTGAATTGTCACGGGCGCAACGCGATGGCGATGTGACGAACAGAGGGGGGAATTGCGCCTATCTCGCCGGTTTGTCCGATGGCCGGGCGGCCGGGCAGCCGGCCCCGCGCGGCCATCGTCGACCAACCGGCCCGGATCGGAGCCGATCGGCACGCGATCCGGAGCGATTTTCCGGGATCGGCGCCCTCAGATCGGCAGATGCACGAGCAGCGGGGCGATCAGCACCATCGCCACGCCGGCGATCATCATGGTGAGGCTCGAGATCACGCCTTCCTCGCCGCCGATCTCGCGCGCCTTGGCGGTGCCGATCGCGTGCGCGGCGGCGCCGAACAGCGCGCCGCGCGCGAGCCGCGAGCGCAGCGGCAGCAGCGCCAGCAGGAATTCGCCCATCAGCATGCCGCACACGCCGGTGGCCACCACGAACAGCGCGGTGAGGTCGTGCGGCGCATGCAGGCGGTCGGACACGGCCAGCGCGAACGGCGTGGAGATCGAGCGCGTGACCAGCGTGCGCTGCAGCTCCGGCGACAGGTCGAGCCACTTGGCGAGCAGCAGCGATCCACCCACCGCGGCCACGATGCCCACCGTCACGCCCACCGACAGCGACAGCCAGTGGCGGCGGATCAGGTGCCGGTATTCGTGGATCGGCACCGCGAAGGCGATGGTGGCCGGGCCGAGCAGCCACATCAGCCAGCGCGTGTCGCGGAAATACACGGCGTAGGGGATCCCGGCCAGCGCGATGGCGGCCACCAGCAGCGACGGCACCATCACCAGCGGCGAGAACGCCAGCGTGCGGCGCGCCGCGTAGAGCCGCTGCGCGAACAGGTAGAGCGCCACGGTGGCGACGAGGCAGGCGGCGGCGATCACGGGCGGGCTCCGGTTGCGTCGCCTGCCGCGCCGGCGCAAAGGCGGCGGGCGCGTCGCACGCGGGCCCGGGCCAGCGCCAGCCGGCGTTCGAGCCGCGCGGCCTGCTCCACGGCCAGCGCCACCACGCACATCACGAAGGCGGTGCCGCCCACCACCACCAGCGCGAGCCGCCAGCCGTCGGCGCGGAACAGGCCGCCGTACTGCACGGCGGCCACGGTGGCCGGGATGAAGAACAGCAGCATGTTGCCGAGCAGCCAGTTGGCGCCGTCGCGCACCGCGGCCGGCGCGAGGCGCCCCGACATCAGCAGCGCCAGCAGCACGGCCATGCCCACGATGCCGGCCGGCACCGGCAGCGCCCAGGCGCGCACCGCCCGGTCGGCCAGCAGCCACAGCACCGCCAGCGCGCCGGCCTGCAGCACGATGCGCGCGCCACGGGCGAGCGGCGAGGCCGGCTTCGGCGTGGGGGCGGCGGCAGACGCGGGGGCGGACGTGAGCGTGGACATGAAGGCGCTTGCGGCTTGATCGACGGGATGCGGCGAGTATAGGATTGGCGCTGTCATAAATAAAATGACTTGTTCCCATCAAAATCATTCCCGTTCGGAATCCTGCGAGCGGGCAATCCCGATCCCGGGATCCGCACTGGAGGCGCGATGGAGCTGCGTGCACTGCGTTACTTCGTGGAGGTGGTCCGCCAGCAGAGCTTCACCGCGGCGGCCGAGCAGATGTTCGTGACCCAGCCCACCATCAGCAAGATGGTGAAGGCGCTCGAGGACGAGATCGGCTCGCCGCTGCTGCTGCGCGACAGCCGCCAGATGGTGCTGACCGATGCGGGACGCATCGTCTATCAGCGCGGCCAGGACGTGCTGGCCGCGCAGGCCCAGCTGCAGGCCGAGCTCGACGATCTGGCCGAACTCGGCCGCGGCGAGCTGACCATCGGCATTCCGCCGCTGGGCGGCGCCGCGTTCACGCCGGCCATCGCCGAATTCCGCCGCCGCCACCCGAACATCGAACTGAAGCTGGTGGAGCAGGGTGCGCGTGCGATCGAGGCGGCGCTGGCCTCGGGCGAGCTGGAGATGGGCGGGGTGCTCGAACCGGTGGATCCGGCCGTGTTCGACGTGCAGCGCATGGTGCGCGCGCCGCTGTGGCTGGTGTCGCGGCGCGGCGCGCGCTGGGATCGCGAGCAGGCGGTGCCGCTCGCCGATCTGGCCGAGGAGCCCTTCGTGTTCTACGCCGAATCGCTGGCGCTGCACCAGGCCGTGATCGAGGCCTGCGCGCGGGCCGGCTTCGCGCCGTCGATCGTGAGCCGCAGCGGCCACTGGGATTTCATGGCCGCGCTGGTGCACGCCGGGGTGGGCATCGCGCTGCTGCCGGCGCCGTATTGCCGGCGGCTCGACCCCGCGCAGTTCAGTTGCCGCCCGATCGTGGAGCCCGAAATCGAGTGGTCGATCGCGCTGGGCTGGCTCAGGCGCGGGTATCTGTCCCACGCGGCGCGCGCGTGGCTCGAGGTGGTGAGGGAAGTCGGCCCGGTCGATCCCGACGACGATCTGGCCTTCGACAGCCTGCGCGCCTGGGGCCCGGACGGGGCGCGGCGCTGACGGCGGCGCGCGTCTCGATCGACCGTCAAGTCGATGTCAGGTCGATTGCTGCCGTGACAGGCATGTAACGAAATGAATCACGGTCGGTCGCGGCTTCAGGCCGCGGCCGGTGTGTTCGCGATGAAGCGCTGCAGCAGCGCCGTCATGGTGCGCACCTCGTCGGCCGAAAAGCCGGCCAGCTGCGCGTTCAGCTCGCCCGCCACCAGCGCGGGCAGCACCTCGGCCGCGCTGCGGCCCTGCTCGGTCAGCGCCAGCTCGATCACCCGGCGGTCCGCCGCGCTGCGCCGGCGCGCCAGCAGCCCCTTCTTCTCCAGCCGGTCCAGCATGCGGGTCATCGAGCCGCTGTCGTAGTCGAGCCGGCGCGCCAGCTCGAGCGGCGTGCCGGCCTCGCCGCGCGCGAGCGTCAGCATCACGCCGATCTGCTGGGCGGTGAGCCCGAGCGGCGCCAGCGCGCTGTCCATGCGCTCGACGAAAGCCTGCCGCGCGCGGGTCAGGTAGAAGCCGACGCTCGTTTCCAGCTCGATGCTGCGGGGGTCGTAGGGGGGCGTCATGAGCAAGGGAAAACTGTTGTTTCCAGGAGAAACCCGCACGCAGTATCTTGAAAATTAATTGCATGGTCAATATTATTTCAGGCAATGATTCCCTGTTTCAGACATCCGCGAGCACCATGCCCACTCTTGCCTGAGCCTTGCCCGAGCCTTTCTTCGAGGACGTAGCCATGTCGTTCCTGATCCACATCGCCGGCGCCCTGCGCCGATTCGCCCGCCCCCTGTTGCGCTCCATCGTGGCCCGCTCGCCGCGCGGCTGGAAGCTTGCCCTGGCGATCGCGATGCTGGTTCTGCCGGGTGGCTCGCTCGCGGCGATCGGCTTCGCGTGGTACGACCAGCGTCGCCAGCGCGCGCGGGAAGGCGACGCGGGCGGCGACGAGCCGTCGTCATGGCCGCTCGCGCTACCCGCGCCGCTCAATCCGATGAATGCGCTCAATCATCGGCCCGCCGCGCACTGATTTCCCCCGCCCCGACCTTTCGACGCCGTAATCGCCTGTAACCGGGCCACCCATACCGGTAACACATCGGCGCGCCCGCTCGCCTTACCCTTACGGCGGCGCGGTTCGTTTTCCCGCATTCGTCAGTTACCATTCCGGCCAGGCCGGGCGCAGTCGCACCGGCTGCCGCATCGATCGTCGGCCCGCGAGCGGCCGGCGCCCAGACAGGAATCCAGTCCATGCAGCCAGTTCTTCCCCCGCGTGCCCGCCACGCGCTGCGCATCGCCGTGTCCGCCGCCGTTGCGGCGTTCGTCGCCGGATGCGCGGTCGGTCCCGACTACCATCGGCCCGACGTGTCGATTCCGGCCGCATACAAGGAAGCGCCCGATGGCTGGAAGGTCGCGCAGCCCGACGACCGCACCGACCGCGGCCCGTGGTGGTCGATCTATCAGGATCCGCAGCTCGACGACCTGATGACCAAGCTCGACGCCGCCAACCAGTCCATCGCCCAGTACGCGGCCGCCTACCGGCAGGCGCGCGCGCTGGTGGCCGAGGCCCGCGCCGCGTATTTCCCGACCGTCACGGCCAACGGCAGCGGCACGCGCTCGTCGAGTCCCGGCGGCGGCACCCAGGGCTTCACCACCGGCCGCTCGTATTCGAATGCCTACAGCGCCGGGCTCGACGCCTCGTGGGAGCTGGACCTGTGGGGCAAGGTGAGCCGCAACGTCAGCTCGGAGAAGGCCGGTGCGCAGGCCGCCGCGGCCGATCTGGCCAATGCGCGGCTCTCGGCGCAGGCCACGCTCGCCCAGACCTACTTCCAGCTGCGCGAGGCCGATGCCGGCCAGAAGCTGCTCGACGAAACCGTGGCGGCCTACCAGCGCTCGCTGCAGATGACGCAGAACCAGTACACGCAGGGCGTGGCCGCGCGCTCGGACGTGATCCAGGCGCAAACCCAGCTGCAATCGGCGCAGGCATCCGCGATCGACAACGGCATCGCGCGCGCCCAGTACGAGCACGCGATCGCCACACTGATCGGCGTGCCGGCCTCGAGCTTCTCGCTGGCCGCGATGCCACTGACGGCCGAGCCGCCCGCCACGCCGGCCGTGGTGCCGTCCGCGATCCTCGAGCGCCGCCCCGACGTGGCCGCCGCCGAGCGCCGCGCCAAGGCCGCCAACGAGCAGATCGGCGTGGCCATCGCCGCGTTCTTCCCCACGCTCACGCTGTCCGCCACGGGCGGCGTGCAGAGCTCGGTGTGGTCGCAACTGTTCTCGCTGCCGTCGCGCGTGTGGACGGTGGGCCCGCAGCTGGCCGGCACGCTGTTCGACGCCGGCCTGCGCTCGGCGCAGACCAGCGCGGCGCGCGCCACCTACGACCAGAACGTGGCCGAATACCGCGCGGCCGTGCTCCAGGCCTTCCAGGACGTGGAGGACAACCTCGCCTCGCTGCGCATCCTGGCCGACGAGATCGTGGTGCAGCGCCAGGCCGTGGAATCGGCGCAGCGCTCGCTCGACATCACCACCAACGAGTACAAGGCCGGCACCGTGGCCTACATCAACGTGCTGACCGCGCAGACCACCGCCTTCACGGCCGAGCAGAAGCTCGTGACGCTGACGGGCAGCCGCATGGTGTCGTCGGTGGGGCTCGTGAAGTCGCTGGGCGGGGGCTGGGACGTCGCGCAGATGGATCGCGAGACGGGCGGCGTGGAAGCGCCCGCGCCGGCCTCGGCGCCGACCGGGGCCTCGGCCGCAGGTGCCACGCCGGTGGCGTCGCGCTGAGCGCGGCGCATGTAGCGGAAAAGCAGCCAGAACGGGCGCCGATCACGGCGCCCGTTTCATTGGGAGCATCAGAAGTTCAGCGTGACGGTGTCCGGACCGATCGGCCGGCCCAGCAGGTTCAGCAGCCCGGCCAGATTCTCGCGGTGCGCCTCGTCGGCCTGCGCGGTGCCGGTAAACGACGAGCTGCCGCCGGCGAAGCTGCCGTGCCCCTGCAGCGTCAGCGGCCCCTTCAGCGTGCCGAGGTCGAGCGTCGCGCCCGCGCCCTGCGCCTGCCACACGGCCGTGTAGGAGCCGAGCGGTTTCACGATCGAGATCCGCGAGCTCACGTCCTGCATCGTCACCGTGAGCCGTCCGTACACGTTCTTGCCGAGCAGGCGCCAGTCGCTCCAGTCGAGCCGCACGTCGCCCTGCAGGTCGAGCGTGTTGAACGGCGTGCCGAGCCCGGTCAGCAGCGAGGCCGGCACCGCCATCGAGCCGGCCGACACCAGCGCGCCGTTCAGCGTGGCGTTCACGGTGATCGCGTCGGGCATCGCCGTGCTCTGCCGCATGCTCATCTGCACGCGGCCCGTGAACAGCGGCCAGAACGCGGTGCGCCATTCGACGCGGCCCGGCAGCAGCGTGGAGGCGCTGCGGTCGCTGCCCGGCGCGAGCAGCAGCGTGGCCGAGCCGTGCCAGAGCGAGCCGTCGGGGTCCACCAGGTTGACGTGGCCGTCGGTGGCCTTCGAGAACAGCGGGGTGATCCACGCGGCCGGCAGCAGCACCGCCACCACCACCAGGATCGCGAGCGCGCCGGTCAGACACCACGGCAGCACCGCGCGGATGCGCTTCCAGACGGTCATCGGCGTGCCGCTCCCGCCGGCGGCCAGCCGATCCCGTTGCCGCTCGAGCTCATCGCAGCCACCGTCATTTGTTCGCGCTCGACGGCTGCATCACGGCGGTCAGGTCCACCTGGCCGTCCTCCTTCAGCGCCGTGGCATGCGCCTCGGCCACCTGCACCTTGAACTGCTTGCGCACGTCGTCCGCCCATTGCGTCCACGCCGGGAACGCCACGTTCTTCATCTGCACCTGCACGCCGTTGCCCACCACCTGCGGCGGCGCGGCCACGATGCCGTGCTCGCCGAGCGAGCCGGTCAGCGCGTCGCGCAGCGCCACGCCGGTCGGCGCCACGCCCTGCGCGGCGGCGGCCAGCGAGCGCGCCTCGTTGGCCTGCTCGGTCATCTGCGCGAGCTCGAGGCGCATCGCCGGCAAGGCGTGCGCGATGCGCTCGCCGTTGTCCTGCGCCGGCGCCCACAGCAGCGAATACAGCACGTACGCCACCAGCAGGGCGCCGCCCCAGCCGAGCAGCAGCTTCTCGCGCGACGAGCGCTCTTCCCAGAACTGCGTCAGGGTTTCGATCAGCTCCGACTTCATGATCCGCTCCGGATGGTCCATTTGCCCGTGCTGCTGTCGATCTCGCCCGTCAGGCCGTTACGCGCGAGCCGCGTGCCGAAGTCGGGATCGACCTTCACTTCGGGCTTGAAGCCGACGTCCAGACGCCGGTCGTGATAGTCGAGCGAGGCGATCCCGTTCGGCGGCAGCGGCCCGAGCGAGCGCGCCACGCCGCTCGCCAGCGCGAGGAAGTCGTTCGGCGAGAGCTCGCCGGCCGCCACCCGCAGCTGGTCGATCTGGCGCGTCATCTGCGCGGGCGGATCGAGCACGGTGGTGGTCTTGGGGAAGGCCGTCAGCAGGGTTTCGGTGATCTGCGCCGACAGCGCGTCGCGCTCGCGCGCGAGCCGCCACCAGTGGATGTTGATGCCGATCACGGCCACCACCACGGTGATCGCGGCCAGCGCCGCCGGCAGCTTCAGGCGCGTGAGCGTGGCGCGGTCGAAGCGCCAGGGCATCACCTCGAAATCGAACTGGCACAGGTCGAAGCGCGATTCGAGCGCGCGCCGCGCGAACGTGTCGAACGGCAGCGGCGTGGTGCCGGGGATCGCGTCGGGATCGGCCTGCGGCGTGATCGAGGCCAGTTGCGGCTCCGCACCCGGCGCGCCGAGCTGGTACAGCTCGAAGGGCGCACCGGCGGTCAGCGCGGCCAGCGTGGAGCCGGCCGCCGTGGCCGGCGCGGTGATGCCCTCGCCGAGCGCGCCGCGCGCGATCGCGAGTTCCACGCGCGGCGTGCTGGCGATCGACAGCGCCTCGTCCACCGGCAGCGAATCCACGCGCGCCATGATCGCGGCCACGATCGGCGCGCGCGGCGCCTCGGTGGCGTTGACGGGCGGCGGCTCGGCCGGCGAGATCACGGCGGCCTCGCTGACGGCGCCCGCGGCGCCATCGGTTTCCATGGCGAGCACCGGTTCGGGCGCGAGCGGCGCGCCGGCCGGCACCGGCAGGCAGCGCGTGGCCGGCACGGCGCGGATCGCGCGATGGCCGGCGGCCGTGAAGGCCTCGATCGCGAAGCCGAACCACGCGCGATCGATCACGGCCAGCACGCGCCGGCCGTCGGGCAGCGCCACCGGATCCACCGCCACGTGGCACGCGGCCGGATCCTGGATCAGGTAATCCTCGACGATGTTCGGCAGCGCCTGGCGCAGCTTCGGCCCCTTGATCGCGGGCACGGCCGCGGCCAGCAGCAGCAGGTCGCGCGCGGCCATCACGAGCACCGTCGAGGCCGCGTGCGGCAACGTGGCCAGCGAGGCGCGCCCGGCGCGCTGGGTGTGGCCGCCCTTGTCCACGAGCGCGAACGCGAGCTCGGGCCATTGCCACTCCGTCAGCGGCACGGCCGGTTCGCGCGGCGGCAAGACAACAATCAACGTGCTCAAGAGACGTCTCCCGGATGGCGGTATGTCAAAGCTGGTCGGCGATCCGCACGACGCGCGTGGTGTGCGTCATCGGATCACGAAACACGAGCGAGGTGCGGTCGATTTCCGCGCGCCCGTGCTGAATGTGGCCGTGAACGATGAAGTAGCTGCTCGTCACGTCGATCTGGGTCGGGTCCAGCAGCGCGTTCGGCACGCCGGTGGCCTGCATCGCGAGCTGCGCGTCGCCGACGTTGCGGAAGAACACGTTCTCGCGGCGCGCCACCAGCGACTGCGCCGACGACACCGAGAGCCCCGGCAGCAGCGCGGCGATCACCTCGGCGCGCGCGGTGTTCAGGTTCACCGGCGTGGAGGACGGCAGCACGGTCACGAAGGGGCGCAGGCGCTCCACCACCTCGGGCGTCACGCCGTTCACGTCGAGCAGCGAATCCACGCTGATCGGCAGGATCGGCGAGGCGCCGCGGCTCGCGTCGGTGCTGTCGTCGTCCTCGAAACCGGGATCGGGCTTGCTGTTCTCGCCGCTGTCGCCCTGCGGCACCGGTGCGTTGCCGGTGCCGGGCACGTTGGCCATCTGGAAGCGCGTGGACGAGAAGCGCAGGCTCGCGCGCATCTGCCGTGCGATGCGCAGCGCGAGCTGCGGGTCGAGCGACAGCGAGGTCAGCAGGCGCCTGAAGGTGGCGATCGACGAGGCGTTGAGCTGCAGCACGCCCGGCGCCGTGGCGGTGACGAGGTTGCGCAGGTTGAAGCGCGCCTGCGCGTCCTCGATGTCGCCGGACAGATAGGTGTCGTCGTCGCCGGACACGTCCGTCACGCCGATCCGGCCGAGGAAGTCGGACAACCTGGTCTTGGCGATCGGCACGGCCCAGATCCCGCCCAGGTAGGTCACGCCGGGCGCGGTGTCGCCCTCGGAGCGCAGGATCATGCGGGTCCAGTCGAGCGCGCCGCGCGCCACCCATTGCGCCTGCATCAGCAGGCGCTGGTTCTCGATGCGGCGAATCTGCACCTCCTGGCGCCACAGGATGCCCGACACCAGCACGGCCGTGAGCGCCACCACCAGCAGCGCGCTGATGATGGCCACGCCGCGCTGGCGGCGCGAGGCGGAGGAAGAACGACGGGAAGGGTGCGCGCGCATCGTCATTCCCCCACCATGAATACGCGCCGGATCGGCACGTGCAGCGAAGTGGCGCCGATGCCGACCTCGAGGCCCGTGACCGCGCGCTCGGGCGGCCCGTTGCCGACGATCGGCTGGCGCTGCGCCTGGTTGCTCTTGTCGAGCGCGTCGTCGGCGGTCGGCATGTCGATGGTCCAGCCGACCTTCGGCACGTAGATGCGCGCCGTGATCGCGCCCACCCCGCGCATCAGCGGCACGGCGTTCCAGCCTTCCACGCTGCCGTTGCCGAGCGTGCTGCGCAGCACGCGCGCGTCCGAGATCGGCGACGACGCGTAGCGCACCACGCGCCCCGACGAAATCTGATAACGCACCACCTGGATGCGCGGCGCGCCACCGGGCGTATCGAAATAACGCACGATCTGCAGCGTGTTGCCCACCACGCGCACGGGCGGCTGGCCGGCCTCGTCGTCGGTCACGGCGCGGCGCGCGTCGATGCGCATCTGGTCGAACATCTGCGCGAAGGTGCGCTCGTCCTCCATCACCGCCTGCACGTGGTTGCGGCCGCGGATCACCTGGTCGAGCCCGCGCCACGACAGCAGCGCGAGCACGGCCATGATGGTGATCGCGATCAGCATCTCGATCAGCGTGAAGCCGCGGGTGGCTGAAGGCGCGCGCATGGCGCGGCGCTCAGAGCGAACGGTTGGTTTCATTCGCGACCACCGTCACCATTTGCGCGAGCACGCCCTTCTCGCCGGTCTTGCTGACCGCCACTTCCACGCGCCGGAACACCGGGTTCGGCGTGGTCTTCACGCGCTGCGTGCAGGTCAGCGCGAGGTTGCCCTGCGAGCAGTCGAAGCTCTGCTCGCCGACCTCGGGCCAGGCATGCGCGAGGCGCAGCTGGCCGAGCACGTTGTCGGCGCTCCAGCTCGCCAGCAGCCGGTCGTTCAGCGCACCGGAATTGGCCGCGAGCGTGCCGACCGCGCGAATCGAGGCGGCCAGCGCCACGGCGATGATCGCCAGCGCGACCAGCACCTCGATCATCGTGAAGCCGCGCGCGCGCCGGCGGCCGGGCAGGGAATGCGGAGCAGCCATCGTCAGCGCACCTCGTAGCGGCCGTTGCCGGTGCCGACGATCGTGGTGCTGCCGATCGCCGAATACAGCGTGATGCGCACCGGCACGTCGATCGGTTCGGTACCGAAGACGATGCGCTTGACCTGCGTGTCCGAGCCCGGGTAGTCGATCGCGGCGCCGGTCACGCCGCCTTCCCAGCCGCGCGGGCGAAACAGGTCGTCGCGCAGCGTGCGCCAGCCGTCGCCGGCGCGGATGTCGAAGCGAAAGCCGCCCTCGGTGGGCTGCCAGGCGATCGGCCGCGCGCGCACCTGTGCCTCGTCGCCGGCGCTCTCGAGCAGCAGCGACACGCGCACGGCCTCTTCATGCAGGTCGGTGCGCGGGTTGCGGTGCATGGTGAGCGTGGCCACCGTCACGAGGATCCCCGCGATCACCAGCACCACGAGCATCTCGAGCAGCGTGAAGCCGTGCATCCGCCGAAGCGGAGGACGCAGCGCGGTCGTGCCGGTGGTTCGCATGACGAGCGGAAAGGGAAGGGTGGAGCGGCCGGGTACGGGGGATTACTGCCAGGAACCGATGTCGGCGTCGTTGTTCTCGCCGCCTTCCTTCGCGTCGGCGCCGTAGCTGAACACGTCGATCTCGCCGTGCACGCCCGGGTTCAGGTACTTGTACGGGTTGCCCCACGGGTCGTTCGGCAGGCGCTCGAGATAGCCGCCGTCCTTCCAGTTGTTCGGCACCGGATCGGTGGTGGGCTTGGCGATCAGCGCCTGCAGGCCCTGCTCCTGGGTGGGGTAGCGGCCGTTGTCGAGGCGATACAGCTTCAGTGCCTGCATGACCGTGCCGATGTCCTGCTTGGCCGCGACGCGGCGTGCCTCGTCAGGACGGCTCATGATCTTGGGCACGATCAGCGCCGCGAGAATACCGAGGATCGCGATCACGACCATGATCTCGATCAGCGTGAAGCCGCGTTGGCCGCGTTGGCGACGCACGGCCAGCGGGCGGCGATTGATCCACGTTTGCATGGGTGAAACCTCTCTTTCAGAATCGGTCAGTCAACGTTGAGTACCGCCGGCGGGCACCGGGCCCGCGCGGCGAAGCCGCATTGTAAGTCGGCTCTCGCCAAGGGCTTTTACCCAACGCAAATTTCATGAAATCATCCGTACAATAGCCCGCATGAACGCGCTCTCGATCCGGATCCTGTCCCTCGCCCTCTTCGCCGCCTTGTGCGCGACGGCCACCTACTGGGCCATCACGCTGTCGGCGCATCAGGCCCCGTTACCTGCCGCCGCCGCGCGCCCCCCGTTGCGTACCGAGGACGCCGCCGTGCTGTTCGGCGGGCAACTGACCCGCAACCCGGTGCAGGACATCCACCTGTTCGGCATCCTCGCGCTGCGCCAGGGTGCCGCCGCCATCATCGGCGCCGGCGGCGATCCGGCCCGCACCGTGACGCTCGGCAACGACATCATGCAGGGCACGAAGCTCGCCGAAGTGCGTGCCCGCTCGATCGTGATCGACCGCAACGGCGCCCACACCGAAATCTTCCTGCCCGCCAACGCGGCCGGCCCCACGATCTACGTGCGCTGAGCGGCGGCGCAAGGTCGTCACGGATCACCGCTTTACCGCCTTTACCTCGGGCCGCTTGATGCGGCCCGTCGCGCATGCTGCCCGCCGCGCATGCTGCCCGGCGCAGTCTTACTGCACCATGTTGTTCAGGTCGATGATCGGCAGCATCACCGCCAGCACGATCACCAGCACGATCCCGCCCATCGCCAGGATCAGCAGCGGCTCGAGCAGGCTCGTCATGAACATGGTGCGACGCTCGAGCTCGCGCGCCTCGCCCTCGGCCGCGCGGTCGAGCATGGTGGTCACGTCGCCGGTGGCCTCGCCCGACCGGATCAGGTGCACCAGCACGGGCGGAAACGTCTTCACGTGATTGAGCGCGCGCGACAGCGAGGTGCCCTCGCGCACGCGCGTGATCGCGTCGTCGATGTTGCCGCTCATCGCGCGGTTGCTGAGCGTCTCGCCCGCGGCCTGCAGCGCGCGCAGGATCGGCACGCCGGCCGCGGTCAGGATCGCCAGCGTGCTGGCGAAGCGCACCGTGTTGTAGCCGCGCACGAGCTTGCCCGCGATCGGCGCGGTGAGCAGCCAGCGGTCGAACGCGAGCCGCGGCCCGGGGCGCGACAGCGTGGCCTTCACGGCCCACACGAACAGCACCGCGCCGATCAGGATCGCCCACCACCACTGCCGCACGAAGCCCGACAGCGCCATCATCATCACGGTCAGGAAGGGCAGCTGCTGCTTGGTGCTCGCGAACACGTTCACCACCTGCGGCACCACGTAGCTGAGCAGGAAGGTGACGATGCCGAACGCGATCAGCGTGACGATGCCCGGATAGGTGAACGCCAGCACGATCTTCTGCTTCAGCGCGTTGCGCTGCTCGATGTAGTCGGCCAGCCGCGACAGCACCAGCCCCAGCTTGCCGGTGTGTTCGCCGGCCGCCACCAGGGCGCGGTAGATCTCGGGGAAGTCGCGCGGATGCTCGGCCAGCGCGCTGGCCAGCGAGTGGCCGCCGAGCACCTCGGCGCGGATCGCCGCCATCAGCTCGCGGATGTAGTCGCGCTCGGCCTGCTCGGTCAGCACCGCCAGCGCCTCGCCGAGCGGCAGCCCGGCGATCAGCAGGCTGGCGAGCTGGCGCGTGAGGATCGCCTGCTCGCGCTGCGAGAGCTTGCGCCCGATCGACAGGCGCTGCTTGCGGTCGCCGGCCGAGCGCTTCGCGGCCGGCTCCACCACCAGCGGCGTGAGCCCCTGGGTGCGTAGCTGGCCACGCGCGGCGCGCGCGCTGTCGGCCTCGATCACGCCCTTCTGGGCGCGGCCGCCTGCGTCGATCGCTTCGAAACGGAATGCCGGCATCGCGCTATGCGCCTCCCGTCACGCGCAGCACTTCCTCGAGCGAGGTGTTGCCCTGCGCGAGCCAGCGCTCGGCGTCGTCGCGCAGCGTGCGCATGCCCCTGGCGCGGCCCGAGGCGAGGATCTCCGAATCGGGCGCGTTGCGGTGGATCAGCGCGCGCACGTCCTCGTCGATCAGCAGCAGCTCGTACACGCCGCGTCGGCCCGCGTAGCCCGAATGGCCGCACTTGTCGCAGCCCACCGGGTGATAGAGGGTGCGACCGTCTTCCTCGCGCGGCGCCTTGCAGTGCGGGCAGAGCTGGCGCACCAGCCGCTGCGCGAGCACGCCGAGCAGCGAGGAGGCAAGCAGGTACGGCTCCACGCCCATGTCGGTGAGCCGCGTGACGGCCGAGGCGGCGTCGTTGGTGTGCAGCGTGGCGAGCACCAGGTGGCCCGTCAGCGAGGCCTGCACGGCGATCTGCGCGGTTTCGAGGTCGCGGATTTCGCCGATCATGATCACGTCCGGATCCTGACGCAGGATCGAGCGCAGCGCCCGCGCGAAGTTCATGCCGATGCGCTCGTTCACCTGGGTCTGGCCGATGCCGGACAGGTCGTACTCGATCGGATCCTCCACCGTCATGATGTTGGTGGTGGCCGTGTCCAGCCGCGACATCGACGCGTACAGCGTGGTGGTCTTGCCCGAACCGGTCGGGCCCGTCACCAGCACGATGCCGTGCGGGCGCGCGATCAGGCGGTCGAACTGGCCGAGCGTGTCGCGGCCCATGCCGAGGGCCTCGAGGTTCAGGCGCTTGGCGTCCTTCTCGAGCAGACGCAGCACGGCGCGCTCGCCGTGGCCGGTCGGCAGCGTGGACACCCGCACGTCCACCGGGCGGCCGCCCACGCGCAGCGTGATGCGGCCATCCTGCGGCAGGCGTTTCTCGGCGATGTCGAGCTGCGCCATGATCTTGATGCGCGAGATCAGCGCGCCGTGCAGCGCCTTCTTCGGGCGCACCACGTCGCGCAGCGTGCCGTCCACGCGGAAGCGCACGACCGAGGCGTTCTCGAACGGCTCGATGTGGATGTCCGAGGCCTGTTCGCGCGCGGCCTGGGTCAGCAGCGCGTTGATCATGCGGATGATCGGCGCGTCGTCTTCCGATTCGAGCAGGTCCTCCACCTCGGGCAGGTCCTGCATCAGACGCGACAGATCCACCTCGCCTTCCACCTCGCCCACCACCTGCGCGGCGCTGCCGTCCTGGCGCGCATACGCGGTGTTGATGGCCTGCGCGAGCTCGTCGGCCGGCAGCCGGCGCGCCGTCAGCGCGCCGAAATTGCGCGCCACCTCGGCCAGCGCGGCGTCGGTGGTGCGCTCGCTCACCCACACCTCGATCGCCTCGCCTTCCTGCTGCGCGACGAGGATCTGGCCGGCCTTCGCGAAACCGTAGGGCAGCAGGCGCGCGGCGATCGCCGACGGCGCCGGCTCGCCCTGCGCATCACGCGCGAGCTCGCTCACGGCTGGGCTCCGGGCTGGGTGGTCACGCTCGGGATCGGTACCGGCTGGATGACGGCCGGTGCCGGCATCGAGGCCGGCGGCACGGTCACGGCCGGAGCGCTGGCCGGGGCGTTCGGATAGCCGGGGGTGCGCGTCATGCGGTTCAGGTCGAACAGGTTCGCGGCCGGTGCCACGCCCTCGTTCGGGCCGAGCGGCATCGGCGGCGAGACCGGATCGTCGCGATCGCGCATCAGGTTGTTGTCGGACTTGTACGCGCCCTGCACGCCCTGGATGTAGTCGTAGCGGTTCGCGGTCACGGCCTGGGTGGTGGCCTGATCGGTCAGGATCACCGGGCGCAGGAACACCATCAGGTTGGTCTTGGAGCGCTGCTTCGCTTCCGAGCGGAACAGCTGGCCGATCCAGGGAATGTCGCCGAGCAGCGGCACCTTGTTGTTGCCGACCTGGTAGTTGTCCTGCATCAGGCCGCCCAGCACGATGATCTCGCCGTTGTCGCACAGCACCGTGGACTGGATCGAACGCTTGTTGAAGGTCGGCACGCCCACCGTGCTGGAGCTGGTGGTGGCGTTCTGCACGACCGACGAATCCTCGGTGTAGATCTGCAGCTTCAGGATGCCGCCTTCGGTGATCTGCGGCTTCACGTGCAGCGTCAGGCCCACGTCCTGGCGGTCGTAGGTGTTGAACGCGTTGTTGGTGTTGCCGCTGGTCAGGTTCGAATACGAGCCGGTGGCGATCGGCACGTTCTGGCCCACCACGATCTTCGCTTCCTCGTTGTCGAGCGTGACGAGGTTCGGGGTGGACAGCACGTTCGCGTCGTTCGAGCCCGAGAAGGCCTGCAGCAGCGCGCCGAGCCCGGTGATGCCGAACATGTTCTTGAGCCAGCCGATGTTCAGGCCCGGGGTGAGCGAGCCGGCCGCGGCAGCCGCGCCGTTGGTGGACGCAGCGGCGATGGTGGTCAGGTTCGTGATGCTGTTGCCGAGGCCCGACACGTTGGTGCCGAGCGAGCTGCCCGCGTACAGCGCGTTGTTCGCCACCTGCCACTGGATGCCCAGGTTGGCCGAGGTGGTGGAATTCAGTTCGACGATCAGCGCCTCGATGTACACCTGGGCGCGGCGCTCGTCGAGCTGGTCGATCACGGCGCGCAGGTTGCGGTACACGGCGTCCGACGCGGTGATGATCAGCGAGTTGCTGGCCGCGTCCGCCTGGATCATGCCGCCGGGCTGGCTGTCGTCGCTCTTGTCCTTGTCGCTCGAGAAGCCGTCGTTCTTGCTGCCGTTGCCGCTCCCGTAACCGGTGCCCGAGCCGCTGCTCGAGCCCGAGCCCGACGACAGCGACGACGAGCCCGACGGCAGCGGCGCCGTGCCGGCCGTGCCGGTGGAGAAGTTGCTGCCCCCCGAGCCGCTGCCCGAGTTGAACGAATTGGCGTCGTTCGACGAGCTCGAACCGCCGCCGTCGCTCTTGCCGAGCATGCCGCGCAGCGTCTTGGCCAGCTTCACGGCGTCGGCGTTGCGCAGCCGCACCACGTGCATGTTGCCGGGCACCGCGCTGGGCGCGTCGAGCTGGGCGACCAGCCGCTTGGCGGCGGCCAGCCGCGAGCCGTTCGAGGCGCGCAGCAGGATGGAATTGGTGCGCGGATCGGCCGTCACGCTGACCTTCAGCGTGGCGTCGGTATTGCCGATCGAGCCCGGATCGAGCAGCTTGCCGAGCTGGGTGGCCACGTCGATCGCGTTGGCGTTGCGCAGCGGGATCACCACCACCTGGTTGCCGGCCGCGCCGTCCACGCCCGCGATGATCTGGGCGATGCGGCGCACGTTGTCGGCGTAATCGGTCACCACCAGCGTGTTGTTGGCCGGGTAGGCGGTGATCGCGTTGTTCGGGGAGATCAGCGGGCGCAGCACCGGCAGCAGGTTGTTGGCCGATTCGTTGTGCAGTTCGAACACCTGGGTGACCACCTGGTCACCGACCGCGCGCGGGGTGTTGCCCACGAAGGTGGGCACGCCCTGCAGCTTCGCGTCGGCCTCGGGCACCACCTTCAGGACGCCGTGATCCTGCAGCAGCGAGAAGCCCTGCATGCGCAGCGCCGACTGCAGCGTCTTGAGCGCCTGGTCTTCCGGCACCGAATGCTCGGACACCAGGTTCAGCTGCCCCTTCACGCGCGGGTCGACGATGATGGTCTTGCCCGTCGCGGCGCCGATGGCCCGGGCCACCTGGTCGATGTCGGCGTTGACGAAATTGAGCGTCACCTGCGCATGGGCGACCGCGATCTGGGACGCGACGATTCCGGCGACGACAAGCGCTTTCGCAGCGCGCCGCATAGCAAAACGAGTGGTTGTCATGAGGTGGGTAGTCGTTGCCGGGTGAAGCCGTATCCGACGGGTAGAGCGTGATTGCAAACAGCAAAAACCGGACATTATCAGCTTTTCGTGTCCGAAATATCACATCGGACCGAGAGCGTTCTCGCTTTTCCTGGCGAAGCCGTCGACCTCGATGCCCGGCCGGGAGCCGCACATTTCATCGGCAAGTTCCGGCAAGAATCCGAAATGAAAAACATATAAAAACCCTGTGGCAAGGCGTCTCGTGTGTGCGGTCGGCGATGGTGAAATCCGGCGAGGCACCGGTATGATACGGGCGGCGCACGATCTGCGGCCAGTTTGCGTGTTGGGGGTTTTCCCGCCCCGATTTTCGGGTTTTTCCATCGTTTCGTAGGCATTCCAATGAGAATCAGGACATTTCTCATCGTGTCGGGGCTTGCCGCAGCCGGCCTGAGCACCCCTGCGCATGCAGACTGTTACGACGAAGCCGCGAAGTATCAGAAGGTCAATCCGCTGATTCTTCGTGCGATCGCGTGGCAGGAATCCCACAACACACCCGATGCGATCAACCGGAATGCGAACGGATCGGTGGATTACGGGATCATGCAGATCAACTCGATCCACCTGTCGCGGCTGGCCCAGTACGGCATCACCAAGGACACGCTGATGCAGCCGTGCAAGAACGTCTACATCGCGGCCTGGCACCTGCGCCAGAAGATGAACAAGTTCGGCAACACCTGGGCGGCGGTCGGCGCCTATCACTCGGAAACGCCCTCGCTGCGCGATCAATACTCGCACCAGATCGCCGCGATCCTCGAGCGCTGGCGCATGCTGCCGGTGGAAAACCAGCCGCACTGAGCGCGGCCGGCCCGGCCAGCGCAACCCGCGGGCAGCCCACGCCCCGATTTTCCTCGTTTCGTTACGGCCAGGGCTCCCGGCGCATGCGCCGCCGCGTGCCCCCGTGCGCCCGTCTACAATGCGGCTTTCGCGCGCGCCGCATCGCCGGCCGCCTCATGCCACTTTCCTGGGTACCCACCGCCATGAACCAGCCGTTGCCCGTCACCGTGCTGTCCGGCTTTCTCGGCGCCGGCAAGACCACGCTGCTGAACCACGTCCTCGCCAATCGCGAGGGCCGGCGCGTCGCCGTGATCGTCAACGATCTGGCCGAGATCAACATCGATGCCGCGCTCGTGGAAGATCGCGCGGCGCTGTCGCACGTCGAGGAAAGGCTCGTCGAGATGTCGAACGGCTGCATCTGCTGCACGCTGCGCGACGACCTGCTGGTGGAGATCCGGCGCTTGGCCGGCGAGGGCCGCTTCGACGCGATCCTGGTGGAATCGACCGGCGTGGCCGAGCCGATGCCGATCGCCGAAACCTTCACCTTCGTGGACGACGACGGCGAATCGCTGGCCGACGTGGCCCGTCTCGACACGATGGTGACGGTGGTGGACGCCTTCAATTTCCTGCGCGACTACGGCTCCGACGAGGGCCTCGCCGATCGCGGCCTGGCCGCCGACGGCGATGACGATCGCCAGCTCGTGGAGCTGCTGATCGAGCAGATCGAATTCTGCGACGTGCTGGTGATCAACAAGGCCGACCTCGTGGCCGCGGACGAACTCGCGCGCCTGCAGCGCATCCTCGCGAGCCTGAACCCGCGCGCGCACCAGGTGGTGAGCCGCTTCGGCGCGGTGCCGATCGGCGAGCTGATCGACACCGGCCGCTTCGATTTCGAGGCCGCGGCGAACGCGCCGGGCTGGCTCGCCTCGCTCGAGCATCGCCACCAGCACGATCAGCATCACGGCCACGCCTGCGGCGACGCCTGCGGCGACGAGTGCGGCGACGAGTGCGACGGCGATCACGCGCACGTGCATGGCACGCCCGACGAATTCGGCATCGGCAACTTCGTCTATCGCGCGCGCCGGCCGTTCCATCCGCAACGATTCTGGACGCTGCTGCACGACGAGTGGAAGGGCGTGCTGCGCAGCAAGGGCTTCTTCTGGCTCGCCACGCGCAACGACGTGGGCGGCTCGCTGTCGCAGGCCGGCGGCGTGTGTCGCCACGGCCCGGCCGGGCTCTGGTGGGCCGCGCAGGATCGCTCGGAATGGCCCGACGACGATCCCGCGCTGCTCGAGGAAATCGCCGCCGACTGGCACGGCGATACGAACGACACGGCGATCGGCGACCGTCGCCAGGAACTCGTACTGATCGGCGTGGGCCTCGACGCGAACGCGTGGCGCGCGAAATTCGATGCCTGCCTGCTGGACGACGCCGAATACGCGGCCGGCGCCGAAGCCTGGCATGCGCTGCCCGATCCGTTCCCGGCCTGGGACGTGGAAGAGCACGATCATGACCACGAAGGCGGCCACGATCACGACGGCGAAGACCAGATCGTGCATCGCCACTGAGGCCGAAACCCGTGCCGGCCACGCCGGCGACGGACGAAAAAAAACCCGCCGAATGGCGGGTTTTTCCGTTCACAAACGCTGCATTTAGCGCTTGTTCACTGCATCCTTGAATGCCTTGCCAGCCGTGAACTTGACGGTCTTGGCTGCCGGAATCTTGATGGTTTCGCCCGTCTTCGGGTTGCGGCCGGTACGTGCAGCACGCTTGCCCGAGCCGAAGCTGCCGAAGCCGATCAACTGAACCGCATCGCCTTTCGACACGGCCTTCTTGATCACTTCGAGGAGCGTGTCCAGCGTTTCGCCGGTTTGAGCCTTGCTGGCGCCCGTCTGTGCTGCGACGGCGTCGATCAGTTCCTGTTTGTTCATTAAGGTTCCTTTCTCAGGTTAAGTTGACACGAACAGCGCGGACGCGCCGATTATACGTGCGCCAGCCGTGGCATCGCAGTACACGGCGACGGCAGGGCGCACTCGGAGAGCGCCGCGCCTCGTAACAGCGGTGGCCCTGAGGCGCTTCCGCAGTACGGCGCTTGCTATGATAGCGCAGCGCAAACCCAATAAGGACAAGGGTTTCAAAGATTTTCATCCGGATTTTGCCGGATCCTCGAGCCGTCGCCCGCATTTTTGCCGCGCGACGATGGGGCCTGTCAAGCACTCGCGCGCCGTGCCGCCGGCTCGCGTTGGTTTTTGCCAACGCCACGCCGGGCCTGGCTTTCCGGGCAGCGAGGCGGCCGGCCCGGGCCATTTCGATTGTTTCGCATGACCGACCGACTCATCCTCGCCACGCTCCACTTCCGCGACGACGGCACGCTCGTCTCGCCGCGCTACGGCGACATCTATCACAGCGCGGCCGGCGCGCTCGCGCAGGCCGACGCCGTGTTCCTGCACGGCAACCGGCTGCCCGAGCGCTGGCGCGCGCGGCGCAGCTTCACGATCGTCGAGACCGGCTTCGGCATCGGCTGCAACTTCCTCGCCACCTGGGCCGCCTGGCGCGCCGATCCCGACCGTTGCGCGCGCCTGCATTTCGTGTCGGTGGAAAAGCATCCGTTCTCGCGCGAGGACCTGCGCACGGCCGCGAAACGCATCGTTGCGTGCGCAACCATCGAGGGTGAGGATGCCAACGCGCGCATCGAGGCGCTCGTCGACGCGCTCGCCGATGCCTGGCCGATGCCGGTGCCCGGCGTGCATCGCCTCGAGCTCGACGGCGGGCGCGTGATCCTCACGCTCGCATTCGGTGATGCAGGCACGATGCTGCCCGCGCTCGTGCTGCGCGCCGATGCGTTCTATCTCGACGGATTCGCACCGGCCAAGAACGCCGACATGTGGTCGGTCGAGGTGTTTCGCGCGCTCGCGAGACTGGCCGACGAAAACGCGACGTTCGCGACCTACACGAGTTCCGGCGACGTGAAGAAAGCCCTGGAAACAGCGGGCTTTTCGTATCGCAAGGTCGAAGGCTTCGGCGGCAAGCGCGCGATGCTGGTTGGCGAATTCGCACCGCGCTGGAAGATGCGGCGACACGAACCGCCGCGCGCGTTCGAGACGGCCTCGCGCGACGCGATCGTGATCGGCGCGGGGCTCGCCGGCAGCGCGCTGGTGGAGCGGCTCGCCGCGCGCGGCTGGCAGGTCACGCTGATCGAACGACACGGCGAACTCGCGCGCGAGGCATCGGGCAATCCGGCCGGCGTGTTCCATCCGCTCGTGGCGATCGACGACAACTTCGCGGCGCGCCTGTCGCGTGCCGGCTATCTGTATGCGCTCGCGCGCTGGCGCGCCTTCGAGGCTGCCGGTCACGCATTCGATCGCAGTGCGAACGGTTTGCTGCAGCTCGCCTGCGACGACGAGGAATATGCACGCATGGCGGCCGCGGCCGACGCGCTCGCGATGCCCGAGGAGCTGGCCACGTTGCTGTCGCGCGAGGCGGCCGGTGCCGCGCTCGGCACCGAGCTCGCGCACGGCGGCTGGTGGTTCGCGCAGGGCGGCTCGCTCGATCCGGCCGCGCTGGTGCGGGCCACCTGCGCGATGGCCGGCGAGCGGCTCACGACGCTGACCGGCACGCAAGTCGCGCAACTCGTACCGCGCGAGCGCGGCGGCTGGCGCGCGCTCGACGCGAACGGCGCCACGCTGGCCGAAGCCGCCGTGGCGATCGTGGCCGGCGCGGCCGAGGCGCCCCGCATCGCCGGGCTGCGTCATGCCGGCGTGCAAAGCGTGCGCGGCCAACTCACGCTGCTGCCGCCCGGCATCGCCCCCGAGCTGCCGATGCCCGTGATCGGCGACGGCTACCTGATCCCGTTCGCCGACGGCAGCGCGCTGACCGGCGCCACCTACGATCCCGACGACACCGATCCCGCCCTGCGCCCGGCCGACCATCGCGCCAATCTCGCGCGGCTCGCAGCCTTGCTGCCACGCTCGAACGTCGATGCCGGCGCCATCGCGGAGCCGGCCGCGCTCACCGGCCGCGTGGCATTTCGCTGCGTGGCCGCCGACCGGTTGCCGATGGCCGGCGAGCTCGGCGACGAGGCCGTGGCGGCCGCCCGTGCCGCGGCGCTGGCCGGCGCCCAGGCACGCGACGTGCCGCGTGCGCCGGGCCTGTACGGCGCCTTCGGATTCGGCTCGCGCGGTTTCGTGTGGGCGGCGCTGTGCGCCGAGCTGATCGCTTCGCAACTGGACGGCGAACCCTGGCCGATCGAGCGCGAACTGGCCGAGGCGATCGATCCCGCCCGCTTCCTGCTGCGTGCACTGCGCAAGGGCCGTGTCGGCTGAACCCGGCACGATCCACGCCCGCTTTCCCTTCATTTCCCCCGATCCGCGCATCGACGGCTCCCCGCCGTTGATGCGCCGCATCACGTCCAACGGCTCGCCTCTCGCCCGAGACCACAGAAAATCACAGGCGGCTTATCCACCGAACACTGTGGATAAGCACGCGAATTGCCCGCGAGTTCTCTGTGCAAGCACAGTGGACGTAAACGGGGTAACTTGGATCGACCGCACAGCACGGCAAAAGTTGTTCTGTGAAGTGCTGTGCGCACACACAGGCTGTGCGGTGTGTTACGAGTTCGCCAAGCGATTGAATCTGCGATGTTTACCGAGGTTATCCACAGAAATCCTGTGCCTTTGTTAACTGCTACTACGTATACATACAGGTAAACCTTTGGATATAAACCTGCCCCCTCGGCCGGCCATCAGGCATCAGACAAATCCGATCCGGAACGAAAAGGATGTGGCACAATCGAACACCACCGCCGCACCGACATGCCAACGGCGCGGCACCCCAGGAACAGTCAAGGCGAATCGGAATCCCAGGATGAGAGATCGCGCTGTTTCCGTCACATCTCAGGCCGACACTCAGATCGACCGTGGCCCGGGCGGCATCCTTCAGCCGCGAACCGGGCACCCCGTGTCCTGAACCGGTCCAGCACACAACAACATCGGGACAACCAGCCAGCCAACGTGTCCATTCGTTCGATACGCAGCGCCCTGTGTCGCGGCCGGTTGCCTTCGTATAGGAGAAGTCATCACGATGAAGTCGGCATTCTCGTTTCTGCCGAATTGGCCGTTTACCCCCGACGCCGTGTTCTGGGCCGGGATCGCCCTGTTCGCAGCCGGTCTGTGCGGCGAGTTCTGCTATCGCGCCTGGCGCCTGCCGCGCGTGACCGGCTATGCCGTGATCGGCCTGATCGCCGGCTCGGCGGGCTTCGGCGCGATCGACGCGAGCACCAGCGACACCGCGCGCCTGCTGATCAACGTCGCGCTCGGGCTGCTGCTGTTCGAGCTCGGCAGCCGGCTCGACCTGCGCTGGATCCGCCGCAACCCCTGGCTGATCGCCACCAGCGTGGCCGAGGCCACGCTGACCTTCGCGCTGGTGCTGACCGTGCTGCTGCTGCTGAAGGTGTCGGCGATGGTGTCGATCGTGCTGGCCGCGATCGCCGTGGCCACCTCGCCCGCGATGGCGATCCAGCTCAAGACCGAACTGCGCGCGGAAGGGCAGGTGTCGCAGCGGCTGCTCACGCTCACCGCGCTGAACAGCGTCTATTCGGTGGTCCTCACCAAACTGCTGACGAGCTGGCTGCACCAGGAGGAATACGGCAACGTGTTCGCCACGATCCTGCAGCCGCTGTACCTGATCGCCGGCTCGATGCTGCTCGCCTACGGGCTCGCGCGCGCCTGCAATTACCTGTTCCGCCACATCGCGCCGGCGATGCGCGACGAACATTCCTTCGTGGCGCTGTTCGGCCTGGTGGTGCTGGCCATCGCCGTGGCGCAGACGCTCAAGCTGTCCACCGTGCTCACCCTGCTGCTGGCCGGCATCGTGGTGAAGAACAGCGAGGTACGCCCGCAGCTGTGGCCCGAGCATTTCGGCACCGCCGGCTGGCTGCTCACGGTGATCCTGTTCGTGCTGACGCTGACCTCGTTCACCTGGGGCGACCTCGTGCTCGGCGGCGGCATCGCGCTGGCGCTGATCGTCACGCGCGGCGTGGCCAAGCTGATCGGCGTGGTGGCGTTCGCGAAAAAGAGCGGCATCAACGTGAAGCAGGGCGTGGCGCTGGGCCTGTCGCTTGTGCCCATGTCTGCGCTGGCCTACCTGCTGGTGGACGAGACCTACCAGCTCTATCCGAATTTCGATCCGCACCTGCGTGCGGTGGTGATGTGCTCGATCGTGCTGCTGCAGCTGATCGGCCCCGCCTTCGTCTATCGCAGCCTGTCGGCCGTCGGCGAACGTCGCGACGAGAGCTGAGCATCGACATCGGCGCCGCCGTGCGAGGCGGCGCCCAACCTGCTATCCGGAAGTCGTCATGGCACTCGAAACCTTCAACAATTCCGAGCCGTTCACCTTCGGCGTCGAGCTGGAAATCCAGATCGTCAACACCCACAACTACGATCTGACGCGGGCCGCCTCCGACCTGATGCGCCTGATCGAGCACGTGCCGCACCCGGGCAACATCACGCCCGAGATCACCGAAAGCATGATCGAGCTGTCCACCGGCATCTGTCACACGCACGAGCAGGCGCTGGGCGAGCTGAGCGCGATCCGCGACGTGCTCGTGAAGGCGGCCGACCAGCTCAACGTGGGCCTGTGCGGCGGCGGCACCCACACCTTCCAGCAATGGAGCGACCGCCAGATCTACGACGCGCCGCGCTTCCAGTACCTGTCCGAGCTGTACGGCTACCTGGCCAAGCAGTTCACGGTGTTCGGCCAGCACGTGCACATCGGCTGCCCCGATCCGGACAGCGCGCTGTTCCTGCTGCATTCGATGTCGCGCTACATCCCGCACTTCATCGCGCTGTCCGCCTCGTCGCCGTACGTGCAGAACGTCGACACGGGCTTCCACTCGGCGCGCCTGAATTCGGTGTTCGCGTTTCCGATGTCGGGCCGCGCGCCCTACACGCTGACCTGGACCGGCTTCGAGGAGTACTTCTCGAAGATGGTGAACACCGGCGTGGTGAACAGCATGAAGGACTTCTACTGGGACATCCGGCCGAAGCCGGGTTTCGGCACGATCGAGGTGCGCGTGATGGACACGCCGCTGTCGGTCGATCGCGCCGCGGCGATCGCCAGCTACATCCAGACGCTCGCGCGCTACCTGCTGGTGGACAAGCCGCTCACGCTGTCCGAGGACGATTACCTGGTCTACACCTTCAACCGCTTCGAGGCCTGCCGTTTCGGCCTGGACGGCACCTGCGTGAATCCGCAGACGGGCGAGCGCCGCACCATCGCCGAGGACATCCTGGACACGCTCGACCACCTCGCGCCGCACGCGGCCACGCTCGGCTCGCGCGCCGCGCTCGACGAAATCGGCGCGCTGGCCAAGGCGCGCAGCAACGATGCCTCCTGGCTGCGCGGCGTGTTCAAGCAGGAAAAATCGCTGAACGAGACGGTGCGTCAGCAATGTTTGCGCTGGCGTGAATGAAAAAGATTATTTCCTGAAGTAACGGTACCGGCCGGAATCGTCCGCATCTGGCGGCCCGGCCGAACAAATGTAGTAGTCGGAAGCAATTCCGTTTTCAGCATCGCCCCCACCCCTCCCGCGCTTGTGGATAACCGGCGCTTTCCCAGCAAAGTCAAGGCTCTGGCCGTGCGACGCATCGCCCGTCGATGTCTTGCACCATACGCCGCTGTTTGACGATTGAAAGCGGCGCGCACCGATGCGCGTGAGAATCGTTCGCGACCGCACAGCGAAATCCTTCGTTTATCCCGGTTTATCCACAGCCTTATTTGGATAACTTAGCTGTGCGATTTTCTGCTCTCGCTTAGAATGTGCGCTTTGCGGATGACGGTGCCGGATAGCATCGCGCCCGCAGGCCGGTTCGTGGCGACTAGCAGTCGCGGATCTCCCCACAAAGGCCGTCGGATGCAACCGAGGGCGGCAACAGCGAAAAGACTATGAGCGAAGGTGTTTACGGGAACGAGGCGTCGGGTCGTGTGACTCACAGCCTGCTGCGTTTGAGTACGGCCATGCGGAGCGAGGCATGGGATTGGGCCGAAGGCGCGGGACTCACGCCGACCCAGGGCGAGATCCTGGTGCTGCTGCTGCAGCGCAAGGGCCCGATGCGTCTCGGTGAAATCGCGCGCGAAACCCAGCTCACCGCCGCCACCACCAGCGACGCCGTGAGCACGCTCGAAACCAAGGGCCTCGTCGAGAAGCGCCGTGCGCTGGACGACGGTCGCGCCCTCGCGGTGCGCCTGAGTGCCCGCGGTCGCACCGCGGCCAAGAAGGCGCTGCAGTGGCCGAACTTCCTGTCGAAGGCCGTCAGCGTGCTCGGCGGCGACGAGCAGGGCGCGCTGTACCGCTCGCTGCTGAAGGTGCTGCGCGAACTGCAGGTGGCCGGCCAGGCGCCGCAGCACCGCATGTGCGTGACCTGCAAGCACTTCCAGCCGGGCAAGGCTGCGAAGAAGCCGTCCTACCGCTGCTCGCTGCTCGACCTCACGATGGCCGACAGCGATCTGCGTCTCGACTGCACGGTGCACGAAGAGGCCGATGCGCAAACGCAGAAGAAGACCTGGAAGGTATTCGCGCAGCTGTAACGCGCGTCGTCCCTCGCGGGGCGCGCCAGACGGAGTTCCGTTGATGAATGCAGAAGTCGTGGCGATCCGCCACGTCCATTTCGAGGATCTCGGCAGCTTCGAGCGCGTGCTCGGCGAGCGTGGCCGCCGCGTGCGCTACGTCGACGTCGGCACCTCGCGCGTCGAGGTGCTCGATGCCTGCGGGCCGTCCCTGATGGTGGTGCTCGGCGGGCCGATCAGCGCCTACGACGACGACCTCTATCCAACCATCGCGCCGCTCGTCGAGCTGATCCGTCAGCGCATCGAGGCCGGGCTGCCCACGCTCGGCATCTGCCTGGGTGCGCAGTTGATCGCGCGTGCGCTCGGCGCGCGCGTCTATCCGGGCAAGGTCAGGGAAATCGGCTGGGCGCCGCTCGCGCTGACCGCGGCGGGGGCTGCCTCGCCGCTGCGCCACCTCGCGCCCGAACACACCTCGATGCTGCACTGGCATGGCGACACCTTCGACCTGCCGCCCGGCGCGATCCATCTCGCCTCCACCCCCGATTGCGCGCATCAGGCCTTCTCGTGGGGCCAGCACGTGCTCGGGCTGCAGTGCCATCCCGAAGTCGCCTCCGAAGCCTTCGAGGCCTGGCTGATCGGCCATGCCAACGAGATCGGCACGGCGCCCGGCGTGGATGCGAAGCAGTTGCGCGCGGCCACCGCGCAGCACGGGCCGGTGCTCGAACCGGCCGCCGCCCGCATGTTCGCGGAGTGGCTCGACGCGGTCGGGCTGTAACGGGCGAGCCCGCGTGCGCGCGGCCGGCAGCGGTTTTCGGCGCGTGCTAACCTCGTGCGTTCCGATTCCTGCGTAGCGAGCCCAGCCCCGATGAGCGCCCTGTTTTCCCCCCATACCCTGCGTGGTATCACGCTGCCGAACCGGATCGTCGTCTCGCCGATGTGTCAGTACTCGGCCGAGCGTGGCGAGCCCACCGCGTGGCACACCATTCACCTCGGCCAGCTGGCACTGTCCGGCGCCGGCATGCTTTGCACCGAAGTGGTGGCGGTGGAGCCGGACGGGCGCATCACGCCCGGCGATCTCGGCCTCTGGGACGACGCCACCGAAGCCGCCTACCAACCGCTGCTGGCCGCGATCCGCCAGCATTCGCCGATCCGCGTGGCGATGCAGATCGGCCACGCGGGCCGCAAGGCATCGAGCCAGGCGCCGTGGGAAGGCGGCCAGCTGATCGAGGTGGCCAACGGCGGCTGGCTGCCGCACGCGCCGTCGGCGGTGCCGCACAAGGACGGCGAGACGCCGCCGCTGGCTCTCGACACGCCCGCGCTAAATCGCCTGCGTCGCGCCTTCGAGGCCACCGCGAAGCGCGCGGCTCGGCTCGGCATCGACGCCATCGAGCTGCATGCCGCGCACGGCTATTTGCTGCACCAGTTCCTGTCGCCGCTCGCGAACCACCGCAGCGATGAATACGGCGGTTCGCTCGAGAACCGCATGCGTTTCCCGCTCGAGATCTTCGACATCGTGCGTGCCGCGTTTCCGGCCGACCGGCCGGTGGGCGTGCGCGTGTCGGCCACCGACTGGGTGGACGGCGGCTGGACGCTCGACGAGACGATCGAGTTCGCGAAGGCGCTGAAGGCGCGCGGCTGCGACTGGATCGACGTGTCCTCGGGCGGCGTGTCGCCGCTGCAGAAGATCCCGCTCTCGCCGGGCTACCAGGTGCCGTTCGCACGCGCGGTGCGGCACGCGGTGGGGCTGCCGACCTTCGCGGTGGGCCTGATCACCGAGCCCGCGCAGGCCGAGAAGATCGTGGCCGACGGCGATGCCGACTTCGTCGCGCTCGCCCGCGCGATGCTCTACGATCCGCGCTGGCCGTGGCATGCTGCCGCCGAGCTCGGCGCGAGCGTGACGGCGCCGCCGCAATACTGGCGCTCGCAGCCGCGCGAGCAGAAGGCGCTGTTCGGCGACGTGTCGTTCGGCCAGCGCTGATTCGGCCACACGCCGTTCACGCTGGATCGGTTGAACGAAGCAAGCCCGAACGTGTAGCATGCGGATGCGTGGCGCAAGCGCGCCACGCCGGGTTCCCCGCGTGCGCGACGCAGATCGCGCGCCATCCGCGAGCGCAGGGCCGCATGGCCGGCCGCTTCGCGTCATCCATCGTCTTCACAAGGATCCATCGATGAGTTCACGCAGGATCGTGGTGCGCCGTTCGGGCGTTCACGGCAAGGGCGTATTCGCTGTTGCGCCGATCGCGACGGGCGAGCGCGTGGTCGAATACAAGGGCGAGCGGATTTCCTGGAAGGAAGCGCTGCGCCGCCATCCGCACGATCCGAGCGATCCGAACCACACGTTCTACTTCGCGCTCGAAGGCGGCGACGTGATCGACGGCAAGGTCGACGGCAACAGCGCGCGCTGGATCAACCACGCCTGCGCGCCAAACTGCGAGGCCGAGGAAAATGGCGGCCGCGTGCACATCCGCGCGCTGCGCGACATCGCGGCCGGCGAGGAGCTGTTCTACGACTACGGCCTCGTGATCGACGCGAAGCTGACCAGGGAACTGAAGCGCGAGTACGCCTGCCATTGCGGCGCTGCCACCTGCCGGGGCACGCTGCTGGCCGTCAACGACGACTCGGACAAGAAGAAGCGGAAGAAGGCGAAGAAGGCCGAGAAATCGGAGAAGGGCACCAAGGCCGACCGCAAGGACAAGGGCGGCAAGAAGAAGTAAGTGCCGCGGGGGCAGCGGGCGCCGGCGGTGCGCGCTGCACCGCCGGCTTCGGCATTCAGCCGCGCTGCGTGCCCGTCTCGGCCGCCTGCGCGAGCGCGTCGGCCGTGCCCGCCGCGGCCTTCGTCGCGAGCGGAATCCGCACGATGAAGCGCGAGCCGCCATCGGGCGCATCGGCGTAGGACACGTCGCCACCATGCATCGCGATGATGTCGTAGACGATCGCGAGCCCCAGCCCCGCACCCGTTTCCACCCCGTTGCCGCTCTGCGCATCGCCGCGGAAGAAGCGCTTGAACAGGTCCGCCTGCTGCCCGCTGGGCACGCCCGACCCGTTGTCCTCCACGATGATCTCGCCGGCCGCGCGGCCGTCGGCGAGCGCCACCTCCGACACGTTCACCGTGATGCGCGCGCCGTCGGGCCGAGCGAGCGGCACGTACTTCAGCGCATTGTCGAGCAGGTTCGCGATCACCTCGCGCAGCAGCACCGGGTTGCCACGCACCACCAGCGGCGGCACGCTGGCCAGGTCGAATTCGTCGGGCGGCAGATCGTCGTCGTCCGCCGTGCTTGCGGTGCCGCGCGAAGGGCCGTGATTGGCACTGGTGTTGTCCTCACCGCTCTGGAAGCCCAGATCGACGTGCACGGCCAGCGCGCGCGGCACCCACTCGGCGCCGGTCTCGAACGCGAGCGTGGCCAGATCCACGTCCACGAAGCGGGCCGCCTGCTCGCCAGGCTCGGCGCGCGCGAGCGACAGCAGCTGATTCGAGAGCCGCACCGCGCGATCGGCGGCCGAGCGCAGCTCGTGCACGGCCGAGAGCGTCTGCTGCGGGTCGCGGGCCACCGCGGCCTGCTCGGCATGCAGCTTGACCGCCGTGAGCGGCGTGCGCAGCTGATGCGCGGCGTCGGCGATGAACTTGCGCTGCGCATCGAGGGCCGTCTTCAGGCGGCCGAGCAGCGCGTTCATCGCGCTCGTGAGCGGGCGGATCTCGAGCGGCACGTCGGTTTCGTCGACCGGCTCGAGCGAGGTGTGGGTCTGCCGGTTCAGCGAGTCGGCCAGATGCGTGAGCGGGCCCAGCTGCTGGTTCACCACGCGCCACACGATGCCCCAGCCGGCCAGCAACAGGAGCAGCAGCGGCATCATGATCGCCACCAGGAATTCGGCCGCGATCTGGTAGCGGTGCCGCACCGGTTGCGCGACCTCCACGATCATCGGATTGCCGCCGTCGGTCTGCTCGACGCGCACCTGCGCGACGCGCACCGCCTGGCCCTCGTAATCGGCCTCGAACACGTAGGCATAGTGCATGCGGCGCACGCTGGTGCCCTGCAGCGGCAGCCTGGCGTCGCCGGCGAGCTCGTGCTCGCCGTCGCTGATGCGGTAGATCAGCTGCTCGGCGGGGTCCGAGAACATCGCCTGCGCGAGCGGCGGCACCGTGAAGGGCGCGTCGGGACCGGCGATCTGGATCTGCTTGGAGATGGCGGTGGCGAGATCGGCCAGCGAGCGGTCGATCACGTGCTGCGTGTACTGCCAGGCCAGCCAGTAGGCGATCAGCCCGCTCATCAGCGCGAGCATCGACAGCGGGGCAGCGAGGCGCCGCAGCAGCGAGCGGCGCAGGCTGGAGGCGGCCGGATCAGTGGACATCGCGTCAACCATCGAAAAAGAAGCGCCCGGCATGGACCGGGCGATATCGGGCAGCGGCATGCCGCGGCGGGGGCACGCGCGCGATGCGCGCGTGGCGCGTCAGACGCTGGCCGGCTGGCGGATTTCCTGCAGCAGGTAGCCGAAGCCGCGCACCGTGACGATTTCCACGCGGCACTGCTCGAGCTTCTTGCGCACGCGGTGCACGTACACTTCGATTGCGGTGTCGCCGAGGTCGCCGCCGAAGTGCGTGAGGTGATCCTGCAGCTGGGCCTTGCTGACCACGCGGCCGTGGCGCAGCAGCAGCATTTCGAGCACCGCGAATTCGCGCGGCGAGAGTTCGAGCGGCTTGTCGTCGTTGAAGATGCGGCGATCGACGCCCGACAGGCGCACGCCACCGAGCGACACTTCCGGACGCGGCATGTCGCTGTGCGGGCCGCTGCGGCGCATCACGGCGCGGATGCGCGCCTCGAGTTCGGCCGGCTCGAACGGCTTGAGCATGTAGTCGTCGGCGCCCGAGTTCAGGCCCTGCACGCGGTCGTTCAGCTCGTCGCGTGCGGTCAGCACGATCACCGGCGTATGGCGGTTGGTCTGGCGGAAGCGCGACAGCAACGTCATGCCGTCGATGCCGGGCAGGCCCAGATCGAGGATCACCAGCTCATGGCGATTCTGCGCCAGCGCCTGCTCGGCGAAAATGCCGTCGTGAACCATGTCGACGGTGAAGCCGGCTTGTTCGAGGCTGCTCTGGATGCCGCGTGCGATGGGGCGGTCGTCTTCGATGAGGAGGAGGCGCATGGGTTTCGCTCAAGTACAATGGGTTGGCTGGGGACAGCACGACGCGGTTCCGACAGCATGTGCGCGTGGCCGACGACAGCAGGGCGGCTAGCGACCGACATTCCAACGATATGTCCGATATCTCGATCCACGAACTCGAAGCCGCGATCAATTTCTGGCGCGCCCGTTCACCGTCCAGCGGCGACGAACTCAGACTCTGCGAAGAAGCGAGCGCGCTTTCCAAGCCGTATGCGTTGCTGATTGTACAGCGGCGCGACGCGCTGGAACTGGAAGCACTGGACCCCATCGCGCGTCGCGCCTGGGAACAGTTCTCTCACGCCACAAACGGCCGGGAAGGCTGACGGCTCGCGGCCTCGCGCAGTCTTTCCGTTCTTCAAGCAACGCGCGCCAACCCTGAATCGTTGACGCGCATCGCCGCATGACGGCACGCATTCCCGCAGGTTTCGTTACCGCGCGTTGCGACGTGCCGCCCGCTTTCGTGTGAAGGAAACGCCGCAGTGTCGCGGCTGCGACATCGTGCCAGTATGCCGGGGCGCGGCGTCGCGCAGGCGCTGTCGTGTGGATGTCAGGCGAACGTCGGCAAGGTGTCGGCTTGGCGGTGCGCTCAGTCGAGTTTCGCGTCGCGGCCCGCGTCGTCGATGAAGTGCGCGAGCGCGATGTCGCGCTCGGTCAGGCCGCCCGCATCGTGCGTGGACAGCGTGATGTCCACGCGGTCGTACACGTTGAACCATTCGGGATGGTGGTTCATCTCCTGCGCCTTGATGGCGATGCGCGTCATGAAGCCGAATGCGGCGTTGAAGTCGGCGAAGCGCAGGCTGCGCTGGATCGCGTCGCGACCGGGCACGGCCGACCAGTGCGGCAGCGTCTCCAGCTGCGTCTTGCGTTCTTCCGATGTGAGCTTGTGGATCATGGATGACCTCGTGTGCGGATGGGGGGGCGCATCTCGATACCGCGGCGCGCCGATCCAGCCATTCTTTCACACTTGCGCGATGCGGGGCGGGATCAGGCCCCGTTCGGCCAGCCTTCGCCCGTGCCGCGATGGAACACGCGGTCGCTTTCGAGCACGGTGCCGGCCGGGATCTCGTCGAGGTCCGCCAGCTTCCGCGCCAGCGCGCGCGCATCGATCTTCGCGAGCGCGAACAGCTGCGCGAAATCGTCGATCACGAAGTAGGTCTTCTGGAACGTGTCGATGCGGTACGCGGTGCGCAGCACGCGCTCGAGATCGAAGCCGATCCGGTTCGGCGTCTCGCTCTCGAGGCTGTACACCGATTCGCCGCGGCTCGACACGATGCCGGCGCCGTAGATGCGCAGATCATCGGCATCCGAATTGGCGCGCATCAGCCCGAATTCCACCGTGTACCAGTAGAGCCGGCCGAGCAGTGCCTGCGCCTGCGGATCGTCGGCCACCGCGAGCGCGGCCTGGCCGTAGGCGTGCATGTAGTCGGCGAACACCGGGTCGATCAGCAGCGGCACGTGGCCAAACAGATCGTGGAAGCAGTCCGGCTCCTCGAGGTAGTCGAGCTGATCGGGGCGACGCATCCACCAGGTCACCGGGAAGCGGCGATTCGCAAGGTGTGCGAAGAATACCTCGCTGGGCACGAGCCCCGGCACGGCCACGATTTCCCAGCCGGTGGCGGGCTTCAACTGCCGGTTCACGTCCTCGAACGAGGGCACGCGATCGGCCGGCAGCTTCAGGCGCTTCATGCCGGCCACGAACGCGTCGGCCGCGCGGCCCTCGAGCAGCGCCGTCTGCCGCGCGTACAGCTGTGCCCACACCGCGTGGTCCACGCGACCGTAGCGGTCGAGCGGCTGATCGATCGTGAAATCGGCGCGGGTTTCGAGGCCCGCGTCGAACTGCTCCTGCAGCTTCGCGGTGACGACGGTGGACATGGCTGGCTCTCTGTTCGTGCGGTGAGGTGAGATGCCAGTGTAGAGCGGAGTGCGCGCGGAAAGGGCGCAATCTCGACGCGGATTCATGCGTTGATGCGATAATCACGCATCGAAACATAAAATCACGCGGAGAATGCTCATGTTGGAACTCGATCACTTCGATCTCGCGCTGCTGGACGTGTTGCAGCGCTTCGGCCGCGCCACCCATCAGCAACTCGGCGAGCAGGTGCCGCTGTCGCCGTCGCAGATCGGCCGCCGCCTGCAGCGGCTCGAATCGGCCGGCGTGATCGACGGCTATCGCGTGGTGTTGCGGCCCGAACGGCTGGGGCTCGGCGTGACGGCGTTCACGAGCCTGAAGCTCAAGCACCACGGCGATTCGATCATCGAGCAGTTCCAGCAGCAGATCGACGTGCTGTCCGAGGTGCTCGAATGTCATGCGGTGGTGGGCGACGCCGATTACCTGCTGCGCATCGTGGCACCGGATCTGAACGCGTTGTCGTCGTTCGTGATGAAGAAGCTGATGCGGGTGCCCGGCGTGGACAGCGTGCGCTCGAACATCGTGCTGACCACCTTCAAGCGCAACGGGCCGCTGCCGCTGTCGCACCTCGAGCCGGGCGCGGCGCAGGCCTGAGGCAGGCGCGCGCCGCGGTCATCGCAGGGCAGGCTGCTCAGGCCGCCTCCGGCTCCTGCGCGCCGAGCAGGTCCACGTAGGCCACCGCCACGAGGTCCTCGGCCGGCACGCCGAGCTTCGCGAACATCTCGTGCGCCTCCGCCTCGCCGCCGGCTTCGTCGTCGTCCTGACCCAGCACCACCTCGAGTTCGACGAAATCGCCGAGGCCGTCCACGCGGTCCAGGTGGATGCGGGTGCGGCCCACCAGATACACGTGGCGCTCCTTGCTGACGATGCCGCGCGTGGTCAGCGCGGTGGCCAGCAGCGCATGCATCGCCTCGGCGTTCGCGACCGGGCTGCGCGTGTAGTACGACACTTTCGGGCCGTCGCGATCGTCGCGCTGGTAGAAGATCAGTTCGGGCGGCGTGTTGTCGTCGAAGCGGCGCAGCTTGAGCCGGCCGCGCGGCACGTCGTAGAAGAAATCCTGCTGACGGTAGAACAGCGGTGCGTCTGTCGCGAGCGATGCAGCCTTGTCGCGCAGGGCGTCAAAGTCGCTTACGCGGGCCTTGATCTCGATATTGCGTGCCATGCGGTTCTCCTCAGTCCTGGCGGCCGGATCGGGTGCGTGTCGAGCGGGTCTCGAACCCGTTTGGGCCGCGTTTGTCGGGAACACAATCTAGCAAAAACTCGGCGTCCGTGGCGTGAGCGCGTGCGAATCGGCTTCGTGGTGAAGTCTCGCGCCTCGCACCGCTCACCGTCGGAAAGGCCGTTTCCTGTTGATAAACCGCCCGTTCATGCCGCTCACACCGCCCACTGCTGCTCCACCAGCCGCAGCGCGGCCGCGATCGCGGGCTCCTCGCGGCGCTCGGCCAGCGTCAGGAAGGTCAGCTCGGCCGGTACCGACACCGGCTCCACGATCACCAGCGCATGCGCATGCGCCTCGCGCAGCGCGATCGAATCGCGCACCAGCGTGAGCCCCACGCCCGACTTCACCAGATCGAGCATCGACGGTTCCTGATCCACCTCGGCCACCTTCACCGGCTGCACGCCGGCCTCGGCGAACACCCGTGACAGCAGCCGGTGATGCGCCGACGAGGGCGGCGTCCAGATCCACGGCAGCGCCGCCAGCGCGCGCCAGTCGCGCGCGCGCTGCACACGCTCCTTCCAGCCGGCCGGCGCGAGCACGCGGTAGTGATAGCGCGTCAGCACGAGCGTGTGGAACCGCGCGGCGTCCTGCCGGTCGTCGGGGATGTCGTCACCGGGGCGGCCGATCGAATAGCCGACGTCGAGCTGCCTGGCGCGCACCGCGTCGCGCACCCAGCCCGACATGCCGTGGCGCAGCTCGGTCTCGATCTGTGGATGGCTTTCCACGAGCTGGCGCAGGAAGCCGCCGAGCCGCAGGAATTCCGGATCGAGCACGGTGCCGATGCGCAGCCGGCCGCTCACCTCCTGGCGCAGCGCGCTGGCCGCGCGCTGCACCTCGGCGGCGGCCGCGAGCGCGCGCTCGGCGTGCGGCAGCAGCGCCTGGCCGTCGCGCGTGAGCACCAGCCCGCGCGAGGTGCGCGCAAACAGCACCACGCCGAGCTCGCCCTGCAGATGCTTGATCTGCAGGCTCACGGCCGGCTGGGTCAGGCACAGGCGCGCGGCGGCGCGTGTCAGGTTGCCTTCGCGGGCCACGGTGGCGAACGCCCGGAGCAGGATCAGATCCATCGAGCAATATAAGAGCGGCTTATGAAGCTGTTCAGCATAACTCATTGGATCGGACGCGCGCGGCGCGAGTACGCTTCAGTCCATCCGCTGCCCGCGCCGGTTTCCCGACCGCCGCCGCGCGGCGCACACCAAGAAAGGAGACAGATCGTGACATCCCCTCGCACGCTCGAAGGTGAATTCGACTACGTGATCGTCGGCGCGGGCACCGCAGGCTGCGTGCTGGCGAACCGCCTCAGCGAGGATCCGGACGTGTCGGTGCTGCTGCTCGAGGCCGGCGGCAAGGACGACTATCACTGGATTCATATTCCCGTCGGCTATCTGTACTGCATCGGCAATCCGCGCACCGACTGGCTCTACAAGACCCAGCCCGAGGCGGCCCTGAACGGGCGCGCGCTGTCGTACCCGCGCGGGCGCGTGCTGGGCGGCTCCTCGTCGATCAACGGCATGATCTACATGCGCGGCCAGCGCGAGGATTACGACGGCTGGGCGAGCCTGACCGGCGATGCGGGCTGGGCCTGGGATTCGGTGCTGCCGGTGTTCCGCCGCAGCGAGGATCACCACGGCGGCGCGAGCGAGATGCACGGCGCGGGCGGCATGTGGCGCGTGGAGAAGCAGCGGCTGCGCTGGGAGATCCTCGAGGCCTTCTCGCAGGCCGCGCAGCAGAACGGCGTGCCGGCCACCGACGATTTCAATCGCGGCGACAACACCGGCGTGGGCTACTTCGAGGTGAACCAGAAGCGCGGCGTGCGCTGGAATGCGTCGAAGGCTTTCCTGCGGCCCGCGCTCGGGCGATCCAACCTCACCATCATCACCGGCGCGCAGGCCGAGCGGCTCGTGTTCGACGGCGCGCGCTGCACCGGCGTGGATTACCGCGGTGGCGGCCAGGCCTTCACGGCGAAGGCGCGCGGCGAGGTGATCGTGGCCTCGGGCGCGGTGAATTCGCCGGCGCTGCTCGAGCTGTCCGGCATCGGTCAGGGCGCGCGGCTGCAGGCGCTCGGCATCGAGGTGGTGCGCGACCTGCCCGGCGTGGGCGAGAACCTGCAGGATCACCTGCAACTGCGCATGGCGTTCCGCGTGGGCGGCGTGCGCACGCTCAACACGCTGTCGGCGCACTGGTGGGGCAAGCTCGCGATCGGCGCCGAATACCTGCTGCGCCAGAGCGGACCGATGGCGATGGCGCCGTCTCAGCTCGGCGTGTTCACGAAGTCGAATCCGTCGGTGGCGCGCGCCGATCTCGAATACCACGTGCAGCCGCTCTCGCTCGACCGCTTCGGCGAGCCGCTGCATCGCTACGACGCGTTCACGGCTTCCGTGTGCAACCTGCGGCCCACCTCGCGCGGCAGCATCCACATCGATGCGCGCGATCCGTTCGCGGCGCCGCGCATCGCGCCGAACTATCTCGCCACCGAGGAGGACCGCCGCGTGGCCGTCGACGCGCTGCGCCTGACGCGCCGCATCGCGGCCGCGCCGGCGCTGGCGCGCTATCGGCCCGAAGAGGTGCTGCCCGGCACGAAATACCAGACCGAGGCCGAGCTCGCCGAGGCGGCCGGCGCGGTGGGCACCACGATCTTTCACCCGGTCGGCACCTGCCGCATGGGCCGCGACGACGATCCCCAAGCGGTGGTGGACAGCCGCCTGCGCGTGCGCGGCATCGCGGGCCTGCGCGTGGTGGATGCCTCGGTGATGCCGCTGATCACCTCGGGCAACACCAATTCGCCGACGCTGATGATCGCCGAGCGCGCCAGCGAGATGATCCGTGAAGATCGGCGCGGCGCGCGCGAACGCGGCGTGGCCGTGAACGCGGTGAAGGCTTCGGCACATACCGCCGCGGCCACCGTGTAACGCGCTTCACTCTCCGACGTCGGCGGCACGCGCAGCCCGAGCGCCTCGCGTGCCGCCTTGCCTGGCAGTCCGTTCGATCCCCCGACGCATTCCCTCGCGCCTAGCGCGCCACAATCCGCCACGCAATCGAGATTTCCCACCAATGCCGCGATGCGCCATCGCCACGCGCGTGCGCGGCCGCATGGCGTTTCTCTCAGTGCAAATCCCGATGAATGCACTGCACCAACGGCGCGACAATGGCGCGCAGCAGGCACGTCGCACCGTGCGCCCTGCGGGGCAGGCGGCTCGCGCGGGAAGGGGGCGGTGATTCGCGTCATCGATGACGAAAGCGGACGGAAGCGGACCATGATTCTCGGCGACACGATTCTGGAAACGCGCGGGCTGACCAAGGAGTTTCGCGGCTTCACCGCGGTGGGCGGCGTGAACCTGCGCGTGCGGCGCGGCTCGATCCATGCACTGATCGGCCCGAACGGCGCCGGCAAGACCACCTGCTTCAACCTGCTCACCAAGTTCCTCAAGCCCACCTCGGGGCAGATCGTCTACAACGGCATCGACATCACGCGCGAGCGGCCCTCGCAGGTCGCGCGGCGCGGCATCATCCGCTCGTTCCAGATCTCGGCCGTGTTCCCGCATCTGACCGCGCTGCAGAACGTGCGCGTGGGCCTGCAGCGCGCGCTCGGCAGCGAGTTCCACTTCTGGCGCAGCGCGCGTTCGCTGCGCCGCCTCGACGATCGCGCGATGGACCTGCTCACCCAGGTGGGCCTGACCGACTTCGCGCACGTGCCCACCGTGGAGCTCGCCTACGGCCGCAAGCGCGCGCTCGAGATCGCCACCACGCTCGCGATGGAGCCGGAGCTGATGCTGCTCGACGAGCCCACCCAGGGCATGGGCCACGAGGACGTCGATCGCGTCACGGCGCTGATCCGCAAGGTGGCGAGCGGGCGCACGATCCTGATGGTCGAGCACAACATGAACGTGATCGCCGGCATCTCCGACACGATCACCGTGCTGCAGCGCGGCGAGGTGCTCGCCGAAGGTACGTACGCCGAAGTATCGAAGAATCCGCTGGTGGTGGAGGCCTACATGGGCAGCGCCGACGCGGCACTGGCGGGTGCGCACGGATGAACGACCTGCATGGCACGCAACGGCTCGAGCCGGAACTCGGCGGCGCGGGCGTGATGGCCACAGCGGCGATGCGGGCCACCGAGCCCGCGCAGGCGCCCGCGCTCGAGATTCGCGATCTCGAGGCCTGGTACGGCGAATCGCACATCCTGCACGGCGTGGAGATGACGGTCGCGCGCGGCGAGGTGGTCACGCTGCTCGGCCGCAACGGCGCAGGCCGCACCACCACGCTGCGCGCGATCATGGGCCTGACGGGCCGGCGGCGCGGCTCGGTGCGCATCGCCGGCCGCGAGACGATCGCGTTGCCCACCCATCGCATCGCGCACGGCGGGGTGGGCTACTGCCCCGAGGAGCGGGGCATCTTCTCGAGCCTGTTGTGCGAGGAGAACCTGCTGCTGCCGCCGATGGTGGGCGCGCGCGAGCACGCGATGCCGCTCGACGAGATCTACGCGCTGTTTCCGAACCTCGCCACGCGTCGGCACAGCCAGGGCACGCGGCTGTCGGGCGGCGAGCAGCAGATGCTCGCGGTGGCGCGCATCCTGCGCACCGGCGCGAACCTGCTGCTGCTCGACGAGATCTCCGAGGGCCTCGCGCCCGTGATCGTGCAGACGCTCGCGCGCATGATCGTCGCGCTGAAGGCGCGCGGCTACACGATCGTGATGGTCGAACAGAATTTCCGCTTTGCCGCGCCGCTCGCCGACCGCTTCTACGTGATGGAGCACGGCCGCATCGTCGAGCATTTCGAGGCGGCGCAACTCGAAGCCAAGATGCCCGTGCTGCACGCGCTGCTCGGCGTCTGACGAGCCCGGCGCGCCGCTCGCGCGAGGCCGTGCTGCACGGCTCGATGCGCGAGACGGGGGACGCCCGACAACCACAACGCATCACACCAGGAGACGTCAATGAAACTGAAGACCCTCGCGCGGGCGTGTCTCGTTGCCGCGTGCGCCGCCTCGGCCCTGGCCGCTGGCCAGGCGCAGGCGGCCGGCGACACGGTGAAGATCGGCTTCATCACCGACCTGTCCGGCCTCTATGCCGACATCGACGGGCAGGGCGGCCTCGAGGCGATCCGCATGGCGATCGCGGACTTCGGCGGCAAGGTGAACGGCAAGCCGATCGAGCTGGTGTACGCCGATCACCAGAACAAGGCCGACATCGCCGCCTCGAAGGCGCGCGAGTGGATGGACCGCGACGGCCTGGACCTGCTGGTGGGCGGCACCAACTCGGCCACCGGCCTCGCGATGAACCAGGTGGCGGCCGAGAAGAAGCGCGTGTACATCAACATCGGTGCCGGCGCCGACAACCTCACCAACGAGCAGTGCACGCCGTACACGGTGCATTACGCGTACGACACGATGGCGCTGGCCAAGGGCACCGGCTCGGCCGTCACCAGGCAGGGCGGCAAGACCTGGTTCTTCCTCACCGCCGACTACGCATTCGGCAAGGCGCTCGAGAAGAACACCTCCGACGTGGTGAAGGCCAACGGCGGCCAGGTGCTCGGCGCGGTGCGTCATCCGCTGTCGGCCTCGGACTTCTCGTCCTTCCTGCTGCAGGCGCAGGCCTCGAAGGCGCAGATCCTCGGCCTGGCCAACGCCGGCGGCGACACCGTCAACTCGATCAAGGCCGCGCGCGAATTCGGCATCACCAAGACCATGAAGCTCGCCGCGCTGCTGGTGTTCATCGACGACATCCACAGCCTCGGCCTCGACACCACGCAGGGCCTGGTGCTGACCGACAGCTGGTACTGGAATCGCGACGATGCCTCGCGCAAGTGGGCGCAGCGCTATTTCGCGAAGACGAAGAAGATGCCGTCGAGCCTGCAGGCGGCCGACTACTCGTCGGTCACGAACTACCTGAAGGCGGTGCAGGCGGTGGGCTCGACCGATGCCGACAAGGTGATGGCGCAGTTGAAGAAGACGAAGATCGACGACTTCTACGCAAAGGGCTACGTGCGTCAGGACGGCTCGATGATCCACGACATGTACCTGATGGAAGTGAAGAAACCGTCGGAATCGAAGGAACCGTGGGACTACTACAAGATCCTCGCGACGATCCCCGGCGATCAGGCGTTCGGCACCAAGGCCGAATCGCGCTGCGCGCTGTGGAAGTGAGCTGAGGCGACCGGCGCGGCGGCACGCACGCTGCCGCGCCTTCCTTACCGACGGCAGGTTCGATGACTATCCTCGGAATTCCGTTGTCGGCGATGCTGAGCCAGCTGCTGCTCGGCCTCGTCAACGGTTCGTTCTACGCCATCCTGAGCCTCGGGCTCGCAGTGATCTTCGGCTTGCTCAACGTGATCAACTTCGCGCACGGCGCGTTGTTCATGGTGGGCGCGATGCTCGCGTGGATGGGCCTCAACTATTTCTCGCTGCCGTACTGGGCGATGCTCGTGATCGCGCCGCTCGTCACGGGCCTGGCGGGCATCGTGATCGAGCGCACCATGCTGCGCTGGCTCTACCGGCTCGACCACCTGTACGGCCTGCTGCTTACCTTCGGGCTCACGCTGGTGATCGAGGGCGTGTTCCGCTCCGTGTACGGCGCCTCGGGCCAGCCCTACGACGTGCCCGCGCTGCTGACCGGCGCCACCGACCTCGGTTTCATGTACCTGCCGAACTACCGCGCCTGGGTGGTGGTGGCCTCGCTCAGCGTGTGCTTCGCCACCTGGTTCGTGATCGAGAAGACGCGGCTCGGCGCCTACCTGCGCGCCGGCACCGAGAACCCCAAGCTGGTGGAGGCGTTCGGCGTGAACGTGCCGCGCATGATCACGCTGACCTACGGCTTCGGCGTGGCGCTGGCGGCCTTCGCGGGCGTGCTGGCCGCGCCGGTGATCCAGGTCTCGCCGCTGATGGGGCAGCCGATGATCATCACCGTGTTCGCCGTGGTGGTGATCGGCGGGATGGGCTCGATCCTCGGCTCGATCGTCACGGGCCTGCTGCTCGGCGTGATCGAGGGCTTCACGCGCGTGTTCTATCCCGAGGCGTCGGCCACGGTGGTGTTCGTGATCATGGCGCTGGTGCTGCTGGTGCGGCCGGCCGGCCTGTTCGGCAAGGAAAGATGATGCAGAGAAACGTGCTCTATGGGCTGCTGCTCGCGGCCCTCGCGATTGCGCCGTTCGCGGGCGCCTATCCGCTGTTCGTGATGAAGGTGATGTGCTTCGCGCTGTTCGCGGCCGCGTTCAACCTGCTGATCGGCTATACCGGCCTGCTGTCGTTCGGCCATGCGATGTTCCTCGCCACGGCCGGCTACCTGACCGGCTACACGATCCAGACGCTCGGCGCGACACCGGAGCTCGGCGTGCTGGCCGGCACCGCGGCGGCCACCCTGGTGGGCCTGGTGGTGGGGCTGTTCGCGATCCGCCGGCAGGGCATCTACTTCGCGATGATCACGCTCGCGTTTGCGCAGATGGTGTACTTCGTCTATCTGCAGGCGCCGTTCACGCACGGCGAGGACGGCCTGCAGGGCGTGCCGCGCGGCCGGCTGTTCGGCGCGCTCGACCTGTCCTCCGACCTCACGCTCTACTACGTGGTGCTGGTGGTGGTGGCGGCTGCGGCGATGTTCATCGTGCGCATCGTGCATTCGCCGTTCGGCCAGGTGCTGGTGGCGATCAAGGAGAACGAGCCGCGCGCGATCTCGCTCGGCTACGACACCGATCGCTTCAAGCTGCTCGCCTTCGTGCTGTCGGCCGCGCTCGCGGGGCTGGCCGGCGCGCTGAAGGTGGTGGTGCTCGGCTTCGAGACGCTTGGCGACGCCTACTGGACGATGTCGGGGCTGGTGATCCTGATGACGTTGGTGGGCGGCATGGGCACGCTGTTCGGGCCGCTGCTCGGCGCGGCGCTGATCGTGGCGCTGGAGGAACGGCTCGGCGACATCGGCAGCGCGCTGGCCTCGCTCACGGGCGTGGACTGGTTTCGCTCGCTCGGCGAATCCACCTCGATCGTCACGGGGCTGATCTTCATCGCGTGCGTGCTGGCTTTTCGGCGAGGTATCGTGGGCGAGGTGGTGACCCGCGTGAAACCGCTGCGCGCACCGTGATGCGCAGCCGCAAAGCGGCTTCGGCCGCCTCGTGCAATGTCCGTGAAACGCCGCGCATCGCGCGGTAAAAGCGCGCCTCCTGACCGGGAATTGTGCCCAATTTTCGTGCGGCGATGCACCATAGGGGTAAATGCTAGGTTGCCCGGAAATCCACGCTTGTTTAATCTTCGTTTCAGTTCTGAAGCACCGCAACACAGATTTTTGCAGGTGGAGAACGAGGAGACAATCGAGGCACAAAGTGCCCGGCCCCAAAAGCGCTGTTGGACGGAATCCAACAGCGCTTTTCCATTTGTGGCGCCGGTTTTGCTCGTTCGGCGCATCGCGCTTTTCCTTCCGTCTTTCCTCCGCTTCTCTTCAGTTTCCCTTCCGTTTTCTTCCCGTTTTTCCGCGCTTGCGTCGGGCCCGTTCCGCTTGCACTTTGCCTACGGGCTTACCCGGTTTGTCGCCGCGGGGCGCCGTCGCTACACTCGATTTCGCCGTCCGCGCGGTCGGGAAAATCGCCGCGCGCGAGCGGCAGACGGCCGGCGCGCGACGACGGCAATCGATCGAACAGGAAGGGCGCGTGCCGCGGGACGCGCCTTTTTGTTGTCCGCGCAACCGATGCGCGGGTGGCACGACAACAAATGAAATCGACAGCGTGAGGAGACGAGGCATGAAGAGCGGACGATGGACGCGGATGGCGCTCGCGGCGGGGCTGGGGTTCGGCATGGCGGCGCCGGCGCCGGCTGCGATGGCGCAGGTGAAGATCGGCGTGTCGGTATCGGCCACCGGGCCCGGCGCGTCGCTCGGCATTCCCGAGAAGAACACCGTGTCGCTGCTGCCGAAGCAGATCGCCGGGCAGACGATCAGCTACATCGTGCTCGACGATGCGTCCGACACGAGCCGTGCCGTGCAGAACACGCGCAAGCTGATCGAGGAGGATCACGTGGACGCCGTGGTCGGCTCGACGATCACGCCGAACTCGCTGGCGATGATCGACGTGGCCGCCCAGGGTCACACGCCGATGATCTCGCTCGCGGCCAGCGCGCAGATCGTCTCGCCGATGGATGCGAAGCGCGCCTGGGTGTTCAAGACGCCGCAGAACGATCGGCTGATGGCCGACGCGATCGCCGGCTACATGGCCAAGCACGGCGTGAAGACGGTCGGCTTCATCGGCTTCGCCGACGCCTACGGCGACGGCTGGTCGAATGTGTTCACGGCGGCCGCCGCCGCGAATGGCCTGAAGATCGTGGCGAACGAGCGCTACAACCGGCCCGACACATCGGTGACGGGGCAGGTGCTGAAGCTGCTCGCGGCACGCCCCGACGCCGTGCTGATCGCTGGTGCCGGCACGCCGGCGGCGCTGCCGGCCAAGACGCTGAAGGAGCGCGGCTACACCGGCAAGGTGTATCAGACGCACGGCGTGGCCAACAACGATTTCCTGCGCGTGTGCGGCAAGGATTGCGACGGCGAACTGCTGCCGGCGGGCCCGGTGCTGGTGGCCGATCAATTGCCCGATTCCAACCCCGTGAAGGCCCCTGCGCTGGCCTACAAGGCCGCGTATGAGGGTGCCTATGGGGTGGGCTCGCTGTCGACCTTCGGCGGCCATATGTGGGACGCCGGGCAGATGCTGCAGCGAGCAGTTCCCGAAGCCCTGAAGGCCGGCAAACCGGGCACGCCCGCGTTCCGCGATGCGCTGCGGGCGGCGCTCGAAAACCTGCGCAACCTGCCCGCGTCGCACGGCGTGTTCAACACCACGCCGACCGATCACAACGGCTTCGACGCGCGCGCTCGCGTGATGGTGCAGATCGTCGACGGCAAGTGGAAGCTGCAGGCCGACTGAGCCTCGCCGATGTGATGTTTCACATGAAACATCGGGCGGCTCGCCAATACCGGCGGGCCGCTCGCCCCGATTGCTGCCGTTTCGAAGCTTGCCGCCACCGCGCCGGCATCCGCGTTCCGACCCAACCGACTCCGCTCGCATGGACCTCTCGATTGCGCTGATTCTCGCGCAGGACGGCATCACGACCGGCGCGATCTATGCGCTGCTCGCACTGGCGCTGGTGCTGGTGTTTTCCGTCACGCGCGTGATCTTCATCCCTCAGGGCGAATTCGTCGCCTATGGCGCGCTGACACTGGCCGCCCTGCAGACGCAGAAGTTTCCCGCCACCTGTTGGCTGCTGGTCGTGCTCGGCATCGCCTGCTTCGTGCTCGACGTTGCGGTGTTGATCCGGCATCGCGAGCGACGCCACCAACTCGGCCGCACGCTGACCACGCTGGCCGGCCGCTGCGTGCTGCTGCCGGTGGCCGTGTTTGGCTTGGCGCATGCGACGGCAGCGATCGCGCTGCCGATGCCGGCCCAGATCGCGCTGACGCTCGCGATCGTGGTGCCGATGGGCCCGTTCGTCTACCGGCTCGCCTATCAGCCGATTGCCGAGGCCAGTACGCTGGTGCTGCTGATCGTGGCGGTGGCCGTGCACTTCGCGATGGTCGGGCTCGGGCTCGTGATGTTCGGCGCGGAGGGGTCGCGCACTGCGCCGTTCTCCGACGTGCAGCTCGCGATCGGCGCGCAGACGGTGTCGATGCAGAGCGTGATGGTGGTGGTGACGGCGCTCGTGATGATTGCCGCGCTCGCGCTGTATTTCGGTCGCACGATCGCGGGCAAGGCGCTGCGTGCGACCTCGGTAAACCGGCTCGGCGCGCAACTGGTGGGCATCGGCACCACGCAGGCGGGGCGCCTCGCGTTCTCGCTGGCCGCGGCGCTCGGCGTGCTGTCCGGCATCCTGGTCGGGCCGCTGACGACGATCTACTACGACTCGGGCTTCCTGATCGGCCTGAAGGGCTTCGTGGGCGCGATCATCGGCGGGCTGGTCAGCTATCCGCTCGCGGCGGCCGGTGCGCTGCTGGTGGGCCTGCTCGAATCCTATTCGTCGTTCTGGGCCAGCGCCTACAAGGAGGTGATCGTGTTCACGCTGATCATCCCGGTGCTGCTGTGGCGCAGCCTGGCCGCGCAGCAAGGCAGCCCGGGCGACGACGAGGAGGCCTGACGTGATGAAGATCCTGCTTCGCCAGCGCCTTTTCTGGCTGTTCGTCGTGGTGTTGTTCGCGCTGCCGGTGCTGCCCGGCGCGCTGCGGATTCCCGAGTACTGGATCACGCTGCTGAACAACATCGGGCTCTATGCGATCGTTGCGATCGGCCTCGTGCTGCTGACCGGTGTGGGCGGCATGACGAGCTTCGGGCAGGCCGCGTTCGTCGGCATCGGCGCCTATGCCACCGCCTGGATCACCACCGCCTGCGGCCTGTCGCCGTGGCTCGGCCTGTTCGCTGGCGTGGTGCTGACGGCACTGGTCGCGCTCGGGCTCGGCGCCGTCACGATGCGCCTGTCCGGCCATTTCCTGCCGCTCGGCACGATCGCCTGGGGGCTCGCGCTGTTCTACCTGTTCGGCAATCTCGAAGTGCTCGGCAAGTACGACGGCATCAACGGCATTCCGGCGCTGAGCGTGGCCGGCGTGGTGCTCGATTCGGGGCGCAGCTTCTATTACCTGATCTGGCTCGTCGTGCTCGCCGCGATCGTGTCGGTGCGCAACCTGCTCGACAGCCGGCCGGGCAGGGCGATTCGTGCGCTGCGCGGAGGCCGTGCGATGGCCGAGGCGATGGGCGTGAACACGGCCTGGATGCGCGTGACGATCTTCGTCTACGCGGCCGTGCTCGCTGCGATCTCGGGCTTCCTCTACGCGCATCTGCAGCGCGCCGTGAACCCCACGCCATTCGGCCTCAACCACGGTATCGAATTCCTGTTCATGGCCGTGGTGGGCGGCGTCGCGCACGTGTGGGGCGCCGTACTGGGCGCGGCGATCCTCACCGTGCTGCAGGACTGGCTGCAGTCGCTGCTGCCGCGCCTGCTCGGGCAGGACGGCAACTTCGAGATCATCGTGTTCGGCGTGGTAATCGTGATCCTGCTGCAGACGGCGCGCGACGGCGTGTGGCCGTATCTCGCGCGACGGCTGTTGCCCGGCTCGCGAGTGAAGCCGGTGCCCGAGTCGACCGAGCCGCTGCCGCGCCGCGCGCGGCCGGTGGCCGGCGAGCCGCTGCTCGTGGTGGACAAGGTGCGCAAGACCTTCGGCGGCCTGGTGGCCGTCAACGACGTCAGTTTCGAGGTGAAAGCGGGACAGATCGTAGGTTTGATCGGCCCGAATGGCGCCGGAAAATCCACCACCTTCAACCTGGTCACAGGGCTGCTGCGCGCAAGCGGCGGGGAGGTGACCTTCCTCGGCGAACGCATCGACGGGCTGGTTTCACGTGAAATCGTGCGACGCGGGATCGGTCGCACCTTCCAGCACGTGAAGCTGCTGCCGGGCATGTCGGTGCTCGAGAACGTCGCGCTCGGCGCCCATCTGCGTGGCTCGGCCGGGGTATGGCGCAGCGTGGCACGGCTCAATGCGCACGAGGAGGCGCGGCTGCTGGCCGAGGCTGCCACGCAGTTGCGCCGAGTCGGGCTCGAGGCGCAGATGCATGAGGAAGCCGGCAGCCTCGCGCTCGGCCAGCAGCGCATCGTGGAGATCGCGCGCGCCTTGTGCTGCGATCCGACCTTGCTGCTGCTCGATGAACCGGCTGCCGGGCTGCGCTATCGGGAGAAGCAGCAGCTGGCCGAGCTGCTGCGCCGGCTACGCGACGAGGGTATCAGCGTGCTGCTCGTGGAACACGACATGGATTTCGTGATGAATCTGACCGACCGGCTCGTGGTGATGGAGTTCGGCGCGCGAATCGCCGAAGGCCTGCCCGATGCGGTGCGGCAGGATCCGGCCGTGCTCGAGGCCTATCTGGGTGGGGTGGAGTGATGGTGGATACCAATCGAGGCTCGACTGCTGCGGCCCTCGCCGAACCGATACTGGAGGTCGATGGCCTGTCGGTGAAGTACGGCAAGATCCAGGCGCTGCACGGCGCCAGCCTGCGTGTCGCGCCAGGGCAGATCGTCAGCGTGATCGGGCCGAACGGGGCAGGGAAGTCCACCTTGCTGAACGCAATCATGGGCGCGCTGCCCACCACGGGCCACGCGAGCGGCACGGTGCGTTACCGCGGCGAGGCCGTCGGCAACCTGCCGGTGGAATTGCGCGTGGCGCGTGGCATGTGTCTGGTGCCCGAGAAGCGCGAGCTGTTTGGCTCGATGAGCGTGGGGGACAACCTCGTGCTCGGCGCCTATCGTCGCAAGCAGGCCGGCGAGGCGGCGTATCTCGATCAGCTCGATGCGGTGTTCACGCTGTTCCCGCGTCTGAAGGAGCGCCACAAGCAGGCGGCCGGCACCTTGTCGGGCGGCGAGCGCCAGATGCTGGCGGTCGGCCGCGCGTTGATGGGCAAGCCCGACCTGCTGATGCTCGACGAGCCGAGCTTGGGGCTCGCGCCGCTGATCGTGCGCGAGATCCTGCACATCGTGGCCGCGCTGCGCAGCACCGGCGTCGCGACCTTGCTGATCGAGCAGAATGCGCGTGCCGCGCTGCAGATATCCGACTACGGCTACGTGCTCGAAACCGGAGAATTCGTGCTCGATGGACCGGCGGCGGAGCTGGCGAACAATCCGCGTGTGATCGACAGCTACCTCGGGCTGGCCCGGAAACAGGGTTGACCAAGCCTGATGCCGTCCCGCGCTGTTGGAAAAATGCGGCGTGTTTCACGTGAAACACGCCGATTTCGTCGATCGGCCGTTCGGACGATATTCGGGCCAAAAGCGAAACCGCTATAATTCGGCCCATACTTCTCTCTCAGGTTCGCGTACGTTCTGGCGCGAAATCCGCAATGCTTTATCCCACTGAATTTGACGTGATCGTCGTTGGCGGCGGTCATGCCGGTACGGAAGCCGCTTTGGCTGCCGCGCGCATGGGCGTGAAAACGCTGCTGCTGACGCACAACATCGAAACGCTCGGCCAGATGAGCTGCAACCCGTCGATCGGCGGGATCGGCAAAGGCCATCTGGTCAAGGAAGTGGATGCGCTCGGCGGTGCGATGGCGATCGCTACCGACGAAGCCGGCATCCAGTTTCGCATCCTCAATTCCTCGAAAGGTCCGGCCGTGCGCGCCACGCGTGCTCAGGCCGATCGTCTGCTGTACAAGCAGGCGATCCGCAGCCGCCTCGAGAATCAGCCGAACCTCTGGCTGTTCCAGCAGGCCGTCGACGATCTGATCGTCGAGGGCGAGCGCGTGGTCGGCGCCGTCACGCAGATCGGCATTCGCTTCCGCGCTCGCTCGGTGGTGCTGACGGCGGGCACCTTCCTCGACGGCAAGATCCACGTGGGCCTGAACAACCATACGGGCGGTCGGGCAGGGGATCCTGCCGCCGTGTCGCTGTCGTCGCGCCTGAAGGAATTGAAGCTGCCGCAGGGCCGCCTCAAGACTGGAACGCCGCCGCGCATCGACGGTCGTTCGATCGACTTCTCGCAGCTCGAAGAGCAGCCGGGCGATCTCGATCCGATGCCGGTGTTCTCGTTCCTCGGCCGCGTGGAGATGCATCCGCGCCAGATGCCGTGCTGGGTCACGCACACCAACGAGCGCACGCACGACATCATCCGCAGCGGCCTCGACCGCTCGCCGATGTACACGGGCGTGATCGAAGGCGTGGGCCCGCGCTACTGCCCGTCGATCGAGGACAAGATCCATCGCTTCGCCTCGAAGGATTCTCATCAGATCTTCCTGGAGCCGGAAGGGCTGACCACCAACGAGTTCTATCCGAACGGGATCTCCACGAGCCTGCCGTTCGACGTGCAGCTCGACCTCGTGCACTCGATGCGCGGGCTCGAGCACGCGCATATCCTGCGCCCCGGCTATGCGATCGAATACGACTACTTCGACCCGCGCGGCCTGAAGGCTTCGCTCGAGACCAAGGTGATCGAGGGCCTGTTCTTTGCGGGCCAGATCAATGGCACGACCGGCTATGAAGAGGCGGCCGCGCAAGGTCTGCTGGCCGGGATCAATGCCGGGCGCTACGCGCAGGGCAAGGAATCATGGTGCCCGCGTCGTGACGAGGCCTACCTCGGCGTGCTGGTGGACGATCTCGTCACCCAGGGTGTGTCCGAGCCGTATCGCATGTTTACGAGTCGCGCCGAATACCGCCTGAGCCTGCGCGAAGACAACGCCGACATGCGCCTGACCGAAATCGGCCGCGAGCTCGGCGTCGTCGACGATGCGCGCTGGGACGCGTTCTGCCGCAAGCGCGATGCTGTTTCACGTGAAACCGAACGACTGCGCTCGACCTGGGTGACGCCGAAGACGTTGCCGGTGGACGAAGCGACGGAGCTGCTCGGCAAGGGCATCGATCACGAATACAGCCTCGCGGAGCTGCTGCGTCGCCCCGGCGTGTCCTATGCCGGCGTGTGCGGGTTGCGGGGCGGCGAGTGCGGCCCGAGCGAGCCGCTGGCTGACGATCCGGTGCTGCTCGCGCAGATTGAAGAGCAGATCGAGATCGGCATCAAGTACCAGGGTTACATCGAGCGCCAGGCCGGCGAGATCGAGCGTAACGGTGCGCACGAAGGCACGCGCCTGCCCGATGGCATCGACTACGCCGACGTGCGTGGCTTGTCGTTCGAGGCGCGCCAGAAGCTCAACCAGCACCGCCCGGAAACGATCGGGCAGGCGTCGCGGATCTCGGGCATCACGCCGGCCGCGATCTCGCTGCTGATGGTGCATCTGAAGCGCGGCCTCGGCCGGCGCGGCACGGCGGCGGCCAATGCGGCCGTGCCGTCCACCGGTGAAGCAGGGGGCAGCGTCCCGACCCAGCAATGACAGGGCGCCACTCGATGGCCGGCGCCTCCCGTGAATCGCTGCAGACCTTGCTGACCGCCGGCCTCACCGAGCTCGATATCGCGCTCGACGATGCCCAGGTCGGCAAGCTGCTCGACTACGTCGCGTTGCTCGGCAAGTGGAACGCGGTCTACAACCTGACCGCGATCCGCGACCCGCGGCAGATGCTGATTCAGCACATCCTCGATTCGCTGTCGATCGTTCCGCATCTGCGCGGGCTGCCGGCTACCACGGCGCTCGACGTCGGCTCGGGCGGCGGCCTGCCCGGCATCGTGCTCGCGATCGTGTTCCCGCACTGGCAGGTCACGCTCAACGACATCGTCCACAAGAAGTCCGCGTTCCAGAATCAGGCCAAGGCCGAGCTGAAGCTCGCGAACCTGTCCGTCGTGACGGGCCGCGTCGAGTCGCTGCGCCCCGGCCACGAGGTGCCGAGCCAGTTCGACGTGATCGTGTCGCGGGCTTTCGCGGATCTGTCGGATTTCGTCGCGCTGGCGCGCCACCTGGTGGCGCCGGGCGGGGCGATCTGGGCGATGAAGGGCGTGATGCCCGGTGAGGAAATCGCGCGGTTGCCGGAAGGTTCGCGAGTTCGTCAGACGATTCGGCTTGCGGTGCCGGCGCTCGATGCCGAGCGGCACCTGATCGAAGTCGGTGTCGACGAAGCACACTGAATTGAACGGGGCGCGACACGCGCCCGATGTTTTGGAAAGAGGGACGAACCAACGATGGCAAAAATCTTCTGCGTGGCCAACCAGAAGGGGGGCGTCGGCAAGACGACGACGACGGTCAATCTCGCCGCGAGCCTCGCAGCACAACAGCAGCGTGTATTGCTGATCGATCTGGACCCGCAGGGCAATGCCACGATGGGCAGCGGCATCGACAAGGCGGCGTGCGAATCGACCGTCTACGAGGTGCTCGTCGATGGCGTGTCGATCGAACAGGCGCGCGTGCGTCCCGAGTCGCTCGATTACGACGTGCTGCCGGCCAACCGCGAGCTTGCCGGCGCGGAAATCGAACTGGTGAGTGTCGAGAATCGCGAGCGCCAGCTGAAGGCGGCGCTCGAGAAGGTGGAGGGTCAATACGACTTCGTGCTGATCGACTGCCCGCCGGCGCTGTCGCTGCTGACGCTGAACGGGCTGTGCTCGGCGCACGGCGTGGTGATCCCGATGCAGTGCGAGTACTTCGCGCTGGAAGGGCTGTCCGATCTCGTCAACACGATCAAGCAGATCCACGCGAACCTGAACCGCGAGCTGAAGGTGATCGGCCTGCTGCGCGTGATGTTCGATCCGCGCATCACGCTGCAGCAGCAGGTGTCCGACCAGCTGAAGGCGCATTTCGGCGACAAGGTGTTCGACACCGTGATCCCGCGTAACGTGCGCCTCGCCGAGGCGCCGAGCTACGGCCTGCCGGGCGTGGTGTTCGATCGCGCCTCGCGCGGCGCGCAGGCGTACCTGCAATTCGGCGCGGAGATGATCGAACGGGTGCAGGCGCTGTGACGCGCCGCGGTTCCGGACTAGCGAACGAGGGAAAGTCGATGAATGCGGTAGCGAAGAAGAAAGGTCTGGGGCGCGGGCTCGAGGCCCTGCTCGGCGGCAGCGCCAACATCACCGAGGCAGTGAAGATCGAGGGCGCGCTGAACACGCTGACGCTCGACAAGCTGCAGGCCGGCAAGTATCAGCCGCGCACGCGCATGGACGAGGGCGCGCTGCAGGAGCTTGCCGCGAGCATTCGTGCGCAGGGCGTGATGCAGCCGATCCTGGTGCGCCCGGTGGGCACCGATCGCTTCGAGATCATCGCCGGCGAGCGGCGTTTCCGCGCCGCTCGCCTGGCGGGGCTCGCCGAGGTGCCGGTGCTGATCAAGGAGGTCAGCGACCAGGCCGCCGCAGCGATGGCGCTGATCGAGAACATCCAGCGCGAGGATCTGAATCCGCTCGAAGAGGCGCACGGCATCCAGCGCCTGCTCGACGAATTCAACTTCACGCACGAGCAGGCGGCCGAATCGGTGGGACGTTCGCGCAGCGCCGTGTCGAACCTGCTGCGCCTGCTGAACCTTGCCGCACCGGTGCAGACCATGCTGCTGGCCGGCGATCTCGACATGGGCCACGCGCGCGCTCTGCTGGCCGTGGACGCGGCCACCCAGATCACGCTCGCGCATCAGGTGGTGAACCGCCGCCTGTCGGTGCGGGAAACCGAGAAGCTCGTCGCGCAGACCACCAAGGAAGCGCCCACGCTGAAAGCCAAGTCGAAGGACGATGGCGGCCGCGACACGCGTCGCCTCGAGGAGGAGTTGTCCGACATGCTCGCCTCGAACGTGAAGATCAAGCTCGGCCGCCGTGGGCGGGGGCAGCTCACGATCGATTTCGGCGATCTCGACGCGCTCGAGGGCATCCTGCTGCGCCTGCGCGGCAACGTCGCAGCCTGACGCGGTACCTCCGATGATCTCCGCTGGCGGGCTGGCCCCGCGCAAGTGGCTCGCGTTCGTCGCGAGCGAACCGGTGCTGTCGATCCTCGCCGTCGCGCTGGTGGGGCTCGAGTGCGTGCGGCCGCAGTCGCTGCCGGCGCTCGCGCGGCTGGTCGACTGGCAGACGGTCGCGACGCTGGCCGGCCTGCTGATGGTGACCAAGGCGCTCGAGCTGTCGGGCTTCCTGATGTGGCTCGCGCACCGGATCGTGCGCAGCGTGCGCACCGAGCGCTCGCTGGCGATGCTGCTGATCGTGTTCGCGGCCGTGCTCGCCACCTGGCTCACCAACGACGTCGCGCTGTTCGTGGCGGTGCCGCTCGTGGTGTCGCTGCAGCGCCTCACGCCGTTGCCGATGAAGCGGCTCGTGATCTGCCTCGCGATCGCCGTGAATGCCGGCTCGATCGCCACGCCACTCGGCAATCCGCAAAACCTCTTTCTGTGGCAGCGCAGTGGTGCGTCATTTGGTCGCTTCGTACTCGAGCTGGGGCCGCTGGCGCTGATCACGATGGCGATGCTGCTGCTGCTCGCAGCTTGCATGTTCCGGTCGAAGCCGCTCGATTTTTCGGGCGACGCCGAGTCGCATTCGGTGCAGCGCACGCTCGCGATCGTGGCCGCGGTGCTGTTCGCCGCCTTCGTGGCGGCCGCCGATCTGCACTACGCGGTGCCCGGCGTGATCGTCGTGGCGCTGCTGTTCGGCGTGCTGCGACGCGACGCGGTGCTGCGCATCGACTGGCTGCTGCTGCTGATCTTCGTGCTGATGTTCGTGGTGCTGCGCGGGGCCGCGGCGCTGCCGGCGATCCACGATTCGGTGGCCCGGCTCGGGCTCGATGTCCCGCTGCGCCTTTATGCAGCAGGGGCCGCGCTGTCCCAGGTGATCAGCAACGTGCCCGCGGCGATCCTGCTTTCGGAGTTCGGCGGCGACTGGCGCGCGCTCGCGTTCGGCGTCAGCGTGGGCGGTTTCGGCTTCGCGATCGGTTCGCTGGCGAACCTGATCGCCGTGCGGCTGGCGAAAACGCCGGGCATCTGGGGGCCGTTCCATCTGGTCTGTGTGCCGTTCGGTCTGGTCGCCTTCGTGCTCGGCGGGCTCTGGTTGCATTACGTCTGACGGTTTTTGCGACCATTTCGCCCGGCGATTCGTTGCGAAATGACTTTGTAAGAAAATCCGCTTTCAACGGACGTCCGACTTCGGAAATTGACGCGATTTTGGGTGCAAGTCGTGCCGTTTTCGTCGTGTTTTTGTCGCGCCCAACACCTTGAATCGACTGCGTCTATCGCTTACAATCGCCGGGATTTGTTAGCGCGGCAGCCCTGAAAGCTTGTGGAAAGCTCGAGGCTTACGGCGATTTTGCGGAAGGTGGAGATGGCGAGTCAGGCGCCGAACGACAGGCACGACGATCCAGCCCACGCGCAGCCCGCTGCTGTCGCGCAGCGGCACGGCAATCCGGTTGCAGAAGACGACTGGGATGGCGAACCGCAGGACAACACTATCGTTCCGCTCACGCGGGCCGAGGCGCAGGCGCTGTTCGGTCCGGATGTGAGTCGGCCATCGCGCGTCACCCCGTTTCGGGTGGTGATCGCGCAAATGGTCCTGTCCCTGGTTGCAACGCTGGCGTGGTGGCTGTTTTCGAAGTCGCCGGGTATCGCTGCGCAATCGGCATTGCTGGGTGGAGCGATCGGCTGGGTACCGAGTGCGGTGTTCGCCGCGAGGCTGAGGCTCGGCGGCGCGAACACCGTGATGGGCTGGATGTTCGGCGAGGCGCTGAAGCTGGGTTTGACGATCGCGATGTTCACTGCGGTGGCCTTCCGGTTTCCGGACGTGCACTGGGTACCGCTGCTCGTCACCTACCTCGTCGCGCTGAAGACCTACTGGCTCGCGCTCGCCTGGCGGTAGGGCAGGGCACCACGGCAGTATCGAGTCTGGACGGTGCGGGTGAACGACCTCGCCGGACAGCAGGAATTTTGCGGCAAACCGGTCGCTACGCTGCGATGCAACAAGTATCGCACTTTAGACCGGTGGTTGCGCTCTCGTGTTCCCGCAACAATTTCTTGCGGCAATACGTAAAACAACGATTTTCGACAATTTGGGTGGCATTAACGACTATGGCAGCTAGCGAAGGCACGCACGCTCTGGATCCGTCCGAGTACATTGCGCACCACTTGCAGAACTTCTCCACCGCGCATCAGACCTCGATCGTCGATTTCCACGTCTGGAATCTCGATACGCTGTTCTGGTCGATCGTGTGTGGCCTCGTGACCATCCTGGTGCTGCGTCTGGCCGCGCGCAAGGCCACGCCGGGCGTGCCGGGCCGCTTCCAGTGCCTGATCGAGATGGTCGTCGAAATGGTCGAGGACCAATCGAAGGCCGTCGTGCGCGGCAACCGCACGTTCATCGCGCCGCTGGCCCTGACGGTGTTCGTCTGGGTGCTGCTGATGAACTCGCTCGACTTCCTGCCGGTCGACCTGCCGCGTCGGGTGATCGATCTGCTCGGCCTGGGCGGCGTGATTCCCTACCACCGCATCGTCCCCACGGCCGATCTGAACGGCACGCTCGGCATCGCGCTCGGCGTGTTCGTGCTGATGATCTACTACAGCATCAAGATCAAGGGCCCGGGCGGCTTCGCGCACGAGCTGGTCTCCGCACCGTTCGGCGCGCACCCGCTGCTGTGGATCCCCAACCTCGCGTTGAACATCGTCGAATACGTCGCCAAGACGGTTTCGCTCGGCATGCGGCTGTTCGGCAACATGTACGCAGGTGAACTGGTGTTCCTGCTGATCGCACTCCTCGGCAGTATCTGGAGCTTCGGCGGCGATGCAACGGTTCTCGGTTTCGTCGGGCACGTGATCGCGGGCAGCGTCTGGGCAATCTTCCACATCCTGATTGTCCTGTTGCAAGCATTCATCTTCATGATGCTGACGCTGGTGTATCTCGGCCAGGCGCACGAAACGCACTGAGTGCGCGACGGTCAGGCAGTTTTCGCTTTTTCGGTTTTTTAAATCTCTAGTTCCAAGACTTTTCAAATAGGAGTGATCATGCAAGCTTTCATCGCCAACATTCAGGGTCTGACCGCAATCGGTATCGGCATCATCATCGGCCTCGGTGCCGTCGGCGCCTGTATCGGTATCGGCCTGATGGGCGGCAAGTACATCGAAGCCTGCGCACGTCAGCCGGAACTGATCAACCCGCTGCAAACCAAGATGTTCCTGCTGGCCGGCCTGATCGACGCGGCATTCCTGATCGGTGTTGGTGTGGCGATGCTGTTTGCATTCGCGAACCCGCTCCTGTCGCGCCTCGCAGGTTAAGGTTCCCCGGAAATGATGCGCCCGTGTTGACGGGCGCAGGGCGGAACGGAGAGACCGGGCGCTGATCGATGCAACACGATGAGCGCCTTACCGTTTCATTTTCCCGGATAGCAGACTAAGGAAACACCGTGAATCTCAACGCAACCCTGTTTGCGCAAATGGTCGTGTTCCTGATCCTCGCGTGGTTCACGATGAAGTTCGTGTGGCCGCCGCTGGTCAACGCACTCGACGAACGCGCAAAGAAGATCGCCGACGGCCTCGCCGCCGCGGAAAAGGGCAAGGCGGAACTCGAGGCAGCGCACCAGCGCGCCGACCAGGAACTCGCGCAAGCCCGCACGGACGGACAGCAACGTATCGCCGACGCCGAAAAGCGCGCACTTGCCGTCGCGGAAGAAATCAAGGCGAACGCGCAGGCAGAAGCTGCCCGCATCGTCGCCACGGCCAAAGCCGACGCAGAACAGCAAATCGTGAAGGCCCGTGAACTGCTGCGCGCGGATGTCGCGACGCTCGCAGTCAAGGGCGCAGAACAGATCCTGAAGCGCGAAGTCGACCAGACGGCCCACGCCGAACTGCTGAATCAACTGAAAGCCGAGCTCTGATCATGGCCGAATTTGCAACCATCGCCCGCCCTTACGCAGAAGCGCTGTTTCGCGTGGCCGAGGCTGGTGACGTCGCCGCCTGGTCCGCGCTCGTAGAGGCGCTGGCCCAGGTTGCGCAACTGCCCGAAATCAAGTCTGTCGCGTCGAACCCGAAGGTCGGGCGCGAGCAGATCGCCGAACTGCTGCTCGCCGCGACGAAGTCGCCGCTCGCGAACGGCGCGGAAGCGAAGAATTTCGTGCGGATGCTGGTCGACAATCACCGCACCGTGCTGCTGCCGGAAATCGCGGAGCAATTCGAGGCACTGAAGAACGCGCGCGAAGGCGCGGCGGACGTGACCATCGTCAGTGCGTTCCCGCTCGAAGGCGCACCGCTCGCCGAGCTGGTCGCGGGCCTCGAACGGAAGTTCGGTCGCACGCTCAAGCCGATCGTCGAAGTCGACGCATCGCTGATCGGCGGCGTGCGCGTGACGGTGGGCGACGAAGTGCTCGATACCTCGGTGCGCGCGCGGCTCGCCAGCATGCAGGCCGCACTGACCGCCTGAGTACTTGAGCGCCGCAGCCGGCACGCAACAGAATTGAACATCAGGAGCGAATATGCAACTCAATCCCTCTGAGATCAGCGAGCTGATCAAGAGCCGGATCCAGGGCCTTGAAGCGAGCGCGGACGTTCGCAACCAGGGCTCCGTGATCTCCGTGACGGACGGCATCGTGCGCATCCACGGTCTGTCGGACGTGATGCAGGGCGAAATGCTCGAATTTCCGGGCAACACGTTCGGCCTCGCGCTGAATCTCGAGCGCGACTCCGTCGGCGCCGTGATTCTGGGCGATTACGGTCACATCTCGGAAGGCGACATCGTCAAGACGACGGGTCGCATTCTCGAAGTGCCGGTCGGCCCGGAACTCGTCGGCCGCGTGGTCGATGCGCTCGGCAACCCGATCGACGGCAAGGGCCCCATCAACGCGAAGGCGACCGACGCGATCGAGAAGATCGCCCCGGGCGTGATCTGGCGTCATGGCGTGTCGCAACCGGTGCAGACCGGCATCAAGTCGATCGACGCGATGGTGCCGATCGGCCGCGGCCAGCGCGAGCTGATCATCGGCGACCGCCAGACGGGCAAGACCGCCGTGGCGATCGACACGATCATCAACCAGAAGGGCAAGGACCTCATCTGTATCTACGTCGCGATCGGCCAGAAGGCTTCGTCGATCATGAACGTGGTGCGCAAGCTCGAGGAAACCGGCGCGATGGCGTACACGATCGTGGTGTCGGCATCGGCATCCGATTCGGCCGCGATGCAGTACCTCGCGCCGTACGCCGGCTGCACGATGGGCGAATACTTCCGCGATCGCGGCCAGGACGCCCTGATCATCTATGACGATCTGACCAAGCAAGCCTGGGCCTATCGCCAGATCTCGCTGCTGCTGCGCCGCCCGCCGGGCCGCGAAGCGTATCCCGGCGACGTGTTCTATCTGCACTCGCGTCTGCTCGAGCGTGCGGCTCGCGTCTCGGAAGAGTACGTCGAGAAGTTCACGAACGGCGAAGTGAAGGGCAAGACGGGTTCGCTGACGGCGCTGCCGATCATCGAAACGCAGGCAGGCGACGTCACGGCCTTCGTGCCGACCAACGTGATCTCGATCACGGACGGCCAGATCTTCCTGGAAACCGACCTGTTCAACGCGGGCGTGCGTCCGGCAATCAACGCCGGTATCTCGGTGTCGCGAGTCGGTGGCGCCGCGCAGACCAACGTCGTGAAGAAGCTGTCGGGCGGTATCCGTACCGACCTGGCCCAGTATCGCGAGCTGGCTGCGTTCGCGCAGTTCGCCTCGGATCTGGATGCGGCTACCCGCAAGCAGCTCGAGCGCGGCCGCCGCGTGACGGAACTGCTCAAGCAGCCGCAGTACCAGCCGCTGCAGGTGTGGGAACTGGCCGTGTCGCTGTTCTCGGCCAACAACGGCTACCTCGACGACGTCGAAGTGAAGGACGTGCTCCCGTTCGAGAAGGGCCTGCGCGAGTACCTGAAGGCCAGCCACGCCGACCTGATCAAGCGTATCGAAGAGAACAAGGCTTTGTCGAAGGAAGACGACGGCGCGCTGCACGAAGCGCTGAAGTCCTTCAAGAAGTCGGGCGCCTATTGATCCGCGAGGGACACCTCGAAGTGATGCGCCGCGCGTGAGCGCCGGCGCGTCGCTTCGGTCAAGGAGCAAGCAATGGCTGGAATGAAGGAAATCCGCGGCAAGATCAAGAGCGTGCAGAACACGCGCAAGATCACCAAGGCGATGGAAATGGTCGCGGCATCGAAGATGCGCCGCGCGCAGGAACGCATGC
>JASLEG010000326.1 GCA_030151225.1 Burkholderia sp. | reverse complement strand
CGGATCGCGCAGCAACAGCAACAGAAGGGATGACATGAGCGGGATCGATCCGAAACGTTTCGGCAAGGTGGCGGTACTGTTCGGCGGCGTGTCCGCCGAGCGCGAGGTATCGCTGAACTCGGGCAGGCTGGTGCTGCAGGGCCTGCTCGAGGCGGGCATCGACGCGCATCCGTTCGACCCGGCCGAGCGGCCGCTGGCCGCGCTGAAGGACGAAGGCTTCGTGCGGGTGTTCAACGCGCTGCACGGCGGCTATGGCGAGAACGGCCAGATCCAGGGCGCGCTCGACTTCTACGGCATCCGCTACACGGGCACCGGCGTGCTCGGCTCGGCGCTCGGCCTCGACAAGTTCCGCACCAAGCTGGTGTGGCAGCAGACCGGCGTGCCCACCCCGCCGTTCGAAACCGTGATGCGCGGTGACGACCACGCCAAGCGCGCCCCCGAGATCGTCGCGAAGCTCGGCCTGCCGCTGTTCGTGAAGCCGGCCAGCGAGGGCTCGAGCGTGGCCGTGATCAAGGTGAAGGACGCCGCGGCGCTGCCGGCCGCGCTCGACGAGGCCGCCCGGCACGACCGGATCGTGCTGGTCGAGAAGAGCATCGAGGGCGGCGGCGAGTTCACGGCCTGCATCGCGGGCGACCTGGACCTGCCGGTGATCCGCATCGTGCCGGCCGGCGAGTTCTACGACTATCACGCGAAGTACCTCGCCGACGACACGCAGTACCTGATCCCGTGCGGCATCGAGCCGGCGAAGGAAGCCGAATTCAAGCGCCTCGCGCGTCGCGCGTTCGATGTGCTCGGCTGCACCGACTGGGGCCGTGCCGACTTCATGCTGGATGCGGCCGGCGAGCCGTACTTCCTCGAGGTGAACACGGCGCCGGGCATGACCGACCATTCGCTGCCACCGAAGGCCGCGCGGGCGGTCGGCATCAGCTACTCGGAGCTGGTGGTGAAGGTGCTGTCGATGACGCTCGACGATTGACGGAATACGGAACCGACCATGTGGAACAACGTTCGCCAACTCAACTTCGCGGCCAGCGCGCTCTACGCGCTGCTGCTGCTCGGTTGCGCGGCGGCGGGCGGCTACTGGCTGATCCAGCGCCCGGCGTTCGCCTTGCGGACGATCCTGATCGACGGCGACACCGATCACATCAACTCGCCCACGGTGCGCGCGAGTGTGGTGGGCCGCCTGAAGGGCAATTTCTTCACGGTCGATCTCGACACCGCGCGGGTGGCGTTCGAGCAGATGCCGTGGGTGCGTCACGCGAGCGTGCGGCGGGTCTGGCCGAACGCGCTGGCCGTCACGCTCGAGGAATACAAGCCACTCGGCACCTGGGGCAGCGACCAGCTCGTCAGCACCGATGGCGAGCTGTTCACGGCGAACCAGGGCGAGCTCGACGAGGATCTGCCGGCGTTCGACGGCCCCGACGGCAGCGCGAAGGATGTGGTGCAGCGCTATCACGACTTCGCGAAGTGGCTCGCGCCGCTCGATTCGGAGCCCGAGGAAGTGACGCTGTCCTCGCGCTATGCATGGACGGTCAAGCTCGCCAACGGCATGGAGATCGAATTCGGCCGCGAACGCAACGCGGACACGCTGCCCGATCGCGCCCAGCGGCTGGTTGCCGCGTGGCCGTCGGTGACGCAGCGCTGGGGCAAGGACATCGAGTACGCGGACCTGCGGTACCCGAACGGATTCGCGATCCGCGCGGCGAACATGCGGTTCCTCAGCGATACCGACAAGGGCAAGAAGTAACAGGACATCACACGCAAGAGCACTTATGAGCAAAGACTATAAAGATCTGCTGGTTGCCCTCGACATCGGCACGTCGAAGGTCGTGGCCGTCGTCGCCGAGCTGAAGGGCGAGGGCCACTACGAGGTGATCGGCCTCGGCCAGAGCGAGTCGAAAGGTCTCAAGAAAGGCGTCGTGGTGAACATCGAGGCCACGGTGCAGTCCATTCAGCGCGCCCTCGAGGAAGCCGAGCTGATGGCCGACTGCAAGATCACCAACGTGTTCACGGGGATCGCCGGCAGCCACATCCGCAGCTTCAACTCGAGCGGCATGGTGGCGATCAAGGAGAAGGAAGTCACGCAGACGGACGTCGCGCGCGTGATCGAGACCGCCAAGGCGATCAACATCCCGACCGACCAGCAGGTGCTGCACATCCTGACCCAGGAATTCATCATCGACGGCCAGGAAGACGTGCGCGAGCCGATCGGCATGAGCGGCATCCGTCTCGAGGTGAAGGTGCACATCGTGACGGGCGCGGTCAGCGCCGCGCAGAACATCGTCAAGTGCGTGCGTCGCTGCGGCCTGGAAGTGAACGACCTGATCCTGCAGCCGCTGGCCTCGTCGCTGGCGGTGCTGACCGAGGACGAGAAGGATCTCGGCGTGGTGCTGGTGGACATCGGCGGCGGCACGACCGACATCGCGATCTTCGCCGAAGGCGCGATCCGTCACACCGCGGTGATCCCGATCGCGGGCGACCAGATCACGAGCGACATCGCCATGGCGCTGCGCACGCCGACGCCGGACGCGGAGGACATCAAGGTCAGCCACGGCATCGCGAAGCAGGCGCTGGCCGATCCGGACGAGATGGTGGAAGTGCCGGGGCTCGGCGAGCGCGGGCCGCGCACGCTGTCGCGCCAGGCACTCGCGGCGGTGATCGAGCCGCGCGTCGAAGAGCTGTTCTCGCTCGTGCAGCAAGTCGTGCGCGAGTCGGGTTACGAAGAGTTACTCAGTTCCGGTGTCGTGCTGACGGGCGGGGCTGCGATGATGCCCGGCATGGTGGAGCTGGGCGAGGACATTTTCCTGAAGCCGGTGCGCATCGGTGCGCCGGAATACGCGGGCGGCCTGGCCGACGTGGTGCGCAATCCGCGCTACTCCACGGCGATGGGGCTGCTGGTCGAAGGCAGCGCGCAGCGCATGCGCGGCCGCAAGGTGGCCGTGCAGTCCGGCTCCGCGGGCCAGATCTTCACGCGCATGAAGGACTGGTTCCTGAGCAATTTCTGATTTCGAACAAGCGTCGGTGCCGGCGGCTGACGCGCGCGCAGGGGGTTGCCCGATCTCCTGCCGGATAACGGCCGAGCAGCTATCTTTCTTGACGGAGGCAACAATGGAATTCCAAATGCTGGAAACCGAGACCAACGGCACCATCATCAAGGTGATCGGGGTCGGTGGCGCGGGCGGCAATGCCGTATCGCACATGATCAACCGCGGTGTGCAGGGCGTCGACTTCGTCGTCATGAACACCGATGCGCAGGCGCTGTCGCGCTCGCGCGCACCGAACGTGATCCAGCTCGGCAACACGGGCCTCGGCGCCGGCGCGAAGCCGGACATGGGCCGTGCGGCCGCCGAAGAAGCGCGCGAGCGCATCGCCGATTCGCTGCGCGGCGCGCACATGGTGTTCATCACCGCCGGCATGGGCGGCGGTACGGGCACGGGCGCGGCACCGGTGGTCGCGCAGATCGCCAAGGAAATGGGCATCCTGACCGTCGGCGTGGTCAGCAAGCCGTTCGAGTTCGAAGGCGGCAAGCGCATGCGCGTGGCCGAAGCCGGCGCGCAGCAGCTCGAGGACCACGTCGATTCGCTGATCGTCGTGCTCAACGACAAGCTGTTCGACGTGATGGGCGACGACGCCGAGATGGACAAGTGCTTCCAGTGCGCCGACGACGTGCTGAACAACGCCGTCGCGGGCATCGCCGAAATCATCAATGTCGACGGCCTCGTGAACGTCGACTTCGAGGACGTGAAGACGGTGATGGGCGAGCAGGGCAAGGCGATGATGGGCACCGCGACGGTGGCCGGTGTCGACCGTGCGCGTCTGGCCGCCGAGCAGGCCGTGGCCAGTCCGCTGCTCGAAGGCGTGGATCTGTCGGGCGCGCGCGGCGTGCTCGTCAACATCACGTCGAGCCGCTCGCTGCGTCTGTCGGAAACGCGTGAAGTCATGAACACCATCAAGAGCTACGCCGCGGAAGACGCGACCGTGATCTTCGGTGCCGTGTACGACGACGCGATGGGCGACGCGCTGCGCGTGACCGTGGTGGCGACCGGCCTGGGCCGTGCCGCGAAGAAGCAGCAGACCACCCCGATGACGCTGCTGCGCACCGGCACGGACAACCAGCCGATCGGCGCGGTGGCGCACAGCTACGCACCGGCCCACGTGAACACGGCAGATTACGGCGCGCTCGACACGCCGGCCGTCTGGCGCAATTCGCGTGAAACGGCGGCTTCGCACGTGCAGGCGCTGCAGGAAAAGGGCGTCGACACGTACGACATCCCGGCATTCCTGCGCAAGCAGGCCGACTGACACGGGCAGGCCGGCCGCTCGCGCGGCCAGCCGACCTGACGGGTTGAAGCGATCAAGGACAGGCCGCGTCGCTGGCGACGCCGGGCCGGGCCACTTGCCCTCCTCGCACGAGCGAGGCGGCGTTGGGCTTGCCGTGCCTGTCGATGGCGATCGACTCACCCGCAACCGCATCGCATTGAAGGACCAGTCATGATTCAAGCAGGCGACACGCTGCCCGACGCACAAGTCTTCGAATTCGTCGACGAAGCGCGCGAGGGTTGCACGCTCGGGCCGAATGCGCTCGACGTGCGCGAACAGACGGCAGGCAAGCGCGTGGTGATCTTCGGATTGCCGGGCGCGTTCACGCCCACCTGTTCGGCGAAGCACGTGCCCGGTTACGTCGAGGCCGCCGACGCGTTTCGCGCGGCCGGCATCGACGAGATCTGGTGCGTGTCCGTCAACGACGCATTCGTGATGGGCGCTTGGGGACGAGATCAGCACACCGCGGGCAAGGTGCGCATGATCGCGGACGGCAGCGCAGCCTTCACTCATGCACTGGGGCTTACGCAGGATTTGTCCGCGCGCGGCATGGGGATCCGTTCCCAGCGCTACGCGATGGTGATCGACGACGGTGTGGTCAAGACGCTTGCCGTCGAGGCACCGGGCAAGTTCGAAGTCAGCGACGCGGCAAGCATCCTGGCGACCGTGACGCGCTGAGCGTCGCGTGTCCGATGTTGCGTCGCGGCAACGCGTCGCAACAACAGGGTGCCGCAGCACGGGCCGATGTCCGGGAACGCCTCCGTTCCGGGCGTCGGCCCGTCTTTCTTGACCTGCACGTATCTTGCGAGGGTAACGGGCAGAAACAGTTGATACGACGATCGGCGCAACGTCGACAGGCGTTTTGCGCTATACTCTCGTCTATCGAATAAAAGTCTCGATTGATAACGTCAATCAAGAAGTACACCGCCATGTTGAAGCAGCGAACCATCAAATCGATCGTGAAGACGGTCGGCATCGGCCTCCACTCGGGCCGCAAGGTCGAACTGACGCTCCGCCCGGCCGCGCCGGGCACGGGGATCGTGTTCTCGCGCGTCGATCTGCCGACGCCGGTCGACATTCCGGCCAACGCGATGGCGATCGGCGACACGCGGCTCGCGTCGGTGCTGCAGAAGGACGGCGCGCGCGTGTCGACGGTCGAGCATCTGATGTCGGCCTGCGCGGGCCTCGGCGTGGACAATATCTACGTCGACGTGACGGCCGAGGAAATCCCGATCATGGACGGCAGCGCCTCGTCGTTCGTGTTCCTGATCCAGTCGGCCGGCATCGAGGAGCAGAACGCGCCGAAGCGCTTCATCCAGGTCAAGCGCCCGGTGGAAGTGCGCGACGGCGACAAGTTCGCGCGTCTCGAGCCGTTCTTCGGCTTCAAGCTCAAGTTCACGATCGACTTCCGTCATCCGGCCGTCGACAAGACCGGCCAGGAGCTCGAGGTCGATTTCGCGAACACGTCCTACGTGCGCGAGATCGCGCGTGCGCGCACCTTCGGCTTCGCCCATGAAGTGGAGATGATGCGCGAGCTCGGCCTGGCGCGCGGCGGCAGCATGGACAACGCGATCGTGCTCGACGAGTACCGCATCCTCAACAACGACGGCCTGCGCTACGACGACGAGTTCGTGAAGCACAAGATGCTCGACGCGATCGGCGATCTTTACGTGGTCGGCCATCCGCTGCTGGCGTCTTACACGGCGTACAAGTCGGGCCACGGCCTGAACAACGCGCTGCTGCGCGAGCTGCTGGCCCACGAAGACGCCTACGAGATGGTGAGCTTCGACGATCTGAAGGCCGCGCCGCGCGGCTTCGCGTTCGACGCGCAGACAGCGTTCGCCTGATCCGCCGGTCTTCGGCGCCGAATACGAAAAAGCAGCCCGAGGGCTGCTTTTTTCATTTGCGCGGCGCTTTCGTGTGGCGCGCGGCCATTTTCTCCAGCGCGCTCTGCAGCGGCGACGGCGGCAGCGTGTCGGCCAGCTCGCGCAGCGCGTCGGCGCCGGCCGGCGACATGCGCGCCTGCTTCACGCGCACCGGCTCGGGCGCATCCTTCGGCTGCACGCGCACCTTCAGGTTCGCCACGCTCCAGCCGCGCGCCTGCAGATCGGCCACCAGCCGCGGCGCCACCTGCCGCAGCCGCGCGGCCAGCGCGTTGTGGGCGGCGAACAGGGTCAGGGTGCCGTCCTTGATCGAGCCCGGATTCACGTGATTGGCGAGGTAGTCGGGCAGCAGCGCGCGCAGGTCGCGCTGTAGCGACGCCACCTGCTCGACACCGGCGCGCAGCGCCGCGAACGCATCGGTACGACGCAGCACGTCGGTCACGACCTGCGGGCGCGAAAAGCCGGATGCGTTGGCGTATCTCGATGAACGGTTCATGGGCGGCGGGGGGGCGGACGGAGCAGGGCGACGCGCGGGGCGCCTGGAGGGCCCGATTGTACCGCGCCGTGCCGCGCGCGAACGATCCGGCCCCGCCTCTTGATCGGGCGTGGCTCCGCCCGCATCTCGTCCCTGGCGCCGATGCGATCCGTCCATGGTCGCGCCGACGCCCGGCCCGCGCGAAGTCCGTACCGGAGCGACACCGGCTGGACCAGATGCGCGTGCTAAAATTCCTCGTTTGCATTCACTCATACGCTAAGCCGCCAAGGCTCGGCGCGCCGGGGCTGGCGTCGTCATCTGCTCCGGGGCCGTTGCCGCGACGCAGATCCGATCCGATGACAACCGGTTTTCTCCAGAAGATTTTTGGCAGCCGCAACCAGCGGCTCGTCAAGCAATACCAAAAGACCGTCGCGGCGATCAATGCGCTCGAAGCGCAAGTCGAGAAGCTGACGGACGACCAGTTGCGCGGCAAGACGGACGAATTCCGCCAGCGCGTCGCCGGCGGCGAATCGCTCGACAAGTTGCTCCCGGAAGCGTTCGCGGTGTGCCGCGAGGCCAGCCGTCGCGTGCTCAAGATGCGGCACTTCGATACGCAACTGATCGGCGGCATGGTGCTGCATTACGGCAAGATCGCCGAAATGCGCACCGGCGAGGGCAAGACGCTGGTGGCCACGCTGCCCGTCTACCTCAATGCGCTGTCGGGGCGCGGCGTGCACGTCGTGACCGTCAACGATTACCTCGCGCAGCGCGATGCCGAGTGGATGGCGCGCCTGTACAACTTTCTCGGGCTGTCGGTCGGCATCAACCTGTCCGGCATGGAGCACGAGCAGAAGCACGAGGCCTACGCGGCCGACATCACCTACGGCACCAACAACGAGTTCGGCTTCGACTATTTGCGCGACAACATGGTCTACGAGACCGATGCGCGCGTGCAGCGGGCCCTGAATTTCGCGGTGGTCGACGAGGTCGACTCGATCCTGATCGACGAGGCCCGCACGCCGCTGATCATCTCGGGGCAGGCCGAGGATCACACCGAGCTGTACGTTCGCATGAACGCGCTGCCGCCGCTGCTCGAGCGCCAGATCGGCGAGGAAAAGGCCGACGGTACCGGCGTCGAGAAGCCGGGCGACTACACGCTCGACGAAAAATCCCGTCAGGTGTTCCTGACCGAGGCCGGCCACGAGAAGGCCGAGCGCCTGCTCGCCGAGTGGGGCCTGATCGGCGAGGGCGAGAGCCTGTACGCGCCGCAGAACATCACGCTGATGCACCACGTGTACGCGGCGCTGCGCGCGCACACGCTGTTCGCGATCGACCAGCACTACGTCGTGCAGAACGGCGAGGTGGTGATCGTCGACGAATTCACGGGTCGCCTGATGGCGGGCCGCCGCTGGTCCGACGGCCTGCACCAGGCGGTCGAGGCCAAGGAACACGTGAAGATCCAGAGCGAGAACCAGACGCTCGCCTCGATCACGTTCCAGAACTACTTCCGCATGTACGCGAAGCTCGCGGGCATGACCGGCACGGCCGATACCGAAGCCTACGAATTCAACGAGATCTACGGTCTCGAAACGGTCGTGATCCCGACCAACCGGCCGCCGAAGCGGATCGACAAGCAGGATCAGATCTACAAGAGCGCCAAGGAGCGCTACGACGCGGTCACGCGCGACATCCGCGACTGCTACGAGCGTGGTCAGCCGGTGCTGGTGGGCACCACCTCGATCGAGAACTCGGAGCTGCTGTCGCACCTGCTCAAGCAGGCCGGGCTGCCGCACGAGGTGCTGAACGCGAAGCAGCACGCGCGCGAAGCGGCGATCGTGGCCGAGGCGGGCCGTCCGAAGCGCATCACGATCGCCACCAACATGGCCGGTCGCGGTACCGACATCGTGCTCGGCGGCAACGTCGAGAAGCAGGCTTCCTTCATCGAGGCCGACGAGTCGCTGGCCGCCGAGGAAAAGGTCGCGCGCATCCAGAAGCTGCACGACGAGTGGGAATCGCTGCACGAGCAGGTGAAGGCCGCGGGCGGCCTGCACATCATCGGCACCGAGCGCCACGAGTCGCGCCGGATCGACAACCAGCTGCGCGGCCGTGCCGGCCGCCAGGGCGATCCGGGCTCGTCGCGCTTCTATCTGTCGCTCGATGACCCGCTGCTGCGCATCTTCGCCGGCGATCGCGTGCGCGCGATCATGGACCGCCTGAAGATGCCCGAAGGCGAGGCGATCGAGGCCGGTATCGTGACGCGCTCGATCGAATCGGCGCAACGCAAGGTCGAGGCACGCAACTTCGACATCCGCAAGCAGCTGCTCGAATACGACGACGTGTCGAACGACCAGCGCAAGGTGATCTACCAGCAGCGCAACGAGCTGCTCGAGGCCAGCGACATCACCGAGACCATCAACGCGATGCGTCATGGCGTGGTGGCCGAGATCGTGCACCAGTTCGTGCCGGCCGGCAGCATCGAGGAGCAGTGGGATCTGCCCGAGCTCGAGGAAGCCCTGCGCAACGACTGGGGCCTCGATCTCGCGATCCAGGAAATGGTCAACGAGTCGCAGTCGATCAGCGCCGACGAAATCCTCGAGGCCGTCACCACGGCCGCCGACGAGCATTACGACGCGAAGGTCACGATGGTGGGCCGCGAGACCTTCAGCTCGTTCGAACGCTCGATCATGCTGCAGACGCTCGACCGCCTCTGGCGCGAGCATCTGGCTGCGCTCGACCACCTGCGTCAGGGCATCCACCTGCGCGGTTATGCGCAGAAGAACCCCAAGCAGGAATACAAGCGCGAGGCGTTCGAACTGTTCGCAGCGATGCTCGATGCCACCAAGCAGGAAGTCACGCGCATCGTCATGAACGTGCAGATCCAGTCGCCCGAGCAGCTCGAGCAGGCTGCCGAGCAGATCGAGGAAGCGGGCGGCAATCTCGAGCACGTCGAGTTCCGTCACGCCGATTTCGACGAAGCCGCGGCAGCGCCGGCAGGCGCGGCGGTTGCGGCGGCGGCGGTGGCGGTCGATGCGACCGCCGGCCTGGTCGACGATGCGATGGGCGGTGCGGCGCCGGCCGGCGACGTGCCGCGCGTCGGGCGCAACGATCCGTGCCCGTGCGGCAGCGGCAAGAAATACAAGCAGTGCCACGGAAAACTGAGCTGATGTCGGCGGCGGCCCGGGCGGTGTGCGATCCACGCCGTTCGGATGCGCCGGCTCACGCTTGTCACTTGCGTACCGCAAGATGAATCCGCGGCGGCCCGTAGTCATGCGCGCCGCCGCTTCGTTCAAATTTCTCGATGCCGGCCGCAGCCGGCATCGTCCTTTCGGCAGGTGAATTCATGGCTGTCAATTTCCCTTCGATCGATCCCGCGCAACTGCATCCCGTCGCCGGCGTCACGCTCGGCTGGGCGGAAGCGAATATCCGCAAGCCGAACCGCAAGGACGTGCTCGTCATTTCCGTCGAGGAAGGCGCGACCGTGGCCGGCGTGTTCACCGAGAACCGCTTTTGCGCCGCGCCCGTGATCGTGTGCCGCGAGCATCTGGCGGGCGTGCGCAACGGCGCGCCGGCGATCCGCGCGCTGGTGGTCAACACCGGCAACGCGAACGCCGGCACCGGCGAGCCGGGCCTGGCCGCGACCCGCGCCACCTGCGACGAGCTCGCGCGCCTGGCCGGCCTCGAGCCGTCGCAGGTGCTGCCGTTCTCCACCGGCGTGATTCTCGAGCCGCTGCCCGTCGACCGGCTGAAGGCCGGGCTGCCCGCCGCGCTGGCCAATCGCGCGGCCGCCAACTGGTTCGACGCCGCGCAGGCGATCATGACCACCGACACGCTGCCGAAGGCTGCCTCGCGCCAGGTCACGGTCGACGGTCACACCGTCACGCTGACCGGCATCAGCAAGGGCGCCGGCATGATCAAGCCGAACATGGCCACCATGCTCGGTTTCCTCGCGTTCGACGCGAACGTCGCGCAGCCGGTGCTCGACCAGCTCGTGAAGGACGTGGCGAATCGCTCGTTCAACTGCATCACGATCGACGGCGACACGTCCACCAACGACTCGTTCATCCTGATTGCATCGGGCAAGTCGAGCCTGCCGGCCGTCACCTCGACCGATTCGCCGGCCTACGCCGCGCTGCGCGAGGCCGTGACCGAGGTCGCGCAAACCCTCTCGCAGCTGATCGTGCGCGACGGCGAGGGCGCCACCAAGTTCATGACCGTGCAGGTGGAAGGCGGCAAGGACGTGGCCGAGTGCCGCCAGATCGCCTACGCGATCGGCCATTCGCCGCTCGTCAAGACGGCCTTCTACGCCTCCGATCCGAACCTCGGCCGGATTCTCGCGGCGATCGGCTACGCGGGCGTGACCGATCTCGACGTCGGCAAGATCGACCTGTACCTCGACGACGTGCTGGTGGCGAAGGCGGGCGGCCGCAATCCGGCCTACCAGGAAGCCGACGGCCAGCGCGTGATGAAGCAGAGCGAGATCACGATCCGCGTGCTGCTCGGCCGTGGCGACGCGGCCGCGACGATCTGGACCTGCGATCTGTCGCACGACTACGTCAGCATCAACGCCGACTACCGTTCCTGAGCGGCCGTCGATCGGCCATCATGACCCCGCAGCGGCGCGCCTCGATGGCGCGCCGTTTGCCCTGAATTCCCGGATTCCCATACAGATGGACAAGCTCGAACAGTTTCTCGATCGTGCCGAAGCGCTGCTCGGCCGCTTCGAAGCCTTGCTGCCGCCGGCGCCCGCCGATATCGACTGGCGCGCCGCGAACGCGTTCCGCTGGCGCAAGCGCCAGGGCCGCGGCTACCTGCAGGCGGTGCCGGCCGTCTCGAAGATCGCGCTCGGCGACCTGCACAACATCGACCGCCAGAAGGCGCTGATCGAACAGAACACGCGCCAGTTCGTGCAGCAGCGCCCGGCCAACAACGTGCTGCTGACCGGCGCGCGCGGCACCGGCAAGTCCTCGCTGATCAAGGCCTGCCTCAACGAATTCGCGGCTGACGGCCTGCGCCTGATCGAGGTGGACAAGGACGACCTGCACGATCTCGGCGACATCGTCGACCTGATCTCGGCGCGCCCCGAGCGCTTCATCGTGTTCTGCGACGATCTCTCGTTCGAGGACGGCGAATCGGGCTACAAGGCGCTGAAGGTCGCGCTCGACGGCTCGATCTCGGCGCAGTCGGACAACGTGCTGATCTACGCGACCTCGAATCGCCGGCATCTGCTGCCCGAGTACATGAGCGACAACGAGTCGTACAAGCACCTGCCCGACGGCGAAATCCATCCCGGCGAAGTGGTGGAGGAAAAGATCTCGCTGTCCGAGCGCTTCGGCCTGTGGGTCAGCTTCTACCCGTTCAAGCAGGACGATTACCTCGCGATCGTTGGTCACTGGCTGCGCCATTTCGGCTGCAGCGAGGCCGACGTCGAGGCCGCGCGCGGCGACGCGCTGGTCTGGGCGCTCGAGCGCGGTTCGCGTTCGGGCCGCGTGGCGTGGCAGTTCGCGCGCGACCGCTCGGGCCGCCAGGAGTCGGCATGAGCGGCGATCCGATCGTGAACGCGGGTGCCGGCGAGGCCGCGCCGCGCAAGGTGACGGAAGTCGCGGTGGGCGTGCTGGTGCAGCCCGACGGCCGTTACCTGCTCGCGCAGCGCCCGGCCGGCAAGCCCTGCGAGGGCTACTGGGAATTTCCGGGTGGCAAGCTCGAGCCGGGCGAGAGCGTGGAGGCCGCGCTCGCGCGCGAACTGCACGAGGAGCTCGGCATCGAGGTGACGGCCTGCCAGCGCTGGCACACGCTCGAGCACGATTACCCGCATGCCTACGTGCGGCTGTTCTTCTGCAAGGTGACGGCCTGGAACGGCGAGCCGCACAGCCGCGAAGGCCAGGCCTTCGTCTGGCAGCAACTGCCGGTGGACGTGGCGCCGCTGTTGCCGGCCGCGTTGCCGGTGCTCGATCTGCTGGCGAAGGAAGCCGGCGCGCGCTGAGGCGCCGGCAGGAAGGGCGCGGCGTTGCCGGTTCGGAGGATCAGTCGTGGCGGCCGAAGCGGCTGTCCGGCTCGTCCTCGGAGCTCGGCTCCTCGTCCGTGCCGCCGATCCGGTAGCGCTCGGCCGCCCACGCGCCGAGATCCATCTGCTTGCAACGGGCCGAGCAGAACGGGCGGAAGCTGTTTTCCGGTACCCAGCGGACGGTTTTGCCGCAGGCCGGACATTTGACGGCGAGAGTCACGATTTCAGAGATTGCAGAGCGTCAACTGGAACGGCACGTCGATGTCGACCGCGCGCGGGCGCACGTCGCCGTCCTGGGCGGTGAAGCGGACCCACAACATGTACTTGTTGGCACTCGCTTCGGGAATCACGTGGAGCTCGGGCGGCACGCGCACCTGCATCAGCTGGTAGCTGCGTCCCGACAGCATCTGCTGGTAGCTGCCCTGCATCGCCATCACCTTCGAGGCCTGGCCCGACTCGCGCGCGAGGCGCAGCACGATGGTGGCCGCGTCGCGCAGCGGCAGCAGCGGCATCGCCCACTTCGTGATGTCGTGGCGCCGCTGTTCGGCGGGCCATTGCTGCCACGCGTAATACGAGGGCAGATCGAACTTGCAGGTTCCGCCCGGAATCACGGCGCGGCTGCGGATGCTGCCGAGCCATTCGTTGTCGATCAGGTGCTGGCCGGTCTTGCCCTGCATCTGGCCGAGATTCGCGAGCGTCTGCTCGATCTCGCCGAGCACGGCCTCGAGCGCGTTCTGCTCGATGCCCGGATTGCCGCGAAACGGCGCGAGCGTCTGGCGCTGGCGTTCCAGCTCCTTCATCAGGTCCGACTTGAGGTCCGCGCGGCCCGCGACTTCCGCGATTTCGAACAGCGTCGTGAGCGCAACGTGGTGTTCCCTCGGATCTTCCTGCGCGAGAAAGAACGTCAGGCGCTCGAACAAATCTTCGAGGCGCAGCAACGTGCGGATGCGTTCGTTGAACGGATACTCGTAAAGAATCAAGCGCGCTCGCCTAGGTTGGGACAGATGGACCGGAATTGCCGCCCATTCTAATGCCCGCAGTCAGGCGTCGCAATCGCGCCATTTTGCGGCGGGTGGCGCGGGCGCGGCGCTTGCTCGGCCACACGTCGCGATGGGGCGCGGGGCGCGCGCCACTTTCGGCGGCGCGGGAATGCTCAGGACTTCGATCTCTTCGGCGCGGATGCGGCTTTCGTTCCGGCGAGTGCAAGGTAGTGCGCGTGCAAGGTATCGATGCGCACGTCGAGTTCGCCATCGGGCACACCGTCGTTGACGATCACGTCGTCGGCGGCCGCGAGGCGCGCCGCGCGCGTGGCCTGACGCGCCACGATCGCCTCGACCTGCTCGCGCGCGAAGCCGTTGCGCCGCATCACGCGTGCGATCTGCGTCTCCACCTCGCAATCCACCACCAGCACGCGGTCGACGCGCGTGCGCCAGCTGCCCGATTCCACCAGCAGCGGCACGACGAAGATCACGTAGGCGCCGGTGGCGAGCGTGGCCTCGCGTTCGGTCTCGGTGCGGATCAGCGGATGCGTGATGGCCTCGAGCCGCTTGCGCGCCGGCTCGTCGCCGAACACGAGCGCGCGCATGCGGGCACGGTCGAGCGAGCCGTCGGCGGCCACGAAGTCGCGCCCGAAGCCGGCCTCGATCGCGGGCATGGCCGCGCCGCCGGGCGCGGTCACGCGATGCGCGATGGCGTCGGTGTCCACCAGCGTCGCGCCGCGTTCGCCGAAGCGGTTCGCGATCGTGGTCTTGCCGCTGCCGATGCCGCCCGTCAGGCCGATCGAGAACATGGGGTCAGCCTCCCGCCGAATGGAGCAGCATGCCGTGCGCGAACAGGTCGAGCCCGTCGAGCGCCAGATACGGGCCGTGCAGCAGCGTGACGATGCCGCCCAGCGCGAGGAACGGCCCGAACGGCAGGGGTTCCTCGAAGCCCATGCGGCCGCGCCCCATGGCGATCAGGCCCACCATCGCGCCCGACACCGCCGCGATCAGCAGCACCTGCGGCAGCGCGATCCAGCCGAGCCAGGCGCCGAGCGCCGCGAGCAGCTTGAGATCGCCGTAGCCGATGCCCTCGATGCCGCGCAGCAGCTTGAACAGCCAGAACACGCACCAGAGAAACAGATAGCCGGCGATCGCGCCGATCACCGCATCGCGCAGCTCGACGAAATGCCCGGCCAGATTGACGACGAGCCCGGCCCACAGCAGGGGCAGCGTCATCGAGTCGGGCAGGTAGCCGGTCTTCACGTCGATCAGGCTCATCGCCAGCAGCATCGCGCACAGACCGAAGCCGGCCAGCGCGACCGGCGTGGGCCCGAGGGTGGCGAGCGAGGCGGCCGCGAGCGCGCCCGCGCCGAGCTCGACCAGCGGGTAGCGCAGGCCGATCGGCGCGCGGCACGCGCTGCAGCGGCCGCGCAGCATCAGATAGCCGAGCACCGGCAGGTTTTCCCAGGGGCGCAGCACGTGGCCACAGTGCGGGCAGGCGCTGCGCGGTGCCCAGAGATCGTAGCGCGGCGGATAGCCGTCGTCGGGCGCCGCCTCGGCGCTGCCGTCGGGCGCGCCGTCGGTGCCCGCGGCGTGCGCGAGTTCGGCCTGCCAGGCGCGCTGCATCATGATCGGCAGCCGGTGCGCGACCACGTTCAGGAAGCTGCCCACGGCGAGGCCGAACGCGACCACGAACGCGTAGCGCACCGTGGCGGGTAGCACGGCGAACGCGAACCAGGGATCGGACAGGGCGAACGACGACATCATCGAGACAGGGCAATCGAGAGCGGAACCGGGAGCGATGCTACACCACGTTGCCGAGCTGGACGATCGGCAGGTACATCGCCACCACCAGCGCACCCACCAGCGTGCCGAGCACGATCACGACGAGCGGCTCGCACAGGCTCGTCAGCGTGCCGATGCGTTCGTCCACCTGGCGTTCGCACAGGGTGGCGATGTCGGCCAGCATCGCGTCGAGCGTGCCTGATTCCTCGGCCACCGCGATCGGCTGCACGACCTCGGCTGGAAAGCATCCGGCCGCGCGCATCGCCGCGGCGAGCCGCTCGCCGCGCAGCAGCCGTGCCGCGATGGCCGGCGTGGCGCGGTCGAAGACCGGATTGCCGGTGGCGTGCGCGAGCGAGTCGAAGGTATCGGCGAGCGGCGTGCCCGCCTGCAGCAGCGTGCCGAGCGTGCGGCTCCAGCGCGCGGCCGCGAGCGTTTGCAGCACGCCGCCGGCCAGCGGCACGCGCAGCGCGATGCGCGCCGCGGCGAGCCGCGCATCGGCCGAGCGGCGCAGCCACGCGGTACCGGCCACCGTGGCCGCGGCCATGCCGAGCGCGCCGGGCGGTCCGAAGCGGGCGGCGGCGTCGGACAGCGCGAGCACGAAGCGGGTGGGCGCGGGCAGGGTGGCGCCGAAGCCGTCGAAGATCTGCGCGAAGGTCGGCACGACCCACACGAGCAGCGCCGCCGTGATGGCGAGCGCGAACACGAGCACGGCCACCGGATAGGTCAGTGCGGCGCGCACGCGGGCCCGCTGCGTGGCGGCGCGCTCGCGGTCGTCGGCGAGCCGCGCGAGCAGCGTGGCCAGCTGGCCCGACGCCTCGCCGACCGCTACCAGCTGCCGGAAGGTGGGATCGAACTGACGCGGGCAGGCCTGCATCGCGGCCGACAAGGGCCGGCCCGCGTGGATCGCCCGCGCCAGTGCGGCCGCGATGCGCGCGATGTCGCGCCCGCGCCGGCCCTGCGCATCGGCGAGCAGCTCGAGCGCCGGAGCCAGCGGCAGGCCCGCGCGCAACAGCCCGCCAAGCTGCCGGGCGAAGCGCGTGACCTCGCGCGGGCTCGCGGCCGGGGCGCGCGCCGCGCCGCGATCGGCGAGATCGAGCACGGTGATGCCGCTGCGTTGCAGGCGCCGCCGCGCCGTGGCGGCATCGGTGGCGACGAGCGCGCCACGTCGCGAGGCGCCGTCGCGCGTCACGCCGGCCCAGCGGAAGCGGCGTTCGGTGGCGATCTGGACGTTCATCCGCCCGCCGTGACCGCGCTGGCTTCCTCGAAGCTCGTGACGCCCGCGTAGACGTGCTCGAGCGCGGCCTCGCGCAGCGAGCGCAGGCCGTCGGCGGTGGCCTGACGCGCGAGCGCGAGGCTGCCGCCGCGCGTGACGATGCGCTCGCGCAGCGCGTCGGACACCGGCATGACCTGGTGCACGCCGAGCCGGCCGCGATAGCCGATGCCGTGGCAGGCCTCGCAGCCGACCGCGACGAACGGGCGCCAGCCGCCGGCGAGCCGCGCCGGATCGAGCCCGGCCGAGACCAGCGCCGCGGCCGCCACGCGCGAGGGCCGGCGACACGACGAGCACAGCCGGCGCACGAGGCGCTGCGCCGTGACGAGCCGCAGCGCGGCCGCGACGTGATACGGCGCCACGCCGATGTCGAGCAGGCGCGCGACCGCGCCGGGCGCGTCGTTGGTGTGCAGCGTGGACAGCACCAGATGCCCGGTCTGCGCGGCCTTCAGCGCGACGTCGGCGGTTTCCGCGTCGCGGATCTCGCCCACCATGATCACGTCCGGGTCCTGCCGCAGGAAGGCGCGCAGAGCTACCGCGAAACCGAGGCCGGCCTTGTCGCGCACGTTGACCTGATTGAGCCCGTCGAGCTGCAGCTCGGCCGGATCCTCGACCGTGCACAGATTGCGCGAGTCGAGATTGAGCCGCTGCAGGCAGCAGTAGAGCGTGACGGTCTTGCCGCTGCCGGTCGGGCCCGTCACGAGCACCAGGCCGTGCGGCGCCGCGATCGCGGCCTCGAGCGCGGCGGCCTGCCCGGCATCGAAGCCGAGCGCGGGCAGCGAGAGATCGGCCGGCAACGTGTCGAGCCGCCTCAGCACGAGCTTCTCGCCGTGCAGCGTCGGCAGCGAGCTCACGCGGTAATCGCCGGTCTCGCCGTGCGCGAGCGGCAGGCGCAGCCGGCCGTCCTGCGGCACGCGACGCTCGGCGATGTCCATCCGCGCGAGCACCTTGAGCCGTGTGACCACGCCGTCACGCAGGTGCGCGGGTGGCACGGCGAACGGATGCAGCGCGCCGTCGATGCGCAGCCGCACGCGCCAGCCGCGCTCGGCCGGTTCGATGTGGATGTCGGACGCGCCGCGGCTGGCCGCGGCCTGCAGGATCTCGTCGACCAGCGCGACCGCGGACGCGTCGCCGGGCGGGGCGGCCGAAGCGGGCCGCGCGGAATCGGCCTGGCGGGATGAAAACGGGGGGAGCGGCGACAGTGGGGGAAGGGGCGTGGACATCGGAGGAACCGGCCTCGCGGCCGCGAGCGAATGCGATGGGTCGATCATCGCGGCTTCGCCCGCCGTGCAACAGTCGGCCGAATGGCCAGGGTGCGCGTCGGCCTCAGCGCAACAGCCCGCGCACCGCGCGCGTGGCGCGCGGCTTGAACAGCTTGACCGTGCGCACGGCCTGATCGTCGCTGCGCATCACCTCGAGCATCACGTCGCCGATCTTCATGCAGACGTCGCCTTCGGGAATCTCCTCGAGGATTTCGAGGATCAGCCCGTTCAGCGTCTTGGGCCCGCGCGTGGGCAGGCTCAGGTGCAGCCAGCGGTTCAGCTCGCGCAGTGGAATGCTGCCGGCCACGATGCATTCGCCGGTCGCGTTCCAGCCGCCGCGCGAATTGCCGCCGCGCGGCGTGGAGGTGGTGAACTCGCCGATCAGTTCCTCGATGATGTCCTCGGTCGTGACCAGCCCCTCGAGCTCGCCGTATTCGTTGACCACGAGCGCGGTGCGCTGCCGGCTTTCCTGGAAATACTGCAGCTGCTGGAACACCGGCGTGCCCGACGGCACGTAATACGGCTCGGTCAGCAGTGCGCGCAGCGTCTCGCGATCGAGCTCCTGGTTGCGCAGCGCCGCCAGCGTCTTGCGCACGTGCAGCACACCGAGCACCTGGTCGATGTCGCCGCGGTAGACGATCAGCCGGTTGTGATAGCAGGTCTCGATCTGGTGCAGCACGTCGTCGAGCGGCGCGTCGAAGTTCAGCGACTCGATCTGGCGGCGCGGAATCATCACGTCGTCGACGGTGATGTTCTCGAGCTCGAACAGGTTCAGCAGGATGCTGCGGTGCTTGGTGGGCATGAAGCTGCCCGATTCGAGCACGATCGAGCGCAGCTCCTCGATCGAGAAGCGCTGGTCGCGCCCGCTCGCGGTGTTGATGTGCAGCACGCGCAGGATGCCGCTCGCGAGCTGGTTCACGAACCAGACCACCGGCTTCATCGCGCGCATCAGCGGAGCGATGATCAGGCTGGCCGGCAGCGCGATGCGCTCGGGGTAGGTCGCGCCGACGATCTTCGGCGTGATTTCCGCGAACACGATGATCAGGAATGCCACGATGCCGGTCGCGATCGACAGCACCACGTTGTCATGGCCGAAGGTGCGCAGCGCGATCGAGGTGGTCAGCACCGGGATGATCGTGTTGAACAGGTTGTTGCCGATCAGGATCACGCTGAGCAACTGATCGGTGCGCGTGAGCAGGCGCTGCGTGGTCTTCGCGCCGAGCGCGTTCTGGTTGGCGAGAAGCTTCAGCCGATGGCGGTTCAGCGCCATCATGGCCGTTTCGGAGATCGAGAAGAAGCTGGAGCAGAGAAGCAGGACGAAGACGGCGCAGATCTGCGCCCATAAGGGAATGTGGTCCACGCGGGTCCGGAACGGTGAAGGTCGGGAATGGAAACGACTATAGCAGAGGGCTGTGCCGCGCTCGTGACGGGCCGGCGCGCCGCCTGCCGGCGGCCCCGTCGAGCGACGGATGGAGGCGACGGACGAAAAAAAACCGCGCAACACGTGCGCGGTTTTTGCAATTCTGGTCGGGGTGAGAGGATTCGAACCTCCGGCCTCTACGTCCCGAACGTAGCGCTCTACCAGGCTAAGCTACACCCCGAATTGGACTCTTCTGCCACTTCTGTCTCGTTCAAGACTTCCGTGTCGTCGAGTAAGAACATAATTCTAGCAGCGAGTTTTTGAAAATGGAAGAGGGAAATGAAAAAATTGCATCGGCCGCTGCCTGAGCTTCCTTGCGCGCGCATTCGAGCGTGTGATCGAGCGCGCCCGAACGCGTGATCGCGTCGAAGATCGTGTCGAAACGATCGGTGCCGCCCTGCTCGATCGCCTCGCGCGCCAGCACCTGCTGTTCGGCCGTGCCGTGCTCGAGCAGATGGATCAGCGGCAGCGTGGGCTTGCCTTCGCGCAGGTCGTCGCCGGCGTTCTTGCCCATCGATTCGGCGGTGCCCGCGTAATCGAGCCAGTCGTCCATGATCTGGAAGGCGGTGCCGATGCGGCGGCCGTATTCGGCGGCGGCGGCCTCGACGCTCGCGTCCGCGCCGGCCAGCACCGCGCCGAGCCGAGCCGAGGCTTCGAACAGCTTGGCCGTCTTGTAGCGGATCACCTGCATGTAGCGCGATTCGTCCACGTCGGTGTCGTGCATGTTCAGCAACTGCAGCACTTCACCTTCCGAGATGATCGTGGTGGCCTCGGACAGGATCTCCATGATGCGCATCTTGCCGACGCCGACCATCATCTCGAACGAGCGCGAATACAGATAGTCGCCGACCAGCACGCTGGCCGCGTTGCCGAACAGCGCATTGGCCGTCTTGCGGCCGCGGCGCAGTTCCGACTCGTCGACCACGTCGTCGTGCAGCAGCGTCGCGGTGTGGATGAACTCGACGACGGCGGCCAGCGTGTGACGATGGCTCGACGATTCGCCGAGCGCACCCGCCACCAGCAGCAGCAGCGCCGGTCGCAGGCGCTTGCCGCCGGCACCGATGATGTATTCGGCGATCTGGTTGATCAGCAGCACGTCCGACGACAGGCTTTGCCGGATGACGCGATTGACCTGCTCCATATCGTCGGCGATCGGGGCCAGCAGTTGGGCGGCGCTCAGGGAAGGGGAGGCAGTGGACGACATGATCATGGAATGGGGTAGTGCGCCGGATTATAAGGCGATTCGGCGCATTGCCGGTCGCCACCTGCCGGATGGCCGGGTCGCGGCCAAGGTTTCGCTGCTGCGGCGGGCCTCCTCCCGTGGCCGGTGCGCGAAGCCAGACGGGGTGCGGCGAAGCGGTGGGGCCATATCGGGCGGCGTGGCCCCGATCATGGGCGCGTTGCGCGCCGGCACGACGCCGTGCACGGCAGATTGCGATTGATTTTGACCTGCTTGCTAACTCTCTGTATAATCACGCGTTTTCCATGCGCGGTGCATGGGGAAACAGATCTAGAGTGAGGTTTGCAATGTACGCGGTCATAAAAACCGGTGGCAAGCAGTACAAGGTTGCCGTCGGCGAAAAACTGAAAGTAGAACAGATACCGGCAGACATTGACGCAGAAATCACGCTCGACCAGGTTCTCGCAGTGGGCGAAGGCGAATCGATTCAGTTCGGTACGCCGCTGGTCAGTGGGGCTTCCGTCAAGGCTACCGTTGTGTCGCACGGTCGTCATGCCAAGGTCACCATCTTCAAGATGCGTCGCCGGAAGCACTACCAAAAGCACGGCGGCCACCGCCAGAACTACACCGAACTGCGCATCGACGCGATCAACGCGTAAGCGCACCGGTCAAGGAGCTATCAAATGGCACACAAAAAGGCAGGGGGTTCCTCCCGCAACGGCCGCGACTCCGAATCGAAGCGCCTCGGCGTGAAGGTTTACGGCGGTCAGGCCATCAATGCCGGCGGCATCATCGTTCGTCAGCGCGGCACGCGCATGCACCCGGGCGATAACGTCGGTATCGGCAAGGACCACACGCTGTTCGCGCTGGTCGACGGCCACGTCAAGTTCGCGACCAAGGGCGCGGACAAGAAGCACCTGGTTATCGTCGTCCCGGCTGCTGCGTAAGTTTTCGCCGGTTCGGGCTTCATAGCCACAAAGGCCCCGCTGAAAACGCGGGGCCTTTTTCATTTGCGCGACGCCGCGCGCCCGGCCGGGTCGGCCCGACCTGGCCGAATGGCCGAATGGTCAAGCGCGGCGGCTCGCGGCACAATATTGGTTCACATTCTGGGCGGAGCAACGGATGAAGTTCATTGACGAAGCGCGAATCGAAGTCATCGCCGGGGACGGAGGTGATGGCAGCGCGTCGATGCGCCGCGAGAAGTTCGTTCCGTCCGGCCCGCCGAACGGAACGAACTTCTCGCGGCGCATCGACGCGCTGCCGTCACCTCCGTCCCCGGCGATGACTTCGATTCGCGCTTCGTCAATGAACTTCATCCGTTGCTCCGCCCA
>JASLEG010000310.1 GCA_030151225.1 Burkholderia sp. | reverse complement strand
CTCGATCACGTAGCTCGCATTTGGCGCGGTGGTCGGCTTGAACAGGCCGCCCTGCGGAATGGTGAGGTTGTTCAGGACGTTCAACGCCGTTGCACTCGCGATGATCGGATCGACCGGCGCCGACGGACCGCCGTGCACGGCTGACGCCCCCGATTTCGCGCCGCTCGCGTTACCACTCAGGTTGCCAGGCGTCAGACCCGGCACCGACTGACCGGGCAGCAGGCCAAGCGATGGAATCGACGCATTACCCGCCGTGTTGTTGACACTGACGCCGGTTCCAGAAATCGTGCCGTTCGAACTCAGCGTCGAAAAGTAGCCCGGCAGCGTGTAATCCTTGATCGACGCCGGTGCCGCCTGCGTATACCCGCCCGGGCGCCCCGTCACGAACGGTGCATTGCCGAACGGCAACTGCCAGTCATGCTCGCTGTTGTCGTAGTTGTTGTAGTGATACTGCCCCGAGTACGAGACTGTCACGCCCGGCAGTTTTTGCCCGGACGCCGCCCAACCGTCCGCGTCGTAGTGCGACGGCATCTTGATGTCGCCGACCGCCGCGATGTTGCTCCAGTAATTCTGCAGCGTGCCGACCGACGACGCGTCGATGTTCCCGCCCGACACGATCTGGCCGGCCGCACTGATGCCTGTCACGGTCGTCGCCGTCGCACTGTCCGCGTAGTAGGTCGTGAACTGATACGTGCTGTTCCACTGACCGCCGTGGGGCGGCTCGGTGTAGACGCCGCCGATGCTGTCCGGATCCTTCACGCCGACCTGGCCCGTGCGGCCGCTGATCGGAATACCGAACTGGCCGAGCAGCGAGGGATCGATCGAACTGGTCGAGGTCGTCATCACGCGGCGCGTGTTCGTGATCTTGTCGGCGTGCAGTTCCATGTTGCCGCCCGACTGGATCAGCGCCGACGCGTTGTTCACCAGCGCCGCGTTCGTGTAGTTACCGCTCGAGTCCTTGCCGCCCGCCAGCACGACCTTGCCCATGCCGAAGATGGCGGTCGTGGCCATCGTATCGGTCGCGCTCGTGTCGTCGCGGTTCTCGATGTCGTGCGCGAGGAGCTCGAGCGTGCCGTTGCTGTCCGATGCGCCAATCAGCGCGGTCGGTCGGAGGTTCGAAATCGTACCCGTTGCGTTGAGCGACGCGCTGGCACCCACGAGCGCGCCCGTATTGGTCAGGTCGGTCGATTGCGTGTGGAGCAGGCCGCCGGCCGTCAAGGCCCCCACATTGACGATGTTGCCCGCGTTGACGCTCAGGTTGTTGACCGACTGGAGGTTCGCGTTGTTCGTGAAGGTGCCGGGCAACGTAAAGGCAAGATCGTGACCGACGTTGAACTGCGTGTCGGCCGCTGACGTGTAATCGCCCTGCAGGTTCACGTTCACGTCATGCGATGCGCTGTAGGTGCCGCCGCCTTGCAGCGTGGCCGCCGCGACCGCCAGGTCGTGCGTCGAGCTGATCTGGCCGTTCGTGTTCGTAATCGCGCCGGTGGTCGTGACATTCACGTCGCCGTTCGAATTCGTGACGTTGCCAATGGAACCGCCTGCGTTGTCCAGGGTGTCGACTTGAACATGAAGCGATGCGCCGCCAAGCTGGCCACCTTGCGTGTTGCTGATCGACGCTGCGCTGACCGTGACATCGCCGTTGCCGGTAATGGCGCCCATGCCCGATACACCTCCCGCATGGCTGTTCGCGATCTGGCTGCCGCCTTGCACCGTCATCTTGCCCGCACCGAGGTCGACAATGGCGCCGTCCGCGTTGTCGATCGAAGCCGATTGGATATCGAGCGTACTGGTGTCGCCCGCGCTCGATTGCCCCGTCTGGACATGCCCGCCGCGGTTGAACAATGTGCCGCCGTTCGTCAATGACAGGGACGCGTCCGAACGGAGCAAACCCTGTGCATTGTTCATGTCGCCGGCAATGGTCGCGTTGATGCCACGCTGCGCCGCCAGGATGCCACTCGCGTTGTTCCAGCTACCGGCGTTGACGATGGCTTGTCCCTTCGTCACGATGGTGCCCGACGCGTTGTTCAGTGCGCTGGCTCCATTGCCCGGTGCGATCGTCAGCGGGCCGGTACCGGCGTGTGCAATGGTGCCGCCCGCGTTGTTCAACTCGGCAGGGGCGAGCGTCAGGTCCGTGCTGTTGGTCTGGATCACGCCGGCGGCCGAGTTGTCGAGCGTGCCTCTGACGTTCATGCCCATCGTCGACGAACCGTACTGCGTGATGGTGCCGCCGTGGTTCACAAGGTTCGCGGCCGTCAGCGCCAGCTGATTGGCCTCGAGCTTGCCGCCGCCGTTGTCCAGCGTCGAGTCGGCCGTGACCGACAGGTTCGGCGCGACGATCGAGCCGCCCTGGTTCGTCATCGAGCCTGCGTGGATCGTCGCGTTCGTGCTCGCACCGATCTGGCCGCCGTGGTTCGTCAGCGTGCCGCTGGTGACACTCACGTCCGTGTTCGACAACAGCTTGCCGTTTGCGTTGTTCAGCGTGCCGCCGACGGTTGCCGCCAATCCGGTCTGTGCGTTGATGGAGCCCGACGTATTGTTCAGCGCACCGGTTTGCGTGACGACGCGGCCATTGCTGGCGATCGAGCCGCCGACGTTCGACACCGAGCCAGATTGTCTGCCAAGCGTCAGGGTGCCGGTGCCGGCGTGCGTGATGGTGCCGCCGTCGTTTTTCAGCGTAGCCGGCGCGAGCGTCAGGTCGGTGCCGTTGGTCTGCAGCGTGCCACTGCTGGAATTATCGAGCGTGCCCGACACGTTGACGCCCATTGCGCCGGCGCCGGTCTGCGTGATGGTGCCGCCGTGATTCACCAGGTCGGTTGCGTTCAACGAGACCTGATCGGCCTGCACGGTGCCGGCGCTGTTGTCGAGCGTCGTTCCGTTGAGCGTCGCCGTCTGGCCGACAATCGAGCCGCCGTTGTTGACCAGGCGCGCGCCCGCGTCGACGGCTACCTTTTGCGCAGCCTGCAGCGTGCCGCTGCCGTTGTCGACCGACTGGCCCGATACCCGCAGATTCGTGTTGGATGTAAGCGCGCCGCGATTGACAACGTTTGCGCCTTGGACCGACACATCGCCGTTGCCGCCGATCACACCGCCTTGCGCGCCGTTCGCAGTGGTGCCCGCCGCATTGGTCAACTGGCCGCTCGCCGTCACCGACAGGCCATCACCGTTGAGCGACGTAATTCGGCCCGCCGTATTATCCAGCGACGCACCGGCCACCGTCATGCCGGCCGCGCTTTGAAGCGTGCCCTGGTTGTTCGCGATGGCGCCGCCACGCACGTCCGCCGTGCTCTCGGACACCAGTTCGCCGGACTGGTTGGCGATCTGGCCGGCCACCTGTACCGACAGCGGGCCTTGCGACGACACCTTGCCGCCATGATTCGAGAGGCCGCCGCCGGAAAGCGTCGTGCTGCCGCCGCTCGACAGGCTGCCGTGATCGTTGATCACCGTGCCCAAAGCGTTCGCCGAGATCGCTCCCTGGGCGCTCGTCGTCGCGTTCGTGAGATTCACGTCACCGGCCGTCGCGTTCAGCGAAAGATTGCCGCCCGCGACGTTCTGGCCGGTCGCGCTCAGCTGGCCCGACGCCGTCACGTTCAGATCGCCGCCACGTTCAACGGAACCGTCGTTGTTCACGCCCGCGCCGAGCGTGCCCGTCGAGTTGACGCTACCCGCGTTCACGGTCGTATTCTGTTGCGCGGCGAGTGTCCCGGTGTTCGTCAGATCGGCGGCGGTATTCACCGATGCCGACTGTTGCGCGTACGTCGTGCCGCTGTTCTGGATGCCACCGGCAGCCGACAGTGCGAGGTTGCCGCTCGCCGTGGTCTTGCCCGTCAGCACGAGCCGGCCGTTCGACTGCAGCGTCAGTTCACCGGCCTGTGCGGCGATCGTGCCGGCATTGGCCACCCCCACACCGAACTCGTTCGATGCGAGGAAGATCCGGTTGCTATACATACCGCCCAACTGGCTCACGTCGATCGCGACCGACGGGGCGGGGCCGTCGCCGGCGATCGGCGTCGCGGCGAGCGTGTCGTGGTTGACCTGGGCCGCGCCGGCAATCACGTTCAGGTTCTTCGCGTAGATGGCGGAATTGACCTGCACAGCGCGGGCGATCAGGTCGACCTGATCGGTACCGGCTGCGTTCAAGCCGGCGCCCGAGACGGTCACGAGCCCGCGGTTGACGTTGTAGCCGGCCAGCGAGCCGTCGGCGCCGTAGTACGGCACGCCCGTGGTCAGGGTCGCGCGACTGGTATTGATGAAGGACGCACCATCGAGAAAAATGCCCGAAGGATTCGCCAGGACGAGCTCCGCTCGGGCGCCTGCGATCTCCACGGCGCCGCGAATTTGGGACGGATTCGGGCTGTTGACCTGGTTGACGATGATGCGCGCGGCCTGCCCTGCGCCGTAGTTCGGATTGCCGTTGATCCAGCCGGCCTGCCGGGTCTGGACCATCGTGGCCGAGTTGTTCAGGATCGCACCGGCGCGCGATACGTCGAACTGGTTGTAGGTGTTGACCGAGACCCCCGCATTCGACGGCCGCGCCACATTGACTTGGGGTAAGCCGTTCGACGTCTGGATCACCTGCGTGGGGGTGCCCGGCGTCGGGACGATCTGCGCACCGGACAAGGCAGGTAGCATGCCGAGCACGGCGACGCCCGCTGCAACGGCGCGCGTGACAGACACCGATGAACTCCGCCGCGCACGCGCTTCGCCCGTTGCCGATTTGCCCTCAGCCGTTGCCGTCTCCGCGACGGCCACCACCATACCCCAACGCCTGGAATACACCAGACGATGCGTGTTCTTGTTCATTCTCGTTGACGCGGCCGGCGCCCATTCGTTGGTTATTGCGCACGAGCCTACCGGAACCCCGAAAAATGACTGTCACTAATTGCCAAGTCATTGACAGAAAACCACAAACTTTGAATTTCAGATGTGTCTGATTGACAGTAGCGCGCTCCGGCTTGCCTTGCTCAGCAGAGGCGCCAGCTCAGCGCGGAGCGGTCGGTTGGGTGACCCTGTCTCGATTTCGCGTACAGCAGGAATGTTGTTAATTTCCCGTATGTACGGGGGATTGCATGTCAGAAAAGTCAGTGCCAAAACGGCAATACACGGCCGAGTTCAAGATTGAGGCGGTCAGGCTTGCTGAATCGACACGATGCACGCGGGCAGCCTCGACATGATGCTGCGCGAGCACCGCGAACTGGTCGCCACGATCCTCCGCCGCGATGCCGCAGCCGCCGAGAGGCTCGCCGGCGTTTTCGATCAACTACGACTGAGGCGACCGGGCGGACGCCCGAGCCGCGTGGTCGCTCAGGCGCACGCCTGCCCTTGCCGGTGCAGCTTCACGTCGCGACCCGCCACCCGCCTTCGCCGCACGAACTCCCGCCTTGCCCGGCCGCGGCACGACCTTCGCCGCCGGCGTCACCGCCGCCGCGACCAGCAGCGCCGCGAACGCGGCCTCGTCGGTCCTGAGCCCGCGCCGTGCCGGATACGGGCCGAGCGACGCGAGCGCGCCGCTCTCGAACGCCTCGAGCACGCGCGGATGGATGTAGCAGCGCCGGCACACGGCCGGCGTGTTGTACAGCAGCGCGGCGACGGCCCGCACCGTCTCGACGATCTGCTTGCGCGCCTGCGCGGCATCGAGCCATTCGATGCGGCGCAGCGCGGCGAGCGCATGCACGCTGCCCGCCCAGGTGCGGTAGTCCTTTGCCGTGAAGTCCGCGTCGCTCGCGGCGCGCAGATACGCGTTGATGTCGGCCGAGCCGACCGTGTGGCGCTGCCCGTCGTCGTCCACGTACTGGAACAGGTCGTGGCCCGGCAGCTCCGCGCACCGGCGCAACATCCGCTTCACGCGCGGATCGTCGACCGTGACGTCGTGCTCCACGCCGCTCTTGCCGGTGAAACGCAGGCGCACGGCGCCGCCGCCGATCTTCAGATGGCGCTTGCGCAGCGTCGTGAGCCCGAAGGACGCGTTCTCGCGCGCGTATTCGCGGCTGCCGATCCGTACCAGTGTCGTGTCCAGCAGGCGCACCACCGTGGCCACCACCTTCTCGCGCGGCATGCCGGGCCTGCGCAGGTCGCGCGTGACGCGCGAGCGGATGCGCGGCAGGGCCTTCGCGAAGGCGGCCATCCGCGCGTACTTGTCGGCATCGCAAAGCTCGCGCCACAGCGGGTGATACCGGTATTGCTTGCGGCCCCGCGCATCGCGGCCGGTGGCCTGCAGATGCCCGCGCGGATCGGCGCAGATCCACACGTCCACGTAGGCGGGCGGAATCGCCAGCGCGTCGATGCGGGCGATCTCGTCGGCATCGCGGATGCGCACGCCGTCCACGTCGAAATAGGCGAAGCGCCCGCGCATGCGCCGTCGCGACAGCCCCGGGCGTCGATCGTCGACGTGACGCAACGGGCCGGCCGCGGTGCGCGCGGGGGCGTCGCCGGAATGCGTGTCCCTCATCTCGTTCTCCCGATGTCCTGGCGGCTCGTGGTGGCCGCTGCATGAGCTTCGCCAGCAAACGCGATGCCCGGCCGCGCGCGTGACGGGCGCGCCGCCGGGCGGCCGGCAGCGCCCATGTCGGAATGGGCAAACCGAGGCCCTTCGCTGGAACAATTTACGCGTCCGCGAGGCTGCCACGCATCGCAACCCACCCCGTCGACATCGCCCGCGGCCCGGATCCACGCCGTGCCTGCGGCGCTGGTACGCCCCTTGCATGAGATGAACGTCCCCCGTGCACGCACCTGCGAATGGCCGGCACGGCACGCGCCGGGGATTCGTCATTTCCCTCAGAAGGAGTGCAAGGCAATGGAACCTCATCCGATCGCGCAGCGCGTGTCCGTGGTCGTGCTGACCTGGAATCGCGCGGATACGCTGGCCGTGACGCTCGACCGGCTGCTCGCGCTGCCCGAAAGCCCGCCGATCTTCCTGGCCGACAACGGCTCCGACGACAACACGGTCGCGCTCGTCAGGGCACGCTTTCCGACCGTCTGCGTGATCGAATGCGGCAGCAATCTCGGCGCCGCGGGCCGCAACCTGGCCGCCGACTGCGTCTCGACCGACTACGTGGCGTTCTGCGACGACGATACGTGGTGGGAACCGGGCGCGCTCGAGCGCGCGGTGCAGGTGCTGGACGCGTGGCCCGGCGTGGGGGTGCTCGGTGCCCGGGTGGTGGTGGGCGAGGAGGCGTGCGTGGATCCGGCCTGCGACGCGATGCGCATGAGCCCGCTCGGCAGCGAGGGCCTGCCGGGGCCGGCCCTCGTCGACTTCACGGCCGGCGCCTGCGTGTTCCGCACCGGCCTGTTCCGCAGGGTCGGCGGCTACGAGCCACGGCTGTTCATCGGCGGCGAGGAAGCGCTGGTCGCGCTCGACGTGCTGACCGACGGACAGGCGATCGTCTATTGCGACCAGCTCGTCGTCCACCGTCATCCGTCGCAAGCGCGCGACGGCAGCCTGCGCCGCCGCAGGCTGGCACGCAACGCGGCCTGGATCGCCTGGCTGCGCCTGCCCTGGACCGACGCCTGTCGCGCCACGCTGAGCGCGTTCGGCACGTTCGCGCGCGAGGGCCATCTGATGGCGGACGGTGCCGCGTTGCTGCGTGGCCTCGGTTGGGCGCTGTCCGATCGCGAACCGTTGCCCGAGCGAGTGCTGAACCTGTACCGCCGCTCGCGCTGCGTGCCGCGGCGCCACGCGGGCCCCACCGCGGACGCGGCGAACTCGATGGCGATGGCGCGAGCCGCCATGACGGGCGAGCCCGGCCAGCCGCCGCGCCCGTAAGCGGCGCGGCGCGGGTCAGGGACGGGACGTCGACCAGTTCGGCGATCTCGTCCACGTCGATCGTGCGCCCGTGCCGGTTCCCGAGCCCGCGCGCCCATGGCTGAACGTGCGCCCCCACCTCGAGATACCGCTTCAGGGCCGATGCGGCGTGCGGCGCCACACGCAGTGAGGTGCCGTCGTCGAGCAACGCGCCGCGCAGCTCGCCATGCGGATTCGGAAGCAGGCGCGTGCCGGTCCCGCGCGTGTCGGAAAGACCATCGGGATCGATCCAGTGCACGTTCAAGGCCGTGTCGAGAACGAATCTCGCCCGCCCCCTGCACGCTGAAGTGCAACGGGCGGGCGATGCGGAATGGAATCGGCGCGAGGCTGCCATGGCCCCTCGCGCCGCGGCGGCCTCAGCGTTTCGCGAACTGATCGCGCAGGTCGCGAATGCGATCGTGATTGTGCAGCACGCCCTGGTACTGCCGCTCGACCAGTGCACGGATGTCGGTCGGCAGATCGCCCTTGTCCAGCGCGTCGTGATAGCGCTTCTTGGCGGCGTCCTCGCCGCGTTCGCATTCGGCCAGGATGTCGTGGTCGCTGCGCTCGGTCACGGCCGATTTCAGGTTGACCCAGCCGCGATGCAGCGCACCCGTGGTCGATCCGCCCGTCTCCGGGTCGCCGCCGAGGCGCTGCACTTCGGATTGCAGTTCGCCGGCGCTGCGCGCGCACTCGGTCGCGCGAGTCTGGAACAGCGTCTTCAGCTGCGGATCGTGTGCGTCCTGGGCCGCCTTTTCGAATCCCAGCTGACCGTCCTTCGACGTCTCGACCAGATCATTCAGAACGGAAACCGCGTTTTTGCTCATGGTTCATCTCCCTAGGTTTGAAGGAATGCATGCCGTCGGACGGCGCAACCCTTCCGCAAGGCACGTACCCGGAGCGGGAGCGGGAGAAGACAGGCAGACCGGCCGGCGACACGCGGTGCGAAGGCCTGATCGGGCGTGCAGTGCGTAGCCGAATCGCCCCGCATTGAAGAAATTTCCATGTCGGTGGCGGCTCGTGGCGCACGCCCGGTCCATCCGCGAGCGGCCGTTTTCGGAAGGTGCCGCGGGTGGCCTGCGCCGAATCGATCGATATCCGGTCGCGACGACACTTCGCGCAGACGACGCGCTCAGGCCCGCGTCATGCGCGCGTAGGACGCGATCATCGCTGCCAGTTCCTGTGCGGCCGGAGTCAGCGGAACGCTGGCCCGTTGCAGCAGGCTGACGGTCGATTCGGCCGCCCGCTCGGCGATGGCGATCGATGCGAGCTCGCCGCCGAACAGGCGATGCCGCGTGACGATCGACGGCTCCAGCGACAGCCAGTCGGTTTCGACGATCAGATGCAGCGTGTCGAACAGCGCCTCGGTGGTGGCCACGATGCGCGGCGGCGCCAGCCCCTGCGCGGCGAACATGTCGGTCAGCCGATTGACGGGCGCCGCCGTGGTCGCGCCCGGCTGGCGCGTCGCGATCCAGTCGCAATGCGCCAGCTCGGCGAGCGTCCCGGCGTGCCGCAGCGGATGCCCGCGTCGGCACACCACCACCGGGTCGGCCGGAAAGAGCCCGGTGACCGCCAGGTCCGACGCATCCGTCCTGGCGCCGACGAGCGCCACCGCGAAGTCCAGCGTGCCGTCGCGCAACCACGAGATCATCTTGCGCGAGGTGCCGTTGACCAGATGGATCGACACGCCCGGAAAGCGCTCGCAGTATTGTGTCAGCACCGGTGCGAGGGTCTGGATCATCGGCTCCGTGGTCATGCCGAAGGTCACGCTGCCGGTGAATTCGCCCCTCAGTTGCCGGATCTCGTCCTCGGTGCGCTCGCATTCGCCGAGGATCGCAGCGGCGCGCGCGAGCAGGCGCTCGCCGAACACGGTCAGGCCGATGCCGCGATTGGTGCGCGTCAGCAGCGGCGCGCCGAGTTCGAGCTCCAGATTCTGCAACTGCTGGGTGATGCTGCTCTGGGCGAGATGCAACGCCCGCGCGGCACCGCGCAGGCTGCCCTGCTCGGCAACCGCCGAGAAGATGCGCAATTGCGCGAGCGTCAGCGACATGGTTCGGTGATCGGAAAAAACGATCATGATAGCGACATCCGCACTTTTCCCGGCATATTGCACGCCATAGGATCGGGGCCTGTTCCAGGGAGAGCCCCGCCACCATGACTTCCTTCCTTCGCACCGCCCTGCGCGGCCTGTTCGCAATCGGCCTGCTCGGTGCCGCGGCAACGGCGCAGGCGGCCGACCCGGGCGTGATCCGCTTCGGCATCGACCCGACCTACCCACCGATGGACTCGAAGGCGCCGGACGGCAGCGTGCGGGGCTTCGACGTGGATCTCGGCAACGAGATCTGCCGGCGCCTGAATGCGCACTGCAAGTGGGTGGAGCTGGAATTCTCGGGGATGATCCCCGCGCTGGCGGCGCGCAAGATCGACGCGATCCTCTCGTCGATGGCGATCACCGACAAGCGCGCCCGGCAGATCGCCTTTTCGTCGAAGCTCTATCAGTTCAAGTCACGTCTCGTGGCGCGCGTCGGCTCGGGGCTCGGCACCGATGCCGCGTCGCTGGCCGGCAAGCGCATCGGCGTGCAGTCGGGCACGCAGTTCGAGAGCTATGCGCTGGCCAACTGGGCGCCGCACGGCGTGAGCGTCGTACAGTACAAGAGCCAGGACGACGTGTTCGCGGATCTGGTCGCCGGCCGCATCGACGCGGCACTGCTGGGCATGGTGGAGGCCGATCAGGGCTTCCTGCGCACGCCGCAGGGCAAGGGCTTCCAGCTGGTGGGCCAGCCGCTGTCGATGGGCGACCACGGCGTGGGCATCGGGCTGCGCAAGGACGACGCGCAGCTCAAGGCCTCGCTCGACGCGGCCATCGCGGCGATGCTGGCCGACGGCACCTATGCGCGCATCGCCCAGCGCTATTTCTCGTTCGATCCGTACGGCAACTGAGCGCGCCGTCGCCGTTCGTCTCGTCCCTCTCGTTCGTCTCGCACTCCTCAGGCCATGTACACGCAATCGACCCCCTTGATCTCGCCGGCGATCGGCACGCGCCGTGAACTCGAGAGCCTTCATTTCGGCCCGCTCGATGCGGCCCAAGCCGGGCAGAAGATCTACATCCAGGCGGCGCTGCACGCCGACGAGACGCCGGCGATGCTGGTGGCCGTGATGCTCCGGCGCCGCCTGCTCGAGCTGGAGGCCGCCGGCGAGATCGCGGCGCAGATCGTGCTGGTGCCGGTGGCCAACCCCGTGGGCCTGGCCCAGCACGTGCTCGGCCAGTTCATCGGTCGCTTCGATCTGGCCAGCGGGCGCAACTTCAATCGCAGCTTCCCGGCCCTGGTGGACGATGCCGCCTCGCTCGACGGCGCGCTCGGGCCCGACGCGCAGGCCAACATCGCCACCGTGCGAAGGCTGATGCGCGAGACGCTGGCGCGGCAGACGCCGCGCACCGAGTTCGAATCGCTTCAGCACGCCTTGCTCGAACTGTCGCTCGACGCCGACGTGGTGATCGATCTTCACTGCTCGCTCGAAGCGACGCTGCATCTCTACACGAGCGACGAGGCGTGGCCGCAGTTCGAGCCGCTGGCCCGCTATCTGGGTGCGCAGGCCTCGCTGATCGCGACCGATTCGGGCGGTCAGGCCTTCGACGAGGCACACAGCCTGCCGTGGTGGACGCTGCGCCAGCCGCTCGGCGACGCCACGCCGCTGCCGCCCGGCACCATCGCCACCACCCTCGAATGCCGCGGCCAGCGCGACGTGAGCTGCGAGACCGCCGCGCACGATGCCGAGGCCATCATCGATTTCCTGCGCGCGCGGGGCGCCCTGCGCGGGGCGGCGAAACCGCTGCCGCCGCTCGTGCAGCCACCGACGCCGCTGGCCGGCAGCGAACAGTTCCACGCGCCGGCCAGCGGCATCCTGGTGCACCGCGCGGCCACCGGCGACCGGATTCGGGTGGGCGACCCGCTGTTCGACGTGATCGATCCGCTGAAGGATGAAACGCATACCGTGTACAGCGGCACCGAAGGCATTTTCTACATGCGCCGCGCGATCCGTTTCGTCACCGCCGGCGCGCCGCTCGGCCGCGTGACGGGCATCCGCCCGATCCGCACCGGGGTGCTGCTGGGGGCGTGAGACGGGCGCGGGCGTTCGGGCGGCCACGCACGACGCCGCCGGCGCGCCGATCGTGAGGATTCCGGAAGTCGGGCGTCCGCCTGATCCCGTCGGCGAAGCCCCGGCCACCCGCTACTTCGCGGCCGCCTCCTCGCGCATGCGGCGCGCTTCGTCGCGCAGGAACTGCTGGTAATCGTCGAGATCGCCGTCGAAGGGCTCGACGCCGCCCTTGGTGACGAGCCAGAACTCGTCACATACCGCGCGCAGCAGCGAGCGGTCGTGGCTGACCAGCATCACGGTGCCCTCGAACTCGTTGAGCGCGATGCCCAGCGCCTCGCGGGTGGCCAGGTCCAGGTGGTTGGTCGGCTCGTCGAGCAGCAGCAGATTGGGGCGCTGCCACACGATCATGCACAGCACGAGCCGCGCCTTTTCCCCGCCGCTCATCGTGCCGACCGCCTGATGCACCATGTCGCCGCTGAAACTGAAGCTGCCGAGGAAGGTCCGCAGCGATTGCTCGGTGCCGCTCTGGCCCGGCGCGCGCATGTGCGCCGGCGTGTCCCTGGCGAGGCGAATCATGTGTTCGATCGGCGTGTCGAGCGGGCGCAGCACGTCGAGCTCCTGCTGCGCGAAGTAGCCGATGTTCAGCCCCTTGCCCTCGCTGATCTCGCCGGCGATCGGCGCCAGCGCGTGCGCCACCGTCTTCACCAGCGTGGACTTGCCCTGCCCGTTCGCGCCCAGGATGCCGATGCGCTGCCCGGCCAGCACGGAACGGTTGATGCCGCGCACGATGACGGTGGGCGGCGTGCCCGGCGCGGCGTCGTCCGGCGCGGGGTAGCCGAAGCTCGCGTCGAGCATCGACAGCAGCGGATTCGGAACGTTGAGCGGCTCCTTGAATTCGAAGCTGAACTCCGCGTCGGCCAGCACCGGCGCGACCTTCTCCATGCGCTCGAGCGCCTTGACCCGGCTCTGCGCCTGCTTCGCCTTCGAGGCCTTCGCCTTGAAGCGGTCGATGAACTTCTGCAGGTGGGCGATCTTGTCCGCCTGCTTGGCCATCGCGGCCTGCTGCAGGACCAGCTGCTCGGCGCGCATCTCCTCGAACTTGCTGTAGTTGCCGCCGTAGCGCACGAGCTTCGCGTTGTCCACGTGCACGGTCACCTGGGTGACCGCATCGAGAAATTCCCGGTCGTGGCTGATCACCACCAGGGTGCCCTGATAGCGCTTGAGCCAGGCTTCCAGCCACACCAGCGCGTCGAGATCCAGGTGGTTGGTGGGTTCGTCGAGCAGCAGCAGGTCGGACGGGCACATCAGGGCGCGCGCCAGCTGCAGCCGCATGCGCCAGCCGCCGGAGAAGCTGTTGACCGGCTGGTCGAGCTGCGCCTCGCTGAAGCCGAGGCCGAGAATCAGCGCCTGCGCCCGCGAGGCCGCATCGTGCGCGCCCGCGTCGTGCAGGGCCATGTAGGCCTCCGCCATGCGCATGCCGTCGTCGCCGGCTTCCGCGGCGGCCACTTCTTCCTGCGCGGCCAGCAACACCGTGTCGCCCTCGATCACGAAATCGGTCGCGCCCTGCTCGGTCTCGGGCATGTCCTGCGCGACCTGGCCCATCTTCCACGCGGCGGGAATCGAGAACTCCCCGCCATCTTCGTGCAGCGTGCCGTTCAGCAACCCGAAGAAGGACGACTTGCCGGCACCGTTGCGGCCGACGAGACCGATCTTTTCGCCGGGTGTGAAGGTGATGGATGCGCGGTCGAGTACGACGTTGACGCCGCGGCGCAGGGTGACATTACGGACGGAGATCATGAGGAGCGACTTCGGAGAGGACCCGCATCATAGCCGACCGGACGGCATGGGCCGATGAATCCGGGGGAAACTGCCTGGAATGAGCTGCCCCGGCGCCTCCGATCGGTGCGAATTTCCCCCTCTAGCCGACCCCGATCCGATTTGAAGCCCGCTTCGACAGGACAGGTGTAACCCGCCGACAGCAAACGACGAACTACCCATCACGTCCTTCACTGGAGTTCGTCATGCTGTCCCGTTTGCTTCTCGCCCTCTGCGCGGGTTCCACCGTGCTCGCCAGCTCCCACGCGTTCGCCGCGGCACCCCGCCCCGTCGTCGTCGAACTGTATACGTCGCAAGGCTGCTCGTCGTGCCCACCGGCCGACCGCTTCCTGTCCGAGCTCGGCGACACGCGCCCCGACGTGCTGCCGCTCGCGTTTCACGTGACCTACTGGAACCAGCTCGGCTGGAAGGATCCCTATTCGCTCGACCTCGCCACCGACCGACAGGCGCGCTACGCCCGGCGCTTCGGAGACGGCGCGTACACGCCCGAGATGGTGATCGACGGCGCGGCCGGCGTGGTCGGCTCCGATCGCGATGCAGCCAATGCCGCCATCGCGAAAGCCAGGGCGTCGAGCGCGACGGCCGCCGCCGTCGACGCCAGCCGCAACGGCGGCACGGTCACGGTGTCGGTCGGCGCAGGCGCCGGGCGGGCTCGCGTGCTGCTGGTCGGCTACGACGCGCGCCATGTCACGTCGATCGGACGCGGTGAAAACTCCGGCCGCACGCTGACCGAATCGAACATCGTGCGCAGCTTCATGCCGATCGGCGAATGGTCGGGAACCGCCCTGGCGCTGAAGACGGCGCCGGTGGCAGGCGAACGGCTGGCGGTGCTGCTGGAAGCACCGGACGGCAGGATCGTCGGTGCCGCGCGCGTCGCGGACGCCGGCGCCGACCCGCGCTGAGCGGCCGGCAAACCAGGAGGCGGCAATGCGAAACCCGCGCACGTGGCTGGGCGCAATACTCGTGGCGGCGCTGTGCGCGGCGGCGCTCGGTCGGGCGAGCCCTGCCCGCGCCGCCGCATCGGAATGGGTCGGCGACGCGCGTGCGCAGGTGCGCCTCGTCACCGCCGTCGATGCGGTGGCGGGCACCTCGCTGCAGGCCGGCATCGAATTTCGTTTCCCGCGCGGCTGGCACGGCTACTGGCGCACGCCCGGCGATGCCGGCGTCGCCCCGCATCCGGACTGGTCGCGCGCGCCGGACGTGGCCTCGGCCACGCTGCAGTGGCCGGCGCCGACGCGGCTGGTAATCGACGGCCTGCAAAACGCGGTGTATCGCGACGACGTCGTGCTGCCCTTGACGATCGCGCTGCGCAAGTCCGGCGCGCCCGCGCACCTGAACCTGACGCTCGACTACGCGACCTGCTCGAATGTCTGCGTTCCCGAGCACGCGGATTTGACGCTCGCGCTGCCGGCCGCCAAGGTACCGCCGCCGGCCTCGGCGCAAGCCGCCGAACTCGACGCGGCACGACGCGCCGTGCCGGCGCCTGCCGCGCGGGCCGGAATCTCGGTGATCTCCAGCGACATCTCGCTGCGCGCCGGCGCACGCCACCTCGAGATTCATCTGCGCAGCAGCACGCAGCCGTTCACGGCCCCCGACCTGTTCGTCGAGGGCGCGGGAAGCGGGCTGCCCGCGGCGCCCGTGGTCCGGCTGTCGAGCGATCGGCGCGACGCGCGACTGGACGTCTCCCTGCCCGACTCGACCGGCAACGCGCAGGCGATGGCCCTGACGCTCGTCGATGGTGCCCGCGCCGTCGACATCGGCGCCGTGAATGCGAGCGGTCGCGCGTCGTCTTCCGTGTCGATCCTGCCACTGCTGTCGATCCTGCTCACCGCGTTCGCGGGCGGCCTGATCCTCAACCTGATGCCGTGCGTGCTGCCGGTCCTGTCGCTGAAGGCGTTCGCGCTGCTGAAAACGGCCGGCGCCTCGCGCCGGTCGACGAGCCGGCTCGCCGCCGCCTCCGTGCTCGGCACCCTTGCCGCGTTCGCCTCGCTGGCCCTCGCGCTGAGCGCGTTGAAGCTCGGCGGCGTCGCCATCGGCTGGGGCATCCAGTTCCAGCAACCGTGGTTTCTCGCGAGCATGGCCGTGGTGACCGCGCTGTTCGCGGCGAGCCTGTTCGACTGGCTCGCGATCGGCCTGCCGCGCGCGCTCGCCGATCTGGCGGGCACCACCACCCAACGTGGTCCGCTCGCCGAGGCGTTTCTTTCCGGCGCGTTCTCCACCTTGCTGGCCACGCCCTGTTCCGCGCCGCTGGTCGGCACGGCGATCGGCTTCGCGCTCGGGCACGGCCCGGTCGAGATCTTCGCCGTGCTGATCGCGATGGGGCTGGGCATGTCGTCGCCTTTTCTCGCGATCGCGATCGCGCCATCGCTGGTCGCCTGGCTGCCGCGTCCCGGCCCGTGGATGAACCGTGTACGCACCGTGCTCGGGTTCCTGCTGCTGGCGACGACAGGATGGCTGCTGGTGTTGCTGGCGAGCGCCACCGGCGTGCGCATCGCGCTCGCGGTCGCGCTGGTGATCGCGGCGCTGCTCGGCATGCGCGCGCTGCTGTCCGGGGCCGGCACGGCACCGGCATCGCGCTGGACGACTGCGCTGCTTGCGGGCCTCGCGATCGGCGCGATCGTCGTCGCGGCGCTGCCGGACGACGCCTCGGCACCGGCCGCGGCGGCGCCGGGCAGCACTGCCGCCCGCCCCGCCGACGACGGCTGGCAAGCGTTCGATCCGGCCCGGATCGCAACACTGGTGGCGAACGGCAAGACCGTGTTCGTCGACGTCGACGCCACCTGGTGCCTGACCTGCAAGGTCAACGAACTGACCGTCCTGCGCCGGCCCGACGTCCAGCGCGCGCTGGCGGCGCCGAACCTCGTGCGCATGCGCGCCGACTGGAGTCACGCCGATCCCGGCATCGCGCGCTACGTGGAAGGCTTCGGGCGCGCCGGCATTCCACTCGACGTGGTGTACGGGCCAGGCGCGCCGAACGGTCGGGCCCTTCCCGAACTGCTGGGCGTGAGCGCGATCCTCGATGCGCTCGACCACGCGCGCGGGTGATTGGGGCGGTTGCCTTCAATGTTGTTGCTCATGAAATCACCCCTGATATTCAGACGACCATCGTTATCGGCCGCAGCCCGACAACGGGCCACGGCCACCGCTTCATGCGCTTGAATCGCGCCTCGACCTGCCCGTCGATCGCTTCGGGCGGCGCGGTACCCGCCACGATGAAAACCCGGTCCCTGTCACGACCCAAGCGCCCATGGCGGACCTCACTTGCGGATCAGGACGGTCTTCGGATTCGTGAAGAGCAGGCGCCCTTCGCTGCCGTGTTCCGTGCCCAGGCCCGACTGCTTCTGCCCGCCGAACGGAATGTCGACGCCCTGCGTGTGAATTTCGTTGACCCACACCATGCCGGTCTCGAGGCGATTGGCCACCGTCACGGCGGCGCGGGTGTCGCGGCCCCAGACCGATCCGCCGAGCCCGTACGGGCTGTTGTTGGCTCGCGCGACGACATCGTCCACGTCGTCGTAGGCGATGATCGGCACGATCGGCCCGAATTGCTCTTCCTGAACGATGCGCGAGGTTTCCGGCGGGTTGTCGACCACCGTCACGGGGATGAAGTAACCGGGCCGCGACGCATCGATTTCGCCGCCGAGCACCACCTTCTGACCGCTGGCCCTGATGTCGTCGAGGAAGGTCTTCACCTTGTCGAACTGCATCCGGTTCTGAACCGGTCCGATCGTCACGCCCGGATCGAGCCCGTCGCCCATCTTCTGCTGCTTCGCATACTCGACGAAAGCCGCGACGAAATCCGCGTGGAACGAACTGTGCACGTAGAGCCGCTTGATGCCGACGCACCACTGGCCGGAATTGCCGACCGCGCCCCAGAACAGTTGCGGGATGATCGCGCGATAGTCGGCGTCGGGCAGCACGATCGCCGCGTCGTTGCCGCCCAGCTCCAGCGTCACGCGCTTGATGGTGCCGGCGGCGGAACGCAGCACGTGCTTGCCGGTTTCGGTCGAACCGGTGAAGCTGATTTTCGCGATGTCGGCGTGGCCCGTCAGTTGCGGCCCCAGCTCGTTGCCCCCCGACACGACGGAGAGCACGCCGGCCGGCAAGACCGTCTGCGCGATCTCGCCGAAACGCAGCGTCGACAGCGGCGTGAACGGCGACGGCTTGATCACCATCGTGTTGCCCGTGATCAGCGCAGGCGCCACTTTCCAGAGCGCCAGCAGCACCGGGAAATTCCACGGCGTGATTGCCCCGATCACGCCGAGCGGCGTGTGATGGAGTTCGACGACATGGGTGTCGGTCTCCTCCACGATCTCGACCGGAATGCGGCGCGCCGCGATCTGGCGAATCCACGAAATCGACTGGTCGACCTCGGGTTCGGCCATCGTCGTCAGCGGTTTGCCTTGCTCCTGCGTGAGCAGGCGTGCCAGCTCGTCGCGATGCGCTTCGAGGGCGTCGGCATACGCGTTCAGGTACGCCTGCCGCTCCTCGTAGCGCAACGCGGACCACGTCTTGAACGCGGTTTTCGCCGCGGCGATGGCATCTTCCATCTGCGCCGGCGTGGCGGCCGGCGCCCGCGCCAGCACCGCGCCGGTGGCGGGATTCATGACGTCGAAGAACGAGGTCGCGGCAACTTGTGCGCCGGCCATGCTCAGCGTGTAGGGGCCGTCGAAGAGGGATCGGGACGGGTTGACATGCGTGGCGGTGGACATGGGGTTCTCCTGGTTGCGGTTGGGTTGGATCGCGCCGGCGTTCAGCGCGCGAGTTCCGCCATCAGGCGGGCGGCGGCCTCTGCGGACGACGCGGGGTTCTGACCGGTAATCAGCAGGCCGTCCGCCACCACGTACGACCCCCAGTCCGCGCCCTTCGAATAGAGGCCTCCGTTGGCCTTCAACATGTCCTCCACCAGGAACGGCACCACATCGGTCAGCCCCACACCGTCTTCCTCGGTGTTCGCGAAGCCCGTCACCTGCAGGCCCGCGACCATCGGGCGGCCATCCGGCGACTTGACGTGCCGCAGCACACCCGGCGCATGGCAGACCAGCGCCACGGGCTTGTTGGCAGCGAGGAATGCCTCGATCAGCGCGATGGAGTGGACGTCTTCGGCGAGGTCCCACAGCGGGCCGTGGCCACCGGGATAAAACACCGTGTCGAAATCCGCTTCGGACACGCTGTCCAGCCGCACGGTGGCGGCGAGCTGCGCGTTGGCGGCGGCATCGGCCTCGAAGCGATGGGTCAGCTCGGTTTGAAAGGCCGGCTCGTTGCTTTTCGGATCCAGCGGCGGCCGCCCGCCCTTCGGCGACGCCAGCACGATTTCCGCGCCGGCATCCTTGAATGCGTAGTACGGCGCGGCCAGCTCCTCGAGCCAGAAGCCCGTCTTCTTGCCGGTATCACCCAGTTGGTCGTGGGAGGTCAAAACCATCAGCACTTTCATTTCGCTGCTCCTGTCAAAAACGACGTCGTCATTAAGTAGACCAGTCGTCTAGTTTCGATGTAAAAAAAAGCACGTTCGCTGTTCCTGCCCTGTCGGCACAAGCAACGACGCACGTGCACGGTGGCTTCGCAAGCCAACCGCGGATGTCGCATGTCGGCCACTATAAGCACGATTAGACCAGTCGTCTACAATTTTTTGAAACGCAGTCAACGGGTGATGCGGGGCTTACCGGGCACCGCCGGCGTCGCGCGCCGCCTGCTCGATGACCTTCGCCACGGGTTCGGGGTGCGCGATGAACGCCACGTGAGCGCCGTGGACTTCCGTCACCGTGCTGCCCGCGCGCCGCGCCATGAACCGCTCCAGATCGGGATTGACGGTCCGGTCTTCCTTCGACACCACGGCCCAGCTCGGCTTCGATTTCCACGCGGCCTGCGTCACCGGGGCATTGGCGGTCTGCACCGCCGGCAGGACCTGCGAGATCGCCATGAATCGGGCGGTCGCGGGCTTCACGCCGGCCGCGAAATCGGCCGCGAAGCTGGCCTGGTCGAAATACAGATGGCCATCCGTCGTGAGCTTGATGCCCTTCGTGGCGGGCGGCATCTTCTCGGCGAGATCTCGCAAGGTCTCGCCGACGTCAGGTTCGAACGCGGCCACGTACACCAGCCCCGCCACCTTCGGATCGTCCCCCGCCTGCGTGATCACCATGCCGCCGTAGCTGTGCCCCACCACGATGCTCGGCCCATCGGCCGCGTCGATCGCGTTGCGGGTGGCCTTCACGTCGTCCTCGAACGACGTTTCGGGTTGCTGAACGACCGAGACCTTGAAGCCGTCGCGCGTCAGGATGTCCGCGACGCCCTGCCAGCCGGTGCCGTCGGCAAAGTAGCCGTGAACGAGCACGACATTCCTGACGGGTTCCGCGACAGCCGCCTGGCTTGCCGTCAACGCGGCCGCGAGTGCAACACCAGATGCCAATCGATTCATCGAAAACATGATTCAAACTCCCTTGGGAAAAATGACTGCCGGTTGAAAGAGTGCTCGATACCGTGTTCAGCCGTTCATCGCGGGCCAATCGGCATAGCCCGTCGCGTCGCCGCCGTACCAGTATTGTTTCGGCGCTTCCGCGAGCGGCGCGCCGGAAGCCAGCCGGCCCACCAGGTCAGGATTCGCGATGAACGGGCGGCCGATGCTGAACAGATCCGCGTCGCCGGCGGCCAGCGTGGTTTCCGCAAGGCTCAGCGTGTACTGGTTGTTCGCGATGTAGGCACCCGCGAAGCGCTTGCGCAGCGCGGTGAAGCTCATGCCGTCGGACGCCTCGCGGCTCAGTTGCGTGACGCCTTCGATATCGTGGATGTAGAGCAGGCCAAGCTGCGACAGCGCATCGACGAAGGCCCCGAACGTGTCGGCCGAATTGCTGTCGAGCGGCGTATCGCCTGGCGCGGTCGTGACGGGCGAGATGCGGATGCCGACCCGCTTCGCGCCCCATACGTCCACCACGGCGCGCACCACGTCGAGCGGAAAGCGCAGGCGGTTCTCCAGCGAGCCGCCGTACGCGTCGGTACGGCGATTGGTGCTGTCGCGAATGAACTGCTCCAGCAGATAGTTGTTCGCCGCATGCACCTCCACGCCGTCGAAGCCCGCCCGCCGCGCGTTTTGCGCGGCGCGCCGGTAGTCGTCCACGATCGGCACGATCTCGTGCGTCTCGAGCGCACGCGGCGTCACGAAATCCTTCATGCCCTCGTGCACGCGGATCCGGCCCGCCGGCTTGATGGCCGACGGCGCCACCGGCAGGCCGCCACCGTGCATGTCGGGGTGGGACATGCGCCCCGTGTGCCACAGCTGCAGGAAGATTTTCCCGTCCTGGCGATGCACGGCGTCGGTCACGCGCCGCCAGGCGGCGATCTGGGGTTCCGTCCAGATGCCGGGGGTGCGCGGATAGCCGCGCGCCTGCGCCGAGATATTGGTCGCTTCGGTGATGATCAGGCCGGCGCCGGCGCGCTGCGCGTAGTAGTCGGCGGCATAATCGGGCGGCACGCCGGCGTCGTCCGACCGGCTGCGCGTCATCGGCGCCATCACGATGCGGTTCTTGAGCGACAGGCCGCCGATCGTCACCGGTTGCAGGACGGGGCTGGTGGCAGAGTGGGACATGATGTGGGCTCTCTTCGGGTTGCGGGGTTTCAGGGTTGCGTCGGGTTGCGGGCGATGCGCTCAGCCCACGGTCCTGGCCCAGACGGCCTGGGCATTGGTGAATTCGCGCAGGCCGAAGTGCGACAGCTCGCGGCCGTACCCGCTCTTCTTCACGCCGCCCACCGGAATCCGCGCGTTCGACGCGGAGAACCCGTTGATGAACACCCCGCCCGTTTCCAGGCGGCGCGCGATGCGCTGGGCGCGTGCGACGTCCTGCGTCCACAGGCTGCCGCCCAGCCCGTAGTCGCTCGCGTTGGCCAGGTCGATCGCATCCTCCGCGCTCTCGGCCACGGTGATGGCGGCGACGGGGCCGAACGTCTCCTCGTCGAACGCGGCCATGCCGGGCATCACGTTGGCCAGCACGGTGGGCGCGTAGAAGTTGCCGGCGCCTTCGAGCTTCGTGCCGCCGAGCAGGAGCGTCGCGCCGGCGGCGATCGTGCGCTCGACCTGGTCATGCAGTTCGTCACGCAGATCCGCGCGGGCCATCGGGCCGATCGTGCTGTCCGGGCTCAGCGGATCGCCCACCACCAGGCGCTTCGCGGCCTCCACGAACTTGCGCGTGAACGCCTCGGCGATCGGCTTTTCGAGAATGAAGCGCTTGGCGGCGAGGCACACTTGCCCGGCGTTCTGGAAACGGGCTTCGATGGCGGCCTTCACGGCCAGGTCGAGATTCGCGTCGGCCAGCACGATGAACGCGTCCGAACCGCCCAGTTCGAGCAGACTCTTCTTCAGGGCCTGCCCTGCCGTGGCGGCCACGGCGGCGCCGGCGCGCAGGCTTCCGGTCAGCGTGACGGCCGCGATCCGGTCGTCGCGGATCGCGCGGGCCACCGTGTCGTTGTCGGTATTCAGGTTGGCGAACAGGCCTTTCGGAAAGCCGGCCGCCTCGTACGCCGCCTGAAGCGCATACGCGCAGCCCATCACGTTCGGCGCGTGCTTGAGCAGGAAGCCGTTGCCGGACAGCATGATCGGCCCCGACGCGCGAATCACCTGCCAGAACGGGAAGTTCCAGGGCATGACGGCCAGGATCGTGCCGATCGGCAGATACGACACGTGAACCTGGTCGTCGGCATCGACGGCGACCGGTTCGTCCGCGAGGATCGTCGGGCCGTTCTGGGCAATCCAGTCGATCGTGCTCGCGCATTTCTCGATTTCCGCGCGGGCGGCGGCGAGCGTCTTGCCCATCTCGGCCGTGATCAGCGCGGCGAGCGTGTCGCTCCGGCCGCGCAACTCGGCGGCCAGGCGGCCGTAGGCGGCGACGCGCTCGCGCATCGGCGTGGCGCGCCAGAGACGAAACGCGGCGGCGCTCTCGTCGAGGATGCGTTCCACCTCGTTCGGCGCCTGGAACGGGTAGCTTTCGATCCATTCGCCGGTGGCGGGATTGCGCGAGACGGCGACAGCGGATGCTTGCGGGTTCGACTGCGTGGCGGGAACTGACATCGACGACCTCCATGACCTTCGTTGAGCAGCGTTCAGTGCTGCGATGAAGGTCAGTGTAGGGAGGCTCGAGTCAGCGAAGAAGGCGTCTTGTGATCCTATGACTGCGGGTCATAGGCAGCGATCCTGGGGATGTAGGTGACCAGCGAGAGGTCCGGGCGCCCCTCCGGCGTCAGTGCGACGTAGGTGAATGAAAGATGGCCGCCAGTGGGATGCCGAAGCCGTTTGCTGCCTTCGTCGAAGCCCTTCACGTCGATGTCTTTCCACCAATCGCGAAACTCCGGGCTTTGTTCCGACAGCTCCTCGACGAGCTGGTCGAATCCTGCCTTGTCCGTGGCGCGCGCCCGCGCGGCGCGAAACGCCGAAATCATGCCGCGCGCCATCTGCTCCCAGTCGAGAATCAAGGTGCGATAGGGCCGATACAGGAAGAGCAGCCGCAACGTATTGCGCTCGTGCGGTTTCAACGAGCCGTAATCCACGAACAGATCGGCGATCGCATCGTTCCACGCGAGGATGTCGAGGCGAGCGTTGCGGACATAGGCGGGGATCGGGTTGATGGCGCGCACCAGCTGCTCGAGCCCGTCGCTCACTTCGGCTTCGCCGGACGACGAGGCGGTCGGCGCCTCGCGCGTGGACAGCGCGAAAAGATGCGACGACTCGATGCGATCGAGCTTCATCACCCTGGCAATGCGCTCCAGCGCCTCAACGGACGGCCGAATATCGCGCCCCTGCTCCAGCCAGGTGTACCAGCTGACGCTGACGCCCGACAGGACGGCGACCTCCTCACGCCGCAAGCCGGGCGTACGGCGCGGCCCATCGGGCAGGCCGAAATCCTTCGGTTGCAGCCTCGCCCGCCGGCTCGTGAGGAAGGCACCAAGTTCGCGCCGTTGTTCCTGGGATGTTTTCTTGACCATGCCGTACTGTACAACGAAGCAAATTGCGGCGAGCGCCTCACGCATGCTCGTCAATTCCTACTTGCGCGATGCCGCCGAGGTACCAGTCGAAGACGGATCAAGTTGCAAGCGACGCGCCGGATTCTCTTGGGGTACAGACAGCAGGCCAGCGTTGCAGGTTGCCACAGCCGATCGACACTAAACTTCTGCAGGCGACTCATCTCCCATTTGGCTGTCGCCCTGCTCAAAGACTGCAAGCTGCCTACAGCCCACCGTGCTGCGCGTCGTCTGCTACGACCGCTGACTTGCCGCGCCTCTTGCGCCTGCGAGACAAAATGCTGTCGCTCGAACTGAACGACGAGAGGGTGCCGGCGCCGATGGCGCTGAACGATTATGTCGGCGCGTATGTGGGCGATCTTGTGGTGGGGGGGAACGGGTGGCGGTTGGGTGATTGTCGAGGTGTGAGTGGATGGAGGGCGTGATTCGGGCTGGAGGGGGGGTGTTTCATCGTCCACTCCCGTTCGACCTCGCAAGCGGTCTGGAAACGCCGCTTGCGAGGCTCGATCACGCCATCAGAACTTCATGCGGATACCGGCCTTGAAAGCAAGCTGAGTTTGATTCGCCGAGGCGGTCAGGCCACTGATCGACGCGACCGCCGGTACCAGCGCCGTGCCGGCGCCCGACAAAGTTTGCCCGGACGCATGTTGATACACGCCCACTGCATACAGGTCGGTGCGTTTCGAAAGCAGGTAGTCCACCCCCAGGGCGCCCTGATGGTATTGCGCGGCGGCCTGGCCGTTGATGCGGCCCGCGCGCGTGTAGTCGTAGGTCACGCCCGCCTGAAACGCCGGCGTGAAGCGATACAGCAACTGAATTTCGCCATTGTTGAACGTCTGCGTCTGCCCCTTGAACGGCGACGCGTACGACGCGCCCAGATTCCCGAACTTGATGTTGGAGTACGTCATGCCGAGAGTTGCCGCGCCGATTGCATAGGTCGCACCGGCCGCTACCACCTGGTAGGTATTGGCGGAGCCGAAGCCGGCATACACCGGCGACGCGACGTTGGACGCTGTGGTCGAGACGGTACCGGACGTGCTGTTGCCGAAAAAGCTGACATTCGGATTCCTCACGTCGAGATAACCCAGACCCGCGCTCAACGGCCCACGGTTGTATGCAGCACCGACCGAATAGATCTGATTGCGTCCCGGCTGCCCGGCGACACCGCCCAAGCTGTAAAGGCCGCCAAAATTGAAGCCGGCGTAATCGGCACTCCGGAACTTGATCGCATTGTTGACGCGATACGAATTGTTGAAATTGTCGATGTCGCCGGCATGCGCATTCATCGCCGCGCCGAACGTGTCGGCGAATGCAAGTTGTCCCACGTAGTCGACCACCGAATCGTATTGGCGGCCGAGTGTCACCGCCCCGAACTCGCCGGAGAGGCCCACCGTGGCCTGGCGTCCGAATTCGAGGCCACCCTGGCCGAGTTTTCCGGTATTCATGTCGAAGCCGTTTTCCAACTTGAACGTGGCCTTCAGGCCGGCCCCCAGATCCTCCACGCCTCGCACTCCCCACCGGTCCGACTGCATACCTCCGCTCGATGCACCGTACAGTGGCTTGCCACCCGAATTCGATACGAAGCTCAGGCCATCGTCGACGATGCCATACAACGTCATGCTGCTCTGGGCCTGTGCGGCGGCCGGGCATGCAGCCAGTGCAGTCAGGAAAATGACTTTCTTGTTCATTGAAAAATCTCCAAGGCAATTCAATGTGGAATTTTGTGTTCGCATAACTAAATAATTTTTCCTGGAAACCAGATTTCCTGGTTCGCCGGGGAGGCGCGCCTCTTGCCCTCCAGCGGGAAGGCCGCGAGATCTACGCGGCGGCCGCCACGAAGTGGCCCGGCGCGACTTGAATCATGCCGACTCGCTCCGGTTTGTAGGACAGCCCGAACACCCTGCTCGGCAAGTCGCCGGACACCGCATCGACACGAGCCGTTCTCGCCGCCGGATCGGCGTGCGGCACCGCGTCGAGCAGCTTGCGGGTGTAGGCATGCTGCGGCGTTTCGAAAATCTGCCGCCGCGTGCCGATTTCGACAATGCGCCCCTGGTACATGACCGCGACGCGATGGCTGACGCGTTCAACCACCGCGAGGTCATGAGAGATGAACAGAAATGCAACTCCCAGGTCTCGCTGAAGGTCCTGCAGCAGGTTCACGATCTGCGCCTGAATCGAGACATCCAGGGCCGATACGGATTCGTCTGCGACCACCAGCTTGGGCGACAACGCCAGCGCACGTGCGATACAGATGCGCTGCCGCTGCCCGCCGGAGAATTGATGGGGATAGCGCTGCGCGTGGCTGGCAGGCAACCCGACGCGCTCCAGCAGTTCGACGACGCGTTGGCGCGCATCGTCACCGCGGCAGATTCCGTGCACCTGGAGCGGTTCGAGCAGCGTATCCTCGATACTTCTGCGGGGGTCGAGCGCGGCGTACGGGTCCTGAAACACCACCTGAATGTCTCGGCACAGTTGCTTCTTGTCGGCGCCCCGCAGGCCGGCCAGCGGGCGTCCTTGAAATTCGATCGTTCCGCCTTGCGTGCCGGTCAGGCCAGCCACCGCGCGGGCCGTGGTCGACTTCCCGCAGCCCGACTCGCCCACCAGCGCCAGCGTCTCGCCGGCGAACAGATCGAAATCGATGCCTTCCACGGCATGCACGCGTTTCTGGACGCCTCCCCAAATCCCGCCCCGAAGGTCGTAGCGAATCGTCAGGTCCCTGACACGCAACAAGGGCTCGCTGGTCGCCCGCGCAGCCGCTGCCGGTGGCACCGGCACATCGTTCGTCCGGCCGTCGCCCAACAGAGGAAACTTCGCGGGTGCATCGGTGCCCGTCATCGAGCCCAGGCGGGGTACGGCGGCAAGCAGCGCTTGCGTGTATTCGTGCTCGGGTGCACTAAAAATCTGCTCGACCGGCCCGCGTTCGACCGCCTCGCCGCGGCGCATCACCATTACCTCGTCGGCGACCTGCGCCACGACGCCCATGTCGTGCGTGATGATGACCACGCCCATCTCCATCTCGTCCTGGAGCTCGCGGACAAGCTGCAGGATCTGGGATTGGACGGTGACGTCGAGCGCCGTCGTCGGCTCGTCGGCGATCAGCAGCGCCGGTTTGCTTGCGAGCGCCATGGCAATCATCATCCGCTGGCGCATTCCGCCCGATAGCTGATGAGGAAAGCGCCCCATCACCTGATGCGCATCCGGAATGCGTACCAGGTCGAGCATCCGCAACGCTTGCGCCTGCGCCTCGGCGCGGCTGCCCGGCTGATGCAGGCGGATCGCCTCGACAAGTTGGGCGCCCACCCTGAAGACCGGATTGAGCGAGGTCATCGGCTCTTGAAATATCATCCCGATTGCCGAGCCCCGAAGGGGCCGCATCTGCGCCTCGCTCGCCCGAGCGAGGTCGATGGCAGCTCCCGCAGGCGGATACAGATGCATGCTGCCGGAGACGATTCGGCCGCCGCCCAGTTCGACCAGCCGCATCATCGAAAGCGAGGTCACCGATTTGCCCGAGCCCGATTCGCCGACGATTGCCAGGGTCTTGCCGCGATACACGTCGAACGACACGTTGCGAACGATGGGCTGCGCCACCGATTTCGCGCCCCCGAAGGCCACGCTCAGATTCTCGACACGCGCCACCAGATTTGCAGTCATGCTCGGCCCCCTTGCCCGACGATCGCCGCGACGGCGTCATCGAGCGACTGCTGCGCCGTCAGAAGCCTGGCGCGAGCCATCGCAACCCATTGCCGGTCGCGCTGCGCATCCGCGTTGGCCTGAGCCATCAGGCGATCGACTTCCGAAGGCGCCACGCTGCCCGCCGTGACGCGCGTTTCGACGAACCGGCGCGGGTCGAGCGCCTCGCGCACCATGGCATCGGTCAGGCCGACGGTCACGCCGGCCGTCTCCCGTGCGGCCATGTCGAGCGCCGCGCCTGTCACGCCATCTGGCCGCACTTGGTCTCGCATGCAATTGCGCACGAGGCGCCCGACGATGTGATGCACCGTCCGGAACGACATCCCCTTTTCCCGCACGATGACGTCCGCCAGATTGCTCGAGGTCGCCCAACTGCCCGCGAGCAGGGACGCCATGCGGTCTTCGTGAACGATCAGCGTCTCCATCAGGCCGGTGAAGAGATCGACCATCCCCTCGGTCGTTTCCAGCGCCGAATGAATCAGCGGCAGGTCGCGCATGGCCTGATCGCCGGTACCTTCGCCCCGGAAGGTCGCGAGCGCGGTCGAGAGCCACGTGACGGCACCACCGGCCGCCTTGCGAATGGTTTCGAGGCCGGAGGGGTTTTTCTTTTGCGGGAAGATGCTGCTGGTGCCGCAATAGCTGTCGTCGCTTTCGACCAGAGCGAATTCGATGCTGGACCAGACATGCAAATCGGTAGCAAGGTCGTTCAGATCCGCCATCACGAATGACAGCGCGCCGATGGCTTCCGCGGCGTACCACGCCTCTCGCCCCAGTTTGGAGTTCTCCAGCACCGCGTCGAAACCGAGCAGCTCGGTCGTGCGATCGCGGTTCAACGGCCAGGATGTGCCGGCCAGGCCGACCGCGCCGAGCGGATTCCGGTTGACCCGGGCGTACGCCTCGGTAAGGCGTACGAACGAATCGTGCAGGCGGGCGCTGAAGCTCAGGAGATAGTGGCCGAACACCCACGGCTGGGCGTGCTGCATGTGCGTATAGCCCGGCATGATGGTCCGCGCGTGCCGTGCCGCCTGCATGGCGAGCGCCGCCTGCAACTCGTTCAGGCGATCCATGACGTCGAGCATGCGATTGCGGTCGTAGAGACGTCGCACCGTGGCGCCTTGGTCGATCCGACTGCGGCCGGTGTGCATCTGGCCGGCGAAATCCTCACCGATGGCACCCAGGAGAAACGATTCAACCTGCAGCAGAAAGCTGCCTTTGTGCACGTCGATGTCGAAATCGTCCGGCTGCATCGCCTGCATCTTTCGCAACTCGATCAGGATCGCGCGGCCGACCTCCCCACGGATGATCCCGGCCTCCACGAGCATCGTCGTGTGGGCGAGGTCGACTGCGACGAATTCGAGAAATTGCCGGCGCTCGTGTTCCAGCGCGGGAATATCGTGATACCTGACCATTCGATTCGATGGCGGCGCGCTCAGCCGCGCTTCGGTAAGGAGCATTTCGTTTTGCATGATCGTTTCCTGAATCTGATGCTTACTTCGTCAAGGTGGTCGTCGTGAAATCGACGTTCCCGTCGTCAAACACAATCAGCCCCTTCACGTTCTTTCCGAGACCGAACACCTGCACCTGGTCGAACAGCGGGATCGTGGCCGGCGCTTCCTCCCAGACGATGCGCTGGATCTCGCCGTAGTCCGCCATGCGCCGGGCGTAGTCCATCTCGCTCGCGGCAAGCGTCAGCAGCCTGTCGACCTTTGGATTGCTGTAGCCCGTGAGATTCGACGCATCAGCCGTCTGAAGCTTGCGCCGCAGCCGAATGTCGGCATTCGTGACTCCCGTCCCGAGCAGCCACATGTCGGCGTCGTTGGTGCCTCGTCCCGTGCCGGCGCCTGGTTGCGACCGGTAGAGGGTTTTCTGGTAAGACGCCCACTCCCAGACCTTGAACTGCGTCTTGATACCGACTGCGTTGATGTCGCTCTGAACGACCTCCGCCACTTCCCGGTCCTTCGTGTACCGGCCCGCCGTGGTCCACAGCGTGACGACGCCAGGAAAGCCGTGCGGATAGACTTCCTTGATGAGCCGCCTCGCCGCATCGGGGTCGTAGGGAATCGGCGAAAACGCCCGGCGCCCCTGGACGCCCTCCGGGAACGGTCCGGTTGGAACCTTCCCGTAGCCCATCAGGATCTTGTCGACGATGGCTTGCCGATTGATGGCCAGATTCACCGCACGGCGCATGCGCACGTCGTCGAACGGCGGCTTGGTCACATTCAGCTCGAAGAAGACCTGAAACGAACTCGGCACTTGCAGAAGCGTCACCTTCGGATCGTTCTCGACTTGCGACGCCGATTCGGGTGACAGGTTCGCCGCCACGTCGGCGTTGGCGGTTTGAAGCTCGATCACGCGTGCCGAATCCTCGGGCACCGGGCGGAAAATCAGCTGATCGGGCTTGGGCGCCGGCCCGAAGTACGTGGGGTTACGCTCGAGCAAGGTGCGGTCGTTCGGCATCCAACTGACGAACCGGTACGGCCCGGTGCCGACCGGGTGATGCCCATAGCCGCGTCCATATTTCCTCACCGCGGCAGGACTGCTGATGGCGGCCCACTGGTTGGCCAGCAGTTCGAGCAGCGTCGGGGCCGAATGGCTTGTCCTGATGGTGACGACAAGTTCGGCAGTCGCTTCCACCGATTGAATGTCGGCAAAGTACGAGCGATTCGGCGAACCGAGCTTCGGGTCGCGAATTCTGTCGAGATTGAACTTGACCGCTTCGGCATCGAACGGCGTGCCGTCCTGAAACTTCACGTCCTTGCGCAGCTTGAAGGTCCAGGTCCTGCCGTCGGCAGAGCTCGCCCAGGAGACGGCGAGGTCGGGCACGAGCCGGCTCATTTTCGGACCGTCCCATTTGATCAGCTGGTTGAAGATGTGGTCGATGACAATCTGCGACGGGGTGCTGCGCGTAACGGCCGGATCGAGCGTATCGAGGTCCGAGCCCTGCACGAAGGTGAGCGCTTCCGTTGCCGAGCCCGGAACGGAATGCGCGAAGCCGCAGAGGGCCAGCGCAAGACTTGCGAACCATGCGCCTCGTTTCGCTTTCACTGTGTACTGCTTCATGTCGTGGGTCCTTCCTGTTCCTTGTGCTGTGGCTTTCGCACGGCCGGGGCCGGCGAAGACGGACCGAGCCTCCGCGACCCGGTCATCACGAACGCGCCTGGCGGGACTTCGGGTCCACGTAGTCGCGCAGCGCGTCGCCGACCAGGTTGAAGCTCAGAATCACCAGAAAGAGCGCGACGCCCGGCGCCGCCAGAACGTACGGGTGACTGGAGAGAAACGGGCGAGCGTCCGCGATCATGGCGCCCCACTCCGGCGTCGGCGGCGCGGGGCCCAATCCGAGGAAGCTGAGACCGGAGCCGATCAGAATCGCCTCGGCGACCGAGACCGTGACCTGCACGATCACGAGCGACGCGACGTTCGGCAGGATGTGGGTCAGCAGCAACTCGACGTCGCCGACGCCGATCGATCGGGAAGCGAGCACAAACTCGCGTTGCTTCAGCGTGCGAACCGGCGCGGCGAAAAAACGGACATAAATGGGAATCGTCGAGACCGCGATGGCCAACGTGAGGCTGAACACGCTGTTGCCCGCGACGGTGATGACCATGATCGCCACGAGCGCGCGCGGAAACGCAATCATGAAATCGGTCAGCCGGAGGATGGCTCCTGGAACGAGTCCCGTGTAGTAGCCCGCCGCGGCGCCGAGCGCCAGCCCCGCGCAGACGGCAATCGCCACGCTCCCGAACGCGACGGTGAGCGTGATCCGGGCGCCCCATACCACGCGCCCGAGCAGGTCGCGTCCCATTTGGTCGGTACCGAGCCAGAACGACGCGTTCGGCGGCGTCATGGAGCGCGAGAGGTTCACACGCGTCACGGCATCCCAGTCGAACAGCCAGGGCGCGAGAATCGCCGCGCCGAGGATGACGGCCAGGACAGCCAGCGCGACGAGCGCCACCCAGCGCCGCTCGGCCGCGAGATAACCTGCAAAGCCGGCACGCGGCCGATTCGATCGAGAGGCTGTCATGTCAGGCGTAGGCGATGCGAGGGTCGAGGAATCCATATGCGAGGTCAACGATAAGATTTACGAGCACGACGATCGCCGCGAACACAAGGATGGTTCCCTGCACGACGTAGATATCGCGAGCAACGATTGCGTCGATCATGAAGCGGCCCATGCCCGGCCATGCGAACACCTTCTCGACAATCACGGCGCCGCCCAGCAAGCGGCCGAAATCCATGCCGAATACCGTGACGAGCGGGATGGCCGCATTGGACAGCGCATGCTTGAACACGACCGCCTTGCGCGACACCCCCTTGGCGTACGCCGTGCGGATATAGTCCTCGCCCAGGACGTCCAGCATCGTCGAGCGCGCCAATCGGGAGAACGTCGCGACGTAGGGCAGCCCGAGCGTGAAGGCGGGAAGCATCATGTGCTGCCAGCCTCCGCGCCCGGTGGGCGGAAGCCAGCCCATATGCAGCGAGAAGAACATCATGAGCAGCAACCCGAGGAAGAATCCGGGCATGGAAATGCCAAGCACTGCCAATGATGTGAGCGCGTTGTCGATCAGGCCTCGCGGCCGCATCGCGGCAAAGATGCCCAGCGGGACGCCCAGCAGCACCGCGACCAACATGCCGGTTGCCGTCAGCTCGAGCGTGGCCGGCAGCGTCAGGGCGATGCCCTCGCTAACCGGAGAGTACGTCTGAAACGAATCGCCCAGATCGCCGTGGGAAATTTTTCCAAGGTAGATGAGATATTGGGTCGCGAGCGGTTTGTCGAGGCCGTAGTTGACGCGAATCTGTTGAACATCGGCATCGGTCGCGTCGGGCCCGGCCGCCATTCTTGCGGAATCGCCCGGAATGGCATGCAGCATGACGAAGACGGCGATCGACACGCCGAGCAACATCAGCGGCAACAGCAACAGGCGTCGAATAGTGAAGTTCAGCAAAGCGCCTCCAGGAAGATGTACATCCAATGACAGGCGAGATGGTCACGCTCCGAAAATCAATTATCAAACCCACACGAAGTAGGACGCGCATAAGGAAATGTTATGCTCCCGCGATGTCAACATGGCTGGAGGCAGGCATGCAGCTCAATCCGCGGCAACTCGAGGCGTTCCGGACCGTCATGGTGTCGGGGAGCATGACCGTCGCCGCCGAGTTGCTCAAGGTGACCCAGCCGGCGGTCAGCCGGCTGATACGAGATCTGGAGCAAACGCTGGAATTGCGACTATTTCGCCGCGAGGGCAATCGTCTGATTCCGGGTGCGGAAGCGCAGCGGCTTTTTAACGAGGTCGACCGGTTCTACAAGGGGATCGAGCGCATCGAGCAAGTTGCCAACGATCTGAAGACCATGCGTACCGGCACGCTGCGCATCGCGTCGATGACCACGCTGGGCATCAGTGTCGTCACGGAAGGCATTCGACGCTTTTCGCACACCCGCCCCGGCGTCAGAACCTCGCTCGATGTCCGCAATTCGATGAGTACGCTGGAGCTGACTGCGGCGAATCAGGTGGACATCGGCTTCGTGCAGATGCTCGGCACCGAGTATCCGGGGGTCGACGTCGTGCCGCTGCCGCCCGTCGATGCCGTGTGTGTGCTGCCGTCGGACCACCCGCTCGCTCGCAGGCGGTCGGTCAAGCTGCAGGAGCTTCAGGGCCATCCGCTGATCGCGCTGAGCCCGGAGAACCCGATGCGGCTCAGGCTGGAGGCGGCGCTGGATGCCGCGGGCGTCGCGTACGAATACCCGGTCGAGACGACGCTGGCCCACTCGGCATGCACGATGGTGGGCGGCAAGCTCGGTCTGGCGGTACTCGACCCGTTCACGGCCACCTACACGAAGTTTCCTGGCACGGTCTGGCGTCCGCTTGCTTCGTCGATACCTTTTCAGGCCTCAATGGTATTTCCGGCGCATCAGCAACGCTCAAAGCTGGTCAACGATTTCGTGGGTGTCGTGCGCGAACTGTTCGAACAGGAATTCATCCCGCGGATCGACGAGAAAATGAACACGCGAAAAAAGGCTGCACCGCAGAAGTAACGGCGCGGCGCATGCCGTCGCAGAAGTCGCGAACCGATGCGTGCAGCACGGTGCTCGATTCAACCAGCTGACCTGCGCCCCGCGTTTGGTACGGTGAACCAGTCGAGATAGCCCTGAGCGATCGCATTGAAACTCTCTGCGAATGCAAGAAGGTCATCGTCATCGCTGTACTGGTCGTAGATGTAGCTCGGCACGACCTGCTGCAGCGGTTGAGTGTCGAAGGATTCGATCTGCATGTGTCAGCCCTGCGTCACCGTTACGCCGGCTGCAGTTGCATAGAAATACGACTCCGGGTCGGACGCGATCAGTTCAGTTCCCGCCTCTGGCGTGACCACCGATCCGTTGATACGAACCGTGTAGGTCAGCGCCGAGAGGTTATCGACCGAGAGTACCGACGACACTGCGGAGATGAACTGCGCCGTCATCGAATTCAGGTTGATTGGCTGGCCGACCGTGATCCCATTGATGTAGCTTTGGATCGCTGGCGCCGCAAGCTGATCGACCTGTGCGCCGGCTGTGAAGTTCGACAGGTTTGTGTTCCACACCGCCGCGATCGTCACGACCTGCTGCGGTGGGTTCACGTAGGTGATGTTGTACTTGTTCGGCGGATCCGTGATCGTCACAGTCACGTTTCGCGATATCGTGTTCGATCCGACGATCGTGGAGAGATCTAGCGTTCCTGCGTAGATCGCGCCCGCCACCTGGTACGGATCGCCGCCACCACAAATCACCTCCCATCCGAACGTCGATTGCACGATCGAGACAAGGCGCGGCGTGACGCCCGGAAGTTCTCCGAGCAGCGTCTGCAGGAATGCCGGGGTCGCCTGCCCTCCCACTTGGTTCGCGGTCATGACGCGAGCGCGATATTCCTGTACCGATTCGACCGACGTGGCCGGCGTGCCGGCCTGCGGGTTTGTCACCGTAAGCGTCGTGTTGTAGGGCGTCGGCAGCGACGTGACGATCTGCGTCACGGTGTTCTGCGGAACCGCCCACGTGCCGCTTTGGTTCGAGACGGCGAGCAACGGCACCGACACTCCCGTGGACGACAGCGTGCCGCCATCCTGCAGGACGTATTGGTACGTACCATCGCTGATGATGAAACCAGCCGGAATCGTGTAGCCCGGCGCGCTCGTATCACTGAAGACGAGAAGCACACTCGTGTTGTTCGCCGCGCCCTGCTTCACGCCTAGCATCGCGCCTTGTTGGGCGAGCACGAATGCATTGGCCCCGTAAGGTGTGATGCTGTTGATCGCATCGACCCGAGCTTGATCGATCGTCACCAACGCACCCACGTCGGTCGATGCAATGTCTTCGATCAACGAGCCCGGCAGGTTCGCCGTGTACCCCGGATTCGTCGCTGCGACGCCATCGGTCAGGTTCTGGCGCAGCGTGGCCGGCGAGGTCGCGACCGGGCCGGCCGCACTCATGACAAGCGGAATGCTCATGTGGCAACGGTTCTCGAAAGAGTTGAGCCGCTATGCGTGACGGCAACGATGTTGTATTGCGGCGAATCGACGTTCGGGACGCGCGTAATCGTGAGGGACGCAAAGTACTGTGCGAACTGCTGTTGCGTCTGCATCACGTAGAAGTCCGGGAATACCTGCGTCACCACAGTCTGCTGCGCTGGAATGCCATAATTGGCGAAAAACGGGCTTTCGTTCAGGTTCAGCTTCAGCGCCTGGCAAAGGGCCGTTAGATAAACCTGATCGTTGTACCCATTAGCGTCTGTTTGCACGATTACCCAGGTAGCGTTACCCAGTTCATCGTAGGTTCGGCCCCAAGTGCGCATGCACAACCCCTAGAATTTTTACAACCACTTCGAGAAGATCATGATTCGACGTACGCTCCTCTGCGCTTCGCTTGCCTTTGCTTCGGTGTATGCACACGCCGAAGGAGATGTGATACATCGTTACATTTCACGGCCTGGCAAACCCATTCAAACCGTCGTTTCTGGGCTTGTGAACATGACTGAAATCATGAACAAAACCGGGGATGGCTGCGAGCAGTTCATCGGACTCGTGAAAGTAGAAGGAGTCCAATTTAGCTCTAGCGGCGTGACGCTTGAGAGCTTCCGATTTACTGATCACTATGGAAACCAATGGTCAGTACCAACCAATATTGGAGACATGTCCAATATTCAGCGATCCGAGGCAAACAATTTCATTCGTACTGGACGCTCGTACTACGTGCAAGTGCAGATCTGCGGAAGCGGCGGATATCCGTCTCTTGTAAACATGTACGATGCGGCAATTCAGTTCGGCCACGACTAATTGATCGGCGGATCGGACTGGACCTTGGATCCACTGCCCGGCAAATAGCCGTGCGTATGTGCTTGATAGCTCTGGCCGTTTATCAGCAGGCCAGAGCCGTTCAGGACGATAGTCTGCCCACCGAACGTCATCTCGACGCCCGCGTCATTCAACACTAGAGATGTCGTGCCATACGTAAGCGTCACGCCCGATTCGTTCACGACGCAAGATGAATTTCCATCGGTGGTGCGCAGGATCGCTCCATTCGGACCTTGTAGCTGCGCAGCATTCGGATCGATCGGCGTAAACGACTTCTGTCCGATCGGCACGAACACGAGGGCCGTGAGGTTGCCGCGCTTGCGGAACGAAGCCGTGCCGCCGCCGAGTCCCGAGACTCCGCCAAGGTACACGTCGGCAGGCATCGTCATGCCGAGGTCACCTTCCTGCGTCGGCAGGGTGAGCCACTGGCTTTCCGCCTTCGGTATCGTGATCGGTTGCAAGGTCCACGGCGACGTGTCCATCTCGAATGCCACCGTCACTATCTTTCCCGTGACCGAAGTTACTCGACACGGCAGCGCACGGCCCTGACTCTCGATGGCCTGTCCCGCTCGCGTGATGGCAAGGTCATTCAGGCTCCGCTGGAACCAGAGCTTTGCGAAATCGTCAGCCATGGCTCACTTCGCAGCTGAGTTAGGAAGAGGCACGCACTGCACGATCGTCGCCCACGACATGCCGTCGCCTCCCCGGTAGTTTCCGACGTGGCGGATATCGACCACCACGAACGATCCTTGGAACGTCGAATCGTACTTCTGGCTCGACGGCAACGAGTTTGCCCCGGTAGAGACAATGCCCGGCGTGTTTGTCATGCCGCTCGGCAGCTTGAGCCGCGAATTGAGCTGTACCTGATCTCGATAGAGCATCAGGATCACGTCGGCGTCTTGTTCGATCGCACCCGAGTCGCGAAGGTCAGCCATCGTCGGACGCTTGTTCGGGCGGCCTTCGACGCCGCGGTTGAGCTGGGCCAGCGCGATCACCGGCACGTCCAGCTGCTTCGCCAGCCCCTTGAGGCCGGCCGAATAGCTGCCGATCTTCAGATCGTGACGCTCGTCGGGGCCGCCCGTCATCAACCCGAGGTAATCCACGACCACGAGCGCCAGACCGTGCTTGCGCTTCACGGTGCGGCTACGGCTGACGATTTCGGCCAGCGACAGGCCCGGCGTGTCGTCCACGAGCATGGGAAGCTCGGCCATGACCGAGACAGCGTGCGTGAGGCGAGGCCATTCCTCGTCAGTCATGCGCCGGCCGTCGAGGATGTGGCCGAGGTTGATTCCCCCGATGCGCGCCAGATTCCGTTGATGCAGAGCCTTGGTGGGCATTTCCATCGAGAACACGAGCGCCGGACCGCTGTTCTGGGCGATGTGCCCAGCGATGCACATGGCGAATGCTGTCTTTCCCATCGACGGACGGCCGGCCACGATCACAAGGTCTGCGCCCCGAAGGCCGCCGCCAAGCTTTTCGTCGAGCGCCGACATGCCGGTTGCGGTAGCCGACAGCGGCGCGCCGTGGAAACGGCTGTCGATCTCCACGACGATCTCCGTCAGCGAATGGCCCGGAAGCTGCGGTTCGAACGCGCGGATCTCGGCGAGTGTGTCGAGTTTTGACTGCGCTTCGCCGAGGATCTGCTCGGCCGTCTTGCCGCCAGGCTGAAACGCCATCGAGGACATCACATCGGCGGTCGCGATCATTTCGCGCATCCGCCAGCGGTTGATGATGATCTCTGCCCAGCGGGCAATGCCTGCCGCACCCGGCGAGTTCTGCACCAGCGCGTTCAGGTAGGCCATGCCGCCGACAGTTTCGGCGTGACCATCGCCCTGCAGCGCCTCGAGCACGGTCAGGATGTCGGCCACTCTGCCGGCAACGATCAGCTTCGTCACCGCGCCGAAAATGAGGCGATGGTCGTAGCGGTAAAAGTGGGCCGGCCGAACCTCGGCGATGCGGTCCATCGCGTCGTTGTTGAGCATCAGGGCGCCCAAAACGGATTGCTCCGCTTCGACGCTATGCGGCGGCACTGCGAGACCGCCAGCTTCCAAAAGTCGATCAGGTGCGTTCACGCAGCCTCCTGCTGATGCTCACGTCGAGCCTGTTCACCCTGCGTCGTCAGGCCACAAGTGCCATCGGCGCGCAGGAACCAAAGTCGGAACCAATTGCCCCGGACCGACTTGCGATAGACCATGCGCCAGTCCTTGTACCGCTTGGCGTCCGGCATCGAATACCGGGCCTTGAACTCGCACCAGTGCAGGCGCAGCACGTCGATCGGGATGCCGGTTTTGTCGGCATAGTCGAAAACGGGATCGTCTTCGGCGATGGGCTTCTCTCCGGCCTCGCGGCAGCCAGCGAGAAACGTCCTCAGGGCGATCGCTGCCCTGCGAGCGGGTTTGCCTGCACCGGTTTCCTCGGGTGGTTTGCCTTCTCCGGTTTCCTCGGGTCCATCGCCCCCCTTGGGGGGTATGGGGGGTTCTTCTTTACTCTTACTCTTCTCTTCTCTAGCTAACGCACCCGTGTCTCATGCGCGCGTGTTCTTAGATCCTCGCTACGGCGAAATCTGGCACGACGAGGATTCATTCCGGCGGACGTACTGGGTGCCGCTGCTGAAGCGACTCGGCATGCGATATCGACGCCCGTACAACATGCGCCACAGCTACGCCACGGCCATGCTGATGGCTGGTATGACGCCCGCTTTCTGCGCCAAGCAACTTGGGCATAGTGTCGAAATGTTCCTGACGACCTACTCGAAATGGGTCGATGGCAGCCAGAACGATGTCGAGATGAACCGGCTCGAATCGGCGCTTTCATCCCACCAACCTCCCCGAAAGGATGGCATGGCCGGGTAAGCTTTTGATACGAAAAGGAAATTGATGGTGGGCCCGGCGGGGTTTGAACCCGCGACCAATCGATTATGAGTCGACTGCTCTAACCGCTGAGCTACAGGCCCTGGCGAAACGAAAACTGCCTGAATGAACGGCACGGCAGCGGAACCGCTGCATCGAGGCGCGCACCCGGAGCGCCGTGTCTGGCGCCGGGAGCGGCATTGTACCGAACAATGGGGGAGACAAGAACCGCCGCCGGCAGCAAGTGCCGGCGGCGGCCGGGACGCGCTGGGGATCAGTTCCCTTCGAGGAACGACTTCAGCTTGTCCGAGCGGCTCGGGTGACGCAGCTTGCGCAGCGCCTTGGCTTCGATCTGACGGATCCGCTCACGCGTGACGTCGAACTGCTTGCCGACCTCTTCCAGCGTGTGGTCGGTGCTCATCTCGATACCGAAGCGCATGCGCAGCACCTTGGCTTCGCGCGGCGTCAGCGAGTCGAGCACGTCCTTCACCACGTCGCGCATGCTCGCGTGCAGCGCGGCGTCGGCCGGTGCGACGGTGTTCGAATCCTCGATGAAGTCGCCGAGATGCGAATCGTCGTCGTCGCCGATCGGCGTTTCCATGGAGATCGGTTCCTTCGCGATCTTCATGATTTTGCGGATCTTGTCCTCCGGCATTTCCATCTTCTCGGCGAGCGTGGCCGGATCCGGCTCGAGACCGGTTTCCTGCAGGATCTGCCGCGAGATGCGGTTCATCTTGTTGATCGTCTCGATCATGTGAACCGGAATCCGGATCGTGCGCGCCTGGTCCGCGATCGAACGCGTGATGGC
>JASLEG010000284.1 GCA_030151225.1 Burkholderia sp. | reverse complement strand
ATTCCGGCGCGACCGGTGGCGCCGGAATCGACGGCAGCACCGGCGGTGTGCGCAGGGCCCGGGTGGCGGCGGCAGCGTGGGCCCGATCGGCCGGCGGGCGGCGGCCGCGGCCTTGCCGTCGGCCTGCCCGAGCGGGCTGGGATCGCCGTGACGCTGGCGGAAGCCGCCGTCGATCGCATCGGCGCGCGAGAGCAGCTCGGTATTCGGCGACAGCATCGGATCGGAAATCATCGGCGTGACGAAGATCACGAGATCGCTGCGCTTCGAGCGAAACGAATCGGAACGGAACAGCCGGCCGATGATCGGCAGGCGCCCGAGAAACGGCAGCCGGCTCGCGCTGCCGTTCGCGTCGGCATTGACGAGGCCCGAGATCGCCATGGTCTCGCCGGCGCGCAGCGAGATGTCGGAGCGCGCGCTGCGCGTGAGGAAGCCCGGATAGCCGCCATAGGACACCGACGCATCGATCTGGCTGATCTCGGTGGTGATCTCGCCCGAGATCACGTTGTTCGCGTCGACCACCGGCTTGATGCTGAGCTTGATGCCGTAATCCTTGTACTCGACGTCGGTGGTGCCGAGCGCGCCGGCCTGCGGGATCGGCACCTGACCGCCGGCCAGGAAGGTGGCCGTGCCGCCGCTCCTGGTATTCAGCTCGGGCGAGGCCAGCACGTAGGCATCGCCGTCGTTGATCATGAGGTTGATCATCGACGAGAGCCGGGTGGAAATGCCCGCGAACACGTAGCCGTGCGGCAGCATGCCGTCGTTGTCGTGGCCCACCGCGCCGCCCGCGCCCACCTGCGGCCCGGCGATCTTCTGATCCCACTGGATGCCGAGGTTCTCCTGCGCGTTGTGCGTGAGCTCCATGATCCGCACCTTGAAGTGGATCGTCTTCTTCAGCGCATCGCCCTCGTCCACGGTGGTGGCGTCGATCAGGTTCGGCACGCCCTCGCTGGCGGCCTTGATGCGCTCCATCACGTCGCGATGAATGGTGCCGCTCAGCACGATGTCGGGGCCCTTCTCCAGCACGTGGAGCCCGGGCACGTCGGCGAGCACGCTGCGCAGTTGCGCGGCGGTGTCGTGCACGTTGCCCCGGGCGATGCGCACGGTGGTGTTCAGCGCGATGCCGGCGCCGGTCCACACCACCAGCGAGGTGATGCCGGGCTTCTGCGCCATCAGCATCAGCTGGCCGTCCACCACGTTCGCGCTGACCAGCGCGCCGTCGCCGATCGCGATGCGCCGGATCCGGCCCGGCACCGGCATCACGCGAATCTCGCCGCGATACAGGTCGAGCATGGCCGGGCGCGTGTCCGGGTGCGTGTCGATGGCGTCCAGCGCCGGCCCGTCGTGAGGCGCCGCCGCGAGCGACGCGGCCTGCAGGCCCGGTCCGCCCTGCGCGGCGAGCAGGCCCGCCAGTGCGCACGACACGGCGCGGCGGCCGCGAGGCGCCGCCCGATGACTGAAATTCATGAACATTCTGCGAGTGCCGTCGAACATTAGCGGGAAGCGCCTGCCGCATCGATGGCAGCCTGCAGCCGGCGCGCGAGCGCATCGACCTGCTGGCGCGCGGTGGCCGGATCGTGGCGCGGCCTCTCGGCCGGCCGGGGCGACGCCGAGGCCGGCTGCGGCGAGGCGGCAAGGGCGGTGGTGGACGAAGCCGCCTTCGGGGCGGGTGCGTCGCGCTCCGAGGCGACCTGGGTGCTGACCGTGCTGCCGCCACCGCCGCGAATGATCTCGACCACGTCGGGGGCGGCCGTCACGGAGCCCGAGGTGGCGGCGAACAGGCGCGTGTCGTCGAGCCGCTCGGGTGGCTTCGCCTTGTCCTCGCTGTTGCGCAGGATCAGGCGCACCGTGCCGAGGCGCTGCGCGAGCACGATGCGCGTGGCTTCCGCCACCGGCACCTGCAGCGTCACGGTGGAATAGCGGTCGGCCGAGGCGCCGTCGGCCATGTCGCGTGCCGCCTCGCCCGCATCGCGCGGGCGCGTGTCGTTGCCGGTGGCCATCACCAGCACGTCGGGCAGCAGCAGCAGGATCGACTGCGCGTCGCCGCCGGTGCCGGTGCCATCGGCCACCGCGGCGCCGCGCCGCGAGCCGAGCCAGTACAGATCCACGCGATTGCCGGGGCGCAGCATGGAATCGGTGGAGTTCACCGTGTCGATCGTCAGCGTCAGCGCGCGCATGCCGGCCGGCAGCGTGTCGGAGAAGTCGCGCGCGCGCAGCGCATCGATGTCCTGCGCGCGCAGCGGGCGGCCGCGCCGCACCGGCTTGACCAGCGTGGCGAGCCGGAACTGGTCGAAGTCGCCGGCGCGCAGCATGTCGTCGTAGACGAGATCGGCCGGAATCTCGCGCGCCACGAACAGCCCGCTCGCGAGCGCGGTGCCGGCCGGCACGTCCGAGTTCGGCACCACCACCGACACGCCGGGATGGCGCTGACGGCTTTCGGCCTCGGCCTTGATGCGCGCCTCGTTGGTGGTGATGTAGCCGTAGGTGAGCCAGGTGATGCCGCCGGCCGTGGCGACTGCCACGCCGAGCAGCAGCCAGGTGTTCGCGAACAGCGAACGATAGTTGATTCGATTCAGTCGCACTGGAGCATCCCGCGCGGTCAGGAAATCGACAGCGCGTAGCCGTACGCGCCGAAGAACGATTTCAGGGCCGCGAGCAGCGTGTTCATCACCGAGTCGTCGCCGCCCACCGCGAGCGCCACGACCAGCGCGCCCGTCGCGACGAAATACTCGACATAGGCCTGACCGCGCTGCGCGTACAGGCGGCCTTTCGATTGCTGCATCTCAACTCCGCTCCATGATGTTGACGACGGCGGTGGCGCGGCCTGCGGGGCCCGCGAATACCGCGTCGAGACGAAAGGCACCGCGCTGCATCGCGATGCTGGTGGTGGGGCCGGCGGCGCCGGCGCCCGGACCACGTGATGCGGTGCGGCTCGTCACGCTGGTCCAGCCGGCCTGCAGCAGCGCGTCCTGATAGCGCCGCGCGTGATCGTCGGCGCGGCCGCCGAGCGCGACCACCCAGGTGCGACCGGCGCCGGCCGGATCGCGGCTCTCGACGTCCGACAGCACCTGTCCACCCGGCAGCACCGCGATCGACGCCGGAATCGCGTGGCGCACGCCGGCCGCGTCGATCCGCATCGCGCTGAGCACGCCGCGCGTGCGACCGCCGGCCCGGCCGGCCGGCAGTTCGAGCACGTACTGGCAGGTGCCGTCGAGGCCGCTCAGCGTGATGCCGCGCGGCCCGCTCGTGCCGATGGCCGGCAGCGAGGCGCGGCGCCAGTAGTCCCGGAACTCGACTTCGACCTGCGCGGCCGGCGCGTCGAAGCTCAGCGCCCAGATCGCGCCGGGCATGCCGTCGACGATCATGTCCGCGGCGATCACCTGCGCGCTCGCGGCCCGGACCGGCATGCGGGTGCACGGCTGTGCCCCGGCCGATGCCGATGCCACCACCATCGCGACGCAGGCGGCCACGCCCCTCGGCGGGCGCGCGCTCACTGCAGCGCCCCCGGTGGCACGACGTCGGCCTCGATGCGGCCCGGTGAAAAGTTCTCGCGCTTGAGCACGCCCTCGGTGCCCGGCACCGCGCGGATCAGCGTGTCGCGATCGCGGTCGTCGAGGATCGTGCCGTCGGCGGCCGGCGTGGCCTTCTCCGGGCCAATCGCCGACACCAGCCCGAGTCGCCCGTCGGGCGCCCACGGGTTGGTGACGAGCACGGTGGTGTCGTCGAACGTCAGCTGCGACAGGTTCGGCCACAGGCGCTTCGCGAACTCGCCGCCGAGCCGCACCCGCACGCCCAGGCGCGCACCCTGCACGGTATCGGTGGCCATCTGCAGCCCGATCGGCCTGGTGCCGTCCTGGCCGGTGTAGGTGCCGAGCGGCACGTTGGCCCGGGCCGACAGCGCGCGCGTGAGCCCGCCGCTGGCGCGCGTCGCCACGGAGATGTCGCCGGCCGAGGCGATGAAGGCCTTGCCGCCGAAGTCCTGCCATGACGGCGGCAGCGTGGCCGACAGCGTGAGCTCGGCGTCGTGGGCACCGAGCGCGCCGCGCCGCGGCATCGCCACGCGCGCGAGCCACTCGCCGGCCAGCGCGCGATCCGACTTCGACACGCCCGCCGCACCGGCACCGAATTTCGCGTACCAATCGGCGTCCGAGCCGGGCGCGACGTCATCGGGGCTGGTCCAGACCGTGCGCTCCCAGGCCACGTAGCGCGAGCCGATCAGCACCTTGTTGTGCACGTCGTTGAGCTTGCCGAGCATGGCCATCGCGAAGAACGCGATCACGAACACCATGCCGAGGCCGACCACCATCTCGGTCATGGCCTGGCCGCGCTGGCGGCAGCGACGGGCGTGGCTCATCGTGCGCCGCCGTCGGGACGGGCCTTCGTCAGGGCGCCGAGCATCGCTTCCGGCACCGGCGCGAGACGCGCCTCCCAATACGGGCTGAACAGGCTCGGATATTCGGTCTTGCCGTCGCTGCGGGACCAGTAGCTCGGGAAGCGCAGCGTCCCGTAGACGTATCGGAGGCGCTTTTCCTCGGGCCGGATGAAATAGGCCTGCCCGGATGCCACCGCCAGCAACGGATGCGAATCGGGCTCGAGCGCCATGCGGCCACCGCCGAGCAGCGCGCGTTCGCGCATCGCGCTGCCGGGGGCACGCGCCACGCGCACGGTGATGCGCGGCGCGGCGGCGGCGGCACGCGCTTGCGTGAGGTCGTGATAACCCGGCAGGCCGCCGTCGAGGCTGAGGGAGGGGCCGGGGCCGGCCGCGTACTGCTCGCGCATCGCCAGCGGCACGTTGCCGGGCGTCGCGCTGTCGTAGCCGAAATTGAGGTAATCGCCGTAGCCTTGCCAGCTCTGGTAGCTCATGACGTTGCCGGTGCCGGCGCCGGCCCGGCCGTCCACCACCGCGCGGTCGATGCCGTACGCGACGCTGGTCCGGGTACGGGTTTCGTAATGCCCGCGCCGCGCCTGGCCGACCGCGTTGGGCGGATCGTCCCAGATCCACACCTGATAGCTGCGAGATTCGATGCAGTCGTGTTCCGTCGTCACCTGGCTCGTGGCGCCGTCGATCGCCTGCCAGCCGCGTCGATCGGGGCGCAACTGGGTCCCGCCCGAGATCCACGACACGCGGGTGACCTCGCCGTAGCATCCGCGCAAGGCAGGCCCGGCCTCGCTCTCCACCACGCGCCTGCGCACGAAGCGGCCCAGCGTGGTGTCGTCGGTCACCACGTCGGCGAAACGGTCGCGGGTGCCGTCTCGCGTGGCGCCGCGCGGGTCGAAGGCCGTCGAGTACTGGCGCCAGGTGGTGAATTCGTCGCGCGACGGCGCGTCGTCGAAGCCGCCGTCGATGACGCGCGTGTTGCGCTCGTTTTCGCGCGCCACGTCGTCGGCCAGGCGCGGCACGCTCGTGACGGTCGCCTCGTGATACGCGCGCTGCGCGCTGCTCAGGGAGCCGACGATGCGCGCGAGATCGCGCGCCATCGCAGGCAGCGCGGCATCGACGCGCGCCCGCACCGGGGCGATCAGGTCGTGCGCGCGGCGCGACGAGTCGATCCACGACGATGCGCCGTTGCCGTAGCGGGAGCCGAGCGAATTCGACGCGCTGGCGGGCCGCGTGGTCTCGTCGAGCATGTCGACGAACGACTTGAGGCTGACGATCTGCGCGACGGCGGCCTGATTGGCCACCATCGCGCGGTTCGCGTAGGCGGAGAAGTTGTAGTCGCGCGCCTGCAGCAGCGCGCTCGCGTAGGCGCTGGCGTCGGCCGTGTTCTGCAGCTTGATCTTGGCGCTGGTGAGCTGCTGCGAATTGAAGGCGACGAACAGCGCGGCGCCGCCCACGACGAGGAACAGCAGCGCGGGCACGAGCGCCTGCCCGCGCTGGCGGGCGGGGGGCGCGGGGTGCGAGGGAGCCGGGGGCGTCATGGGCGGGATGGGCCTGCTCGGGAGGCTTACTTCTTGGCTGCGGCGTCGTTCACCGCGTCGTTCGTGTACGCGCCGAGGCCCTTGCTCTTGTCGGCGTCGGTCTTCGTCGAGTTCGCCGCGGATTGCGCCGCCGTGATCGCGTCACCGGCCTTCTGGCCCGACAGTTCCAGCGCCATGCCCGAGGTCTGCTCGCGCACGGTCTTGCCGTAGAACGCGTACACCGCGATCGCCGACACCGCGATCAGCGCCACGATGATGATGTATTCGGTCATGCCCTGACCCGACTGCTTGCGAAGCTGCTTGCGAAGCTGTTGATGCTTTTTCATTTCTGAACGACTCCAATGAGTATCGAAACGCCTTGCGGACGAAAATACGGAAGCAGCAAAGGCATGCACCTTCGCAATTCGACAAAATCAGGGAACGACGCGTGGATCACGCATCGAATCGATTCGCTCGCCTTTCCGTATTCGCGGGAATCAACCGGCTTCCGAATACCGCGCCCCCGGGCGGCTGCCGGCGCCCTGACGGCGGGCCTTGCCGGCCCCCGTCACGAACACCGGGATGGTAGCGACAAGCCTCGATTCGAACTATTAGATTAGTCAGATTTATCGAATCGGCACCAACAGATCGATTCGGTCGTGAAAAAATAATCACGCTGATCGCAATTGATTTAGGAAAATTCCGATTTATTCCCAATTACCGCTTCACGAATGACTCAACCCGGACGGATCGAACATGACGTGGTTACTGTTTGCATGGATCGGGGCGCTGGCCGGCGTGCTCGTGGCCTTCACCGCGGTGGATCTGCCCGATGCGATCCTGAGGGAGTCGGTCGCGGCCGAGGCCGGGATCGCGACGGCGCCTTCATGGTCCCGAAGTGCGCGAATCGGCATCCGGCTGCCGCGCTTCATGGCGGCGACGGTGGCCGCCACGCTCGTGGCACGCGCCGTCGCAGGGCCCGGTCTCGCGGGGCTCGCCATCGCCCTGCTGAGCACCGCGCTGATCGCCGCCGGCGCGATCGACCTCGAGCACCGCCTGCTGCCCGATGCGCTGACGCTGCCGCTCTTGTGGGCCGGCTTGCTCGTGAATCTGGTCGGCACCTTCGCGACCTTGCACGACGCCGTGCTCGGCGCCGCGATCGGCTATCTCGTGCCGTGGGCGATGTACTGGATCTTCCGGATTGCGCGCGGCGTCGAGGCGATCGGCCACGGCGACATCAAGCTGTACGCCGCGCTCGGCGCGTGGTTCGGCTGGCAGGCCGTGCCCTGGCTGATCGTGGTGTCGTCGGTGGCCGGCGCGCTGGCGGCAATCGCGCTGATGAAGGCGGGACGCCTGCGCCGGCACCAGGCGATCGCGTTCGGGCCGTGCATCGCGTTTGCGGGTTGGGTGGTGTGGTACTGGCCGCATGCAGCGTGTTGAGGCAACGAGGACGGCAGCACGCCGGCTCGAAGCAGGCGCGAGATCCGCCTGGCAACACCGACGGCCACCTGGAGCCCCGCTGCACGAGCAAACGCCACAATGGCTTGAAACGCCGATCCTCACGCCGTCGGCGCAGGCACGCAATTCCCCCGAATGGCCGCATCGAGTCGCCGCGCACCGCGTCTGCCGCGACGCGCCCCTCACCTTGGTATCCTGCCGACCTCAACTCCGCAACCGGAACCGCTCGCCATGACGTCACCCGCCCTGCCGCCCCTCGAATGGCCGGCGCTGCCCGACCACGATGACGACGCCGCCCGCCTCGCCTGGTATCGCGACGTGGTCGCCGCGTACGCGGACCTCTGGGCCGGCCACGCCTCGCAGCCGCCGTTCGCGCCCGCCACCGGGCAGGCCGTGGCCGCCACCGAGGCGCGCCTCGCCTGCGCCCTGCCCGCCGCGCTGCGGCGCTACCACCTCGAGATCGGCGCGCTGAACCTGGCCGAGACGCTGTGCGCGCCGCAGGCCGACGCCACCGTGTCGATCGAGCCGCTGTTCGATGCCTATCCGGGCATCGTGGAGCGCGGCCTGAGCGAGGCGGACACGCGACTGGCGCGGCAGCTGATCGTGTTCGGCGACTATCTCGGCAACGGCAACCTGTTCTGCTTTCATCGCGAGAGCGGCGCCGTGTATTACTTCGACCACGACACCGATCCCGCGCTCACGCCCTTCTCGCCCGACGTGCGCGGCTATCTCGACGCGCTGATGATGCGCTCGCTGGCCGAGGTGCACGACGACGACGCGGCCGGCGAAGCGCGCCTGATCGAGCGCCTCGGCCGCCCGCTCGTGCGCAAGTGGCTGTACTGACGCGCACGGCACACGGCCGCCGTCATCGGGAGGCCGGCGCCTCGCCGCGAATCGTCCGCTCGGCCATGATCGACCAGTCGCGCTCGCCGAGCCCGGCCTCCACGGTCTCGCGCATCCGCGCGTGCACGGCCGCCAGCATCGGCAGCTCGCGCCCGGCCGCCTGCGCCGCCTCGCTGGCGAGCCGCAGGTCCTTCAGCCCCAGCACGGCCTTGAAGCCCGGCTCGTAATTGCCCTGCGCGAGATTGGCCGAATACACCTGATACGAGCGGCTGCCGAACAGCGTGTTCAGGATCAGATCGAAGAAGCGTTCGCGCCCGAGCCCGTTCGACTCGGTCAGCACCACCGCCTCGGCCATCGCCTCGATCGCCATGGTGATCATCATGTTGCAGGCGATCTTGGCCGCGTTCGCGGCCGGCGCCTGCTCGCCCATCTCCCAGATCCGGCCGCCGATCACCTCGAGCAGCGGGCGGATCTTCGCCACGGCGTCGGCGTGGCCGCCGGCCAGCACGTTCAGCTCGCCGCGCGCGGCCACGTCGGGCCGGCCCAGCACGGGCGCGGACACGTAGCCCACGCCGGCCGCCGCGTGCAGCGCCACGAGCTCGTGCGCGAAGGCCACGGAGATGGTGGACGCCACCACGTGCACGAGGCCCGGCTTCGCGCGCGCCAGCAGGTCCGGCGCGAGCAGCGTGTCGCGGATCGCCGCGTCGTCGGAGAGCATGGTGAGCAGCGCGTCGCCGTCGAACAGCTCGGCGGGCGTCGCCGCGGCCGCCACGCCGTCGATCTGTGCGCCCGAACGGGTCCAGGTGGTCACGTCGTGGCCGGCCGCCGCGAGATTGCGGGCCATGGCGCGTCCCATCGCGCCGAGTCCGATGATGCCGATTTTCATGTCGCAGTCCTCTGCAAGGGTTGAAGAGGCCCCGGTGTTCAGGCGCCGAAGCCGCCGTCGATCGTGTGCATCGCGCCGCTGATGCCGCGCGCGGCCGGCGACGCGAGATAGCCCACCAGGCTCGCCACCTCGGCGCCGGTGCCGTGGCGGCGGATCGCCATCTGGTCGTGCATCTGCTGCGCGAGCGGGCCGTCGGCCGGGTTCATGTCGGTATCGGTCGGCCCCGGCTGCACCACGTTGACGGTGATGCCGCGCGCCCCGAAATCGCGGGCGAGGCCGCGCGCCATGCCCTGCAGCGCGGACTTGCTCATGCCGTAGGCGCTGATGCCGGCGAACGGCATGCGGTCGCCGTGCACCGAGCCGATCGCCACGATCCGGCCGCCGTCGCGCATCCGCCGCGCGGCCTCGACGCTGGCGTGATACGCGCCGCGGATGTTCACGTCGATCAGGTGGTCCACCGCGTCGGCGTCGGTGTCGAGCGGATCGCCGCTCACGATCACCCCGGCGTTGTAGACGAACACGTCGAGCGGGCCCGCCTCGCGCACCGCGGCCAGCAGCGCGTCGCGATCGGCCGCGTCCGCGCGCACCGCCCGCGCGCCGGTGGCCTCGGCCACGGCCTGCGCCGCGTCGTGCGAACCCGCGTAGGTGAAGCGCACCGCCGCGCCCGCCTGCGCGAACCACGTCACGATCGCCGCGCCGATGCCGCGGCTGCCGCCCACCACCATCACCGTCCTGCCCTCGAAGCCGTGCTGTTGCCCGGCCTGCGTCGTCTGCACCTGCATCGCATGAACTCCTTGAATTAATTTAGCGGCCACTATAAATTTCAGGCCACGGCAACGCAAGGAATTTTTGTAGCGATGACTAATTTAATCGAACGGACCCGCCCGGGGCGCGGCCGGCCCCGCGCATTCGACCCCGAAGCCGCGCTCGAACTGGGCCAGCGCATGTTCCACGCGGCCGGCTACGACGCGGTGGGCCTCAGCGCGCTGACCGACGCGCTCGGCATCAAGCCGCCAAGTTTCTACACGGCGTTCGGAAGCAAGGCGGCCTTCTTCCGCCAGGTGCTGGAGCGCTATGCCGGCACCGAGCTGGCGCTGGCCGACATCCTGCTGCCCGGCCGCCCGCCGGCCGAGGCGCTCGGCGACCTGATCGGGCGCGCGGCGCGCACCTATGCGCGCGATCCCGAGCGCCCCGGTTGCCTGGTGCTCGAGGCCGCGCGCGGCGGCGAGGCGAGCGAGAGCGTGCAGATGGCGCGCGAGGTGGCCGAGCGGCGCCGCGCCCAGGTGCGCGCGTTCGTGGCCACCACGCACCCGGCGCAGGCCGCGGCCGCCACCGACTACGTGACGGCGGTGATGTCGGGGCTGTCGGCCTGCGCGCGCGAGGGGATGGACGAGGCGCGGCTCGTGGCCGTGGCCGACGCATCCTGCGCGGGGCTCGCGCGGATGGTCGCCGCCGACTGAGGCATCGGTAATGTGACGCCGGCGCATGATGCGCCGCGCCGCCATTCTCCCTTTATTGCCGATTGCGCATTACCCGCGGCAAATCAATTCCGCGAGCCAGCTCGAAATCCGAATCAATAATCGCCTGAAAACCGCAGATTCCGGGATTTCATTTCAATATTTCTCGTCACGCGAATTCCGTGTTAAATCTCCGATCCTCCCGTGTGCAGAGCAAGCGAGGGGGCGACGTCGATATCAAAAAGCGCCTATTAACACGGGTGGTTTCAATGTTCACTGGCTGCTTCGATGGCAATAAAAATCCACTTCCATTCAGAAAGGATGCCTCATGAATTCGAATCGAACCCGGTTTTCATTCCAGGCCGGCCGGCTCTGGCTGCTCGCCTGCGCGTGGCTCGTGATGCTGTTCGCCGGGCCGGCTCACGCGGCCCAGCTCACCCGCGTCGCGCAACTGGACCGCGCGGTGCGGCCCGCCAACGTGCCGCTCGACTACGTGATCACGCCGAACGGGTATTTCTCGCCGGACTGCGTGCAGACCGTGCACGCCAATGAGGCGCTGCTGGCCGACGGCAGCATCCGTCAGCGCGACGGCGCGGTGCGTGCCCGTGCCGTGTGCGGCCGGCCGCACTTCGACCGCAAGGGCCGCAGCATCGCACCCACCTCGGCCACCCCGGCCGCCGCCACCTCCTCGGCAACGGCGGCCGCGGCGGCCTCGGGCGGCGCTGTGGAGCCGTCCTACACGGGCTGGATCGAGAGCGTGAACTATCAGAACGGCAGCAACGTGGGCCGCCTGCGCGCGAGCTGGCGCGTGCCGTCGGTGCCAGGCGACGCGGAGAACCAGACCGTGTTCTTCTTCCCGGGCCTCGAGCAGACGCCCACCGTGCAGTCGATCCTGCAGCCGGTGCTGGGCTGGAACGGCTTCGGCGATCATGCCTGGACCATCGCCAGCTGGAACTGCTGCACGGCCGGCACCACGACCCACACCGATCCGGCACCGGCCTCGCCCGGCGACGAGATCGTCGGCGACACGTATTCGCTGTGCGGCACGGGCGTGTACGACTGCGGCTCGTGGGCGATCGTCACGCAGGACACCACCAACGGCCGGAGCGTGACGCTGAACACGGCCCCGCAGGGCGAGCTGCAATGGGTGTTCGGCGGCGTGCTGGAGGTGTACGGCATCAACAGCTGCAGCCAGTTGCCGCCCGAGGCGATGACCCAGTTCTACGGCGTGACGGTATGGGACACCAACGGCAACGTGCTGTCGCCGCCCTGGAACAACAGCTACGCGAGCGGCTCGATCTCGCCGCAATGCGGCTACAACATCTCGGTCAGCCCCGGCAACATCTATCTGTACTACTGATCGGCAGCACCGGGGCGGCGCTCGCGTCGGCCCCGGTGCCGATCCTCACTCGGCCTGGAACGTCACCGGCGCCATTGGCGCCGTATTCACGCCGAGCCGGAAGATGTCGGGCCGCGCGTAATGCCCCACCACGTCGAAATCCAGGTTGCTCGCGCGGCCCGCGCTGGTGTCGATCTGCGCATACAGGATCGTTTCGGTATCGAACACCGGCCCGGCCAGCACGGTGCCGAGCGGGTCCACGATCATGCTGCCGCCGCGCATGATGAAGTCGGTCTCGCCGGCAGCCAGATGAAAATCGTCGCGGAAGAACGGCGGATACGCATCGAGCCGGATCGCCTGGCAGGCGCTGAGCACGTGCACGCGCCCTTCCAGCGCGATGTGGATCATCGACGGCGCCCAGCTCGCGCGGTCGTCGGCCGTCGGCGCGCAATAGATCTCGGTGCCCTGCGCATACATCGCCTGGCGCAGCGCGGGCATGTAGTTCTCCCAGCAGATCACGGTGCCGAGCGTGCCCAGCGGCGTGTGAACCGGCGCGATCGTGGAGCCGTCGCCGAAGCCCCAGATGATGCGCTCCTGCCCGGTCGGCATCAGCTTGCGATGGTAGCCGGCCACGCCGCTGCCCGGCGCGAGCGTGACGCCCGTGCAATAGAGCGTGCGCCCGGCGCGCTCGATCACGCCGATCACCACGTGCACGCCGGTCTCGGTGGCGACGTCGGCCAGCAGCGCGAGCTCGGGGCCGTCGAGCGTCACGGCGCCCTCCAGATAGTGCAGGAAATGGGCGCGCCCGGCGTCGGTGCGCTTGCCCACCACGGTGCCGAACGCGGCGCCCTTCGGGTAGCCGCCGAGGAAGGCTTCGGGGAACACGGCCAGCGACGCGCCCTCGCGCGCGGCCTCGCGAATCAGCCCGGCGGCCTTCTCGGCGCTTGGCATCGGCGCGAACGGAACGGATGCGGCCTGGATCACGGCAGCTTTGAACATCGTGCAACTCCTTCGGGTTGAGGGTGAAATCGGGGGCAGCGCGCGACGCGGACGGTCAGCCGTGCGCGATGTCCCGCTCCTTCGTCTCCGGCAGCATGAAATACAGGATGACGAAGCAAATCAGCGAAATGACGGCGAGGTAGCCGGCCGGCAGGTTCGCGTCGCCGGTCCAGCGGATCAGCGCGGCGGCCACGAACGGGCCCGGGCCGGCCAGCACGGCGAGCGCGAGGTTGTGGCCGAGCGCGGCGCCGGTGGAGCGGATCGAGGCCGGGAACACCTCCACCAGCAGCACCACGTCCATCACGGCGGTCACGGCCACCAGTGCGGCCAGCACGATCAGGCCCAGCAGGATCGCCGCGTAATTGCCGGTATTCATCAGCAGGAAGATCGGATAGGCGAGCACGGTGAGCCCGAGCGCCGCGCCCAGCACCAGCGGACGGCGGCCGATGCGGTCGCTCAGGTGCCCCACCAGCGGCTGGAACAGCGTGTAGAGCACGAGCGCGGCGCTGCACAGCCACAGCGAGGTGGATTTCGGCAGGCCCACCGTCTGCGTGAGGTGGTTGTTGGCGTAGGTGATGAAGTAGTACAGCGACACGCCGAACAGCGCCGAGAACGCGAAGGTCGTCACCAGCGCCCGCCCGCGTGCACCGCGCGGCGGCGCCTGCACGCCGTGCAGCGCGCGCTGGCGCTGCATGGCCTCGTACACGGGCGTGTCGCCGAGCCGGCGGCGGATGTACATCGCCACGGCCGTCATGAACACCGAGGCCACGAACGGCAGGCGCCAGCCCCAGGCGGCCAGGTCGGCGTCGCTCAGCGACATCGACAGCAGCGCGGCGATGAAGGTGCCCACCAGGAAGGCCGCGCCGGCGGTGCCGGTGATCACGCTGGCGGCCAGCGCGCGGCGCCCCCTGGGCGCGCTCTCCACGATGTAGATGCCGGCGCTCGACCACTCGCCGCCCACCATCATGCCCTGCAGGAAGCGCAGCGCCACCAGCAGCGCGGGCGCGGCCAGGCCGAGCGTGGCGTAGCCGGGCAGCAGCCCGATCAGCGAGGTCGAGAGGCCCATGCCGAACACCGTCACGATCAGCACCGCGCGCCGGCCGAGCCGGTCGCCGATCGGGCCCAGCACGAGCGCGCCGAGCGGGCGCGACACGAAGCCCACCGCGAACACCACGAGCGCCGACAGCAGCGAGATGCCCGGCGCCGTGGATGGAAAGAAGGTCTTGCCGATGATCGCGGCGAAGTAGCCGTAGATCGCGAAATCGAACCATTCCATGAAATTGCCGATGCCCACGGCGAGCGAGCGGCGGCGCAGCTCCGCGCGGGAGCCCGAGGGCGCGGCCTGGTGCGGCGCGGCGGCGGTGTTGGTCATGCGTTTCCCCTGTCGATCCGGGCTGGCCGCCCGTTGGTCCGGTCACGTCCGCGGTTGCGAAACGTGCTGGCGCCAGTGTTAAATGAAGCCTTGTTTCAATCAAACGATTGATAAAAATGAGCATCATCAATGTGGCTAATATCAGCCGGCTGGACCTGAACCTGCTGGTGGTGTTCCAGTGCGTGATGGGCGAGCGCAGCGTGACGCGCACGGCCGAGATCCTGAACCTGACCCAGGGCGCGGTCAGTTCGTCGCTGAAACGGCTGCGCGAGCACTTCGACGACGCGCTGTTCGTGCGCGGCGCCGGCGGCATGGTGCCGACCCGGCGCGCGCTCGAACTCGCGCCGAAGGTGAACGAGGCGCTGGCCGCGGTGGCCGCGATGATCGACGGCAGCGCGCCCTTCGCGGCGGAAACCTCGGCGCGCGTGTTCAGCATCGCGCTGTCGGACGACATCGAGAGCTGCCTCTCGCCGATGCTCGTCAACGAGGGCGCCGCGCGCCGCCTGTCGATCGGCTTCGCGTTCCAGCAGACCAACAGCTCGCTGTGGAAATCGGCGCTGGCCGACGGCGAGGTGGATCTCGCGCTGGTGTCGGAGCCGAAGGGCTTCGGCTCGCACTACGCGTCGCGGATCCTGTTCTCGTCCTCGTATTCGTGCCTCTACGACGGCGCGCGCCTGAACCTCAAGAGCCCGATCACGCGCGACGAATACCTCGCGCATCCGCACGTGCGGATCTCCTACGACGGCCGGCGCGGCTTCGTGGACGATCTTCTGGAAAACGAAGGAATCCGCCGCCGCGTGTCCGCCTCGTTCACGCATTTCTCGGGCGCGCTGGCCGCGCTCGTGTACTGCGACGCGATCGCCACCCTGCCGAGCTTCGCCGCGCACGCCTACGCGCGCATCGCGCGGCTCAGCGTGAGCCCGGTGCCGATCAGCACCCCGGCGTTCCGCGTGTTCATGGTGTGGAAGGCCTCGAGGAACGACGACCCGCAGAACGCGTGGCTGCGCAGCTTCATCGTGGACACCACGCGCGAGCTGCAGTACGCGGGCGCACCCGCGGCCCGCAAGCCGCGCCGCGCGTCATGAGCAGATTTCATGGGAACCGTCACGGCACACGGGTTCATTCACCGCGCGGTGCGCCCTGTCCTTGACGCCTCTCTTCTTCCGCCAAGGAAAACCCCGTGATGCCCACGCCGTATCCCCGCTCGTTCTCGCACATCGGCCTGTCGGTCACCGACCTCGATGCCGCCGTCAGGTTCCACACCGAGGTGATGGGCTGGTACTGATCATGCCGCCCAGCGCGATCCGCGAGGTTCGGCGCCGGCCGGGGCGCGTTGCGCATCGCGCATCCGCGTCGGCGTGGCGATCTTCCAGTTTCCGAACGCGCAGAGGCCCGAGAACAACTTCGAATGCTGGAAGACCGGCGTGTTCCGTTTCTGCGTGCAGGACCCGGACGTGGAAGGCGTGGCCGCGAGGATCGTGGCGGCCGGCGGCAAGCAGCGCGCGCCCGTGCGCGAGTATTTCCCCGGCGAGAAGCCGTATCGCATGGTGTACATGGAAGATCCGTTCGGCAACCTCCTCGGAGATCTACGGCCACAGCTACGAGCTGACCGACTCGGCCGGCGCGTACGACTGAGATGGCCCCCCCGATCCCCGGCGCTTCGGGGCGCGCCTGGACCTGGGTCACGCCCGTGGATGCGCGTGCGCTGCTGCGCGTGCCGCCCGCGGTGGATTTCGCGACCGCCGCGAGCGTGCCCTGCCCGGCGCTGACCGCGTGGCTCGCGCTCGACAAGCTCCCCGCGCGCGAGGACGGCCGCGTGCTGATCAGCGGCGCGGGCCGCGCGGTGGGCCGGTACGCGGTGCGGCTCGCCGTGCAGTACGGCTACGAGGTGAACGTGATGTGCCATCCGCGCCACTGGGCGCGGCTACGCGCGCTCGGTGCCCGCGCATGCCTCGCGGGCCCGATCGATGCCGAGCGTGACGCGAGCGACTGGCCGCGCGAGCAGGCCGGCCGTTTCCTCGCGATCGTGGACAGCGTGCGAGGGGCGACTCGTGGCCGAGCCGCAGGTGAGCGTCGATTTCGCGGCGCTGCCCGAGCAGCTCGATGCCTTGCGGCACCGGGCTTTCTCGGGCAAGCCGCTGGTCAGGGGCGACGCGGCGTGAGGCTTACTGCCTGAGCACGGCCTGCAGGTCGGACACGGTGCCCACGCTTTCCGGGCAGTTGTTGAAGCTGATCGAGGCGGAATCGCCCGCCGTGGTGGTCGTCGACTGATCGGCATCGACGAGCGTCAGCGTGGCCGTGCCGGACGTACCGCCGGTGCCGCAACTGACCGTCTGCGTGAGCGAACCGTGCTGGAACGTCGACGTGCTGCCCACGAGGCCCGCGGCCGTCGACACGAAGGTCGGCAGCACTTCCGGCACGTACGCGTCCAGCGCGGCATAGGCGGTCTTGACGGCCAGCTGCATCTTCCTTGCACTCATTTCTTGTGATCCCCGGAGTATCTCGACGCGGTTCGTCGCTTGGTATCCGTGGTTATTTGAATCTCGCACCACGAGCGTGACGCGGCAGGCCTTGTGCCGAATGGATTGCGTCTCGTGCGAGCTCGATGGGCGCGGTGTCGCAATCCGCCGACGCAGCGCGCTCACGCGGCGACCGGATCGCGCGTCGGCATCGCCCCCATCGACTCGCGCACGTAGCGCGCGAAGGCCTGCGCGGCCGGCTGCGCCGCCGCCGGCAATCGCAGGCAGATCGCGAACGACGGCAGCGACGGCAGGCCCGACGCGCGCGCCGCCACGATCTCGAGATCAGCCGGCACGGTCGAGGCCAGCCAGGTGGTGACGGCCAGCCCGGCACGCACGGTGGCCGCCGTGGCCTCGATGTTGCCGCTCTCGAACACGGTGCGCCAGGCAATGCCGGCCTCGGCCAGCGCATCGAGCACGATCGGCCGGAACGCGCAGCGGTCGTCCACCATCGACAGCGGCAGCGGTTGCCGCCGCCACGCGTCGCCGCCGCGCGCGCCCACCCACACCAGCGGCTCGAAGCGGATCACCTCGCCCCCGGCCGCGCCCGCTTCGGTTTCCACCAGCGCGAGATCCACCGCGCCGCTCGCCGCGGCCTCAGCCAGTTCGGGCGAGGCCCCGCATTCGAGCGTCAGTTCCACGTCCGGATACGCCTCGGCGAAGGCCTTCATGGCCGGCGCGAGCGGCGTGACCAGATCGTGGGGCACGCCCACCCGCAGGCTGCCGCGCAGCGTCTCGTCGCGCATCTCGCTCCAGATCTCGTCGTTCAGGCGCAGCATCCGGCGCGCCTTGGCGAGAAAGGCCTCGCCGCGGCGCGACAGCGCCAGCCGGCGCGCCCCGCGCTCGAACAGCGCGCAGGCCAGCGTGGCCTCGAGCCGCTTCACCTGCTGGCTTACGGCGCCCTGCGTCATGTGCAGCAGCTTCGCGGCCGCCGTCATGCTGCCGGCGTCGGCCACGGTCACGAAGGTGCGGATCAGGTCCAGATCGAGATTGCGGGGCATCGATGTATTTCGCGACGTAATGGGTGGCATGAATATTATTGCCTTTTGTGATGTATCGCCACGCCGTACAGTGCGCGGGAATCTCCACCCGCCATCGTTCCGGATTCCCGCTGCCGATGACCTCGATCCTGCCGCTCCTGCTGTTCGCCACCGTCGCCACCATCACGCCCGGCGGCGCCACCATGCTCGCCACCGCCTCGGGCGGCCGCTTCGGCTTCGTGCGCTCGATTCCGATGCTGCTCGGCATCGCCGTGGCGCTCGCCTCGCTCGCTGCGGTGGCCGCGCTCGGCCTCGGCCAGTTGCTGCTGGCCACGCCGGCGCTGCAGACGCTGATGAAGGCGCTCGGCTCCGCCTATCTGCTGTGGCTCGCCTGGCGCATCGCGCGCGCGGGCGCGCCGAACGCGAACGACGGCCCGGCGAAGCCGATCACCTTCGGCAACGGCATCCTGCTGCTGTGGCTCAATCCGAAAAGCTGGGCGATGACGGTGGGCGCGGCGGCCTCGTTCGCGCTGCTCGCGAGCAGCCCGGGCCGGCTCGCGCTGCTGCTGGGCGCGGCGTTCGGGGCGGCCGCCTGCGTGTCGCTGGGCTTGTGGTGCGCGCTCGGCATGCTGTTCGCGCGCCTGCTGCGCACGCCGCTGCACTGGCGCATTCTGAACGTGTCGATGGGCTTGCTGCTGGCGGTCTCGATCGTGCCGACCTGGCGCTGAGGCCGGGGCCTGGCGCCCCCCGCCTCAGGCGTGCTGCTGGGTGGCAAGACGCTGCTCGGCCCCGCCCGAGGCCGGATCGTAGAGCACGGCCGGCAGCAGATAGCCGGGGCGGTCGCCGAGGCGGCCGGTGCTTTCATCCGTGTGGGGCGTGACGCGCCGCGACGTGTCGAGCGCCTTCGCGGCGGGCACGGCGTCGCTGTCGTCGCCATCGGCGTCATGGCCGCCATCGCCGAGCGCGCGGCTGCCTGCGCCGTTGCAGCTCGACGGCGCGCAGCCGGAATCGGGCGAGCACGACATGGCCGCGCCGAGTTCGGCCGGTGCCGCGGCATGCGGGGCACGCACCGTGCTGCCGGCCTCGATCGCGGCGATCCCGGCCGCCACGATCAGCACGTTCAGCGCGCGACGCAGCCAGGCCTGATGGCAGTAGCGCTGCAGGTCGGCGTCGTAGCGCTCGAGCGCCTCCTCGCCACGCGGCTGCACCTCGAAGCCGCCCGCGGCGGTCTTCTGCGCGAAACCGGACGCCACCAGCACCGCCAGCGTGCGATCCAGAAAGCGGCGGCGCTCGTCCACGGCCGCGTCGCGCGGCACCTGCGGCCAGTCGGCCAGCGCGAGCAGCGCCGACGGCGCCACCGGGCTCGACAGCTCGCCCGACAGCCGCGCGATGCGGGCCAGCACTTCCATGCGCGAGGCACGCAGCATGTTGGCGCGCCAGAATGCGCGCAGGCGCAGGTCGCCGAGCCACGCCGCCAGGCGATACGCGCCGCTGCCCACGCCGAGCACCACGCGCCAGGCGCGGCGCTCGTGATACATGTGGCGCCGCACGTACACCACGTAGCGCACCCGCCGGCTGCCCGCCTCGGCCACGCTCATCGATACCGGTCGCGCATCGCCGTTCATCTCGTCGCCACCGAGCCCGTGCACCGTATCGCCGTCCACCCGCGTGACCAGCAGCCGGCGCCGCGCATCGCGCGCGTCGAGATGCGCGATCACCTGCGGGCGGCCCGTCGGCACGGCCGCGCCGGGTTGCCCCATGCAGGCGATGGCGAGCGCGCGCCGCAAAAACCAGTCGTTCGTGAACATGTTGACTCCGTGATCGGCTCGGGCCGGCGGGAAAGCGTCGTGGGCTGCATCCGCGCGGCGGAGAGGCACGCCCCTCGCGATTGCAAAATTTACAAAGCTGCCTCGGGATTTGAAACACGCGGTGGGCGGTACCGGGGCGCGACGCGCCTGGCACGGGGCGCCGCCGTCGCGCGTCGCGAATCCGCGCTGGACTACGCAATAAGCAGGCCAGCCCGGCGATGCGTTAGGCTGACGTCTCTTTCAACGCGACATCAGGAGCACCATGAGCGACAGCGTCGAATGGATAGTCGATACGGAAGCCACGCTGGAGGAGGCGCCCGCGCTCGCGCAGCGCGTGCTGGCCTGGCTGGTCGAGCAGCACATCGTGCAGGCGCGGCCGGCGCCGGACCAGACCGCGCTCGGCGGCGCGCCGCTGCACCTGCCCGCCGACGGCGCGGAACCGTGGTCGATTCAGGTGATGGGCACGCTCGGCTGCGGGCTGCAGATCGCCACCGAGCGCACCGTGTTCCATACCGGCGACAACGGGCTCGACGCGCTGCAGTGCCCGCAGTGCAAGACGGTGCATCCGCGCGAGACGGTGGCCTGGAGCGAGGCGGTGAACGGCTGGTTCATCGGCGAGGACGACCGGCTCGCCTGCCCGACCTGCGAGACGGCAGCCAGCGTGACGAACTGGGTATTCGCGGTGGAGGACCGCGACGGCTGGTCGTTCGAATTCGACTGGGGCTTCGGCCAGTTGGCGTTCGGCTTCTCGAACTGGGTGATCCGGCCGGAACTCGTGAGCGAGATCGGCCACCTGCTCGGCCATCGCGTGAAGCTGGTGCACGAGCACATCTAGCGGCCCTGGCGGACCGCCGCGGCGAACGCGGCCTGGGCCTGCTAGCTCGCGAACTCCACGCGATCGCGCCCGCCGCGCTTGGCGCGGTACAGCGCCTCGTCGGCGAGGCCGTAGGCGACGTCGAAGCTGGTGCCGGCCGCGTTCACGCTCACGCCGAAGCTGGCCGTGATGCGCCGGTTCACGGCCTCCACCACCCGCGACGAACCGATGTGCGCGCGCATGCGCTCGGTCAGCTCGGCCGCGGCGGCGCGATCGTAGCCGGGCAGCAGCACCGTGAACTCCTCGCCGCCCACCCGCCCGATGAAGCCGAGGTCGCCCACGATCTCGTGCAGGCAGCCCACCACGCCGAGGATCACGGCGTCGCCGGTGGGATGGCCGAAGTCGTCGTTGACCTTCTTGAACTCGTCGATGTCGAGCACCACCATCGCCGCGTTCATGGTGCGCAGCGTCCTGGCGGCGCGCTCGATCACGGCGCTGCGGTTCAGCACGCCGGTCAGCGCGTCGTGCGAGGCGCGGTGCGCGAGCTGCTGGGCGAGCGCCTGCATCTCGCGCTCGGCGCGGTCGCTGCGGCCGATCAGGCGCCGCGTCTCGCGCATCAGGCGCTCGAAGTGCTCGATCAGCTCGCCGAGCGAGGCGCGACAGGTGGCGGCATCGGCAGCGTCGGACTCGTGGGTGGCGCGCGCCCGCTCGAGCGCCGCACTCTCGTTCTGGAACAGATCGGGTGCGCCGCTGGCGGCCGTGTCGCGATTGGACGTCGATGTCACCGTGGCTTCCTCAATGCGCGACCGGGCGATCGGTGAACGCGATCGCGCCGAAGTCGGCCTTCAGTTCCTCGCCGAACTCGGCGATCGTTTCGTCTTCCTCGTCGCGGTACCAGTTCAGCGCCACGTGGCTACCTGCCTGCGCGGCCTGATCCAGCGCGTCGAGGATGCTGAACAGCATCTTGGTGCTGGAGCTGTTGAAATACGTCAACGCCACGTCGACGTTGATCTCCGCGCCTTCGCTCTCGGCCAGGTAGCGGCCCAGCTGCTCGATGATCGGCGCGTAGAACGCGGCGGCGTTCTCCGGATAGGACTCGCCCCTGATCGACAGCCGATGCTGGTCGAAACGGAAATCGATTTCCGGCGACGTCGTCGTGGCGGCAATGAAAACGTTGTCCATGGTGTGTGTGCCCCCTGCTCAGATTGTGGCCGTGAGACAAAACAGCGTGATGCCGGAATCGTCGGCACGCGGATGAAAGGCGAACTCGAGCGGCGCGCTCGCATCGCGCGCCATGGTCAGGAAACCGAGCCCGGCGCCCTTGCTGTCGGGCGGCGTTTCCGCGCGCAGCGACTGCCTGTAGGCCTGCCGGATCTCGTCGAGCGACATGTTGCGCAGCGGTTCGAGCTTGCCGCGCAGCCCTTCCACCTGATTCGTGTCGATCGGGTTCACGCACCACATCACGTGGTGCTCGCCGTCCTTCGAGATGCACACCGCCCCCTCGCGGATCCCGCCATGACCCGAACCGTCGGGCTGCAGCGCGTCCTGCGAGTAATGGATGATGTTCTGCGACAGTTCGATGAACGACGAGAACAGCTTGCGGCGCGTGGGGCCGCTGACGCCGGCCACCTCGAGCTGCAGCCTGACCACCTCGCCCATCGCCGCAACGATGTGATGCGAGAAATAGCCCTTGTGATAGAAGAGTACGTTGCGCCGTTGCGCAAGGTCGAAAAAGGCGCTGTCCTGGTCGAGCATTTGATGCATGGTGATTGAGCGAATTAAAGACGGGCACAGAAGAACGCGACGTCGTCGCGCCGCGGCTGCCTGCCCTGCCAGACGGCGAGCGCCTCGCGCACGCGCTCGCAGATCGCGGCCGGCGGCGCATCGCGATGCGCGACGATCGTCTCCAGCGCGCGACGCCGCCCGAAGGCGATGTCGCGCGGGCCGCCGATCTGGTCGGTCAGCCCGTCCGTGCACACGAACAGCAGGCTGCCCGGCGCGACCGGAATCGAATGCAGCTTCCAGGTCTGATCGATGCCGATGTCGACGTAGCCCACGCCCTTGCGGTCGGCGGCGATCGTCTCGAACTGCGTGGCATCCGGTCCGAGCACGTGCATCGCGATCTTCGCGCCGGCGAAATGCAGCACGCGCCGGGTGGTGTCGAACCAGAAGAACGCGGCGTCCAGGCCGTCGTCCGACTGGGTGCGCCCCGCGCCGCCGTTGGCCTGCCCGAGCAGCGCCTTCACGTTGCGGTTCACCGCGGCGAGCAGCGCGGCAGGATCGCGCGGGCCGATCTGCTCGAGCTCCTTCGACAGCGACGCCGAGGCCAGCATGGTCATGAACGCGCCGGGCACGCCGTGGCCCGTGCAGTCGGCCACCGCGCCGAACCAGCCGTCGCCGCTCGCCGCGAAATGGTAGAAATCGCCGCCCACCACGTCGCGCGGCTCCCAGGCCATCGCCGCGTCGCGCAGGCGCGTGGCCAGCGTCTCGCCGGAGGTGCCCAGCATGGCGCGCTGGATCACGCTGGCGTACTCGATGCTCTGCATCACTTCGCGATTCTTCTCCGCCTGAATTTCCGCCACCGCGCTGACCAGCCGCAGGCCGCTGCCGACCCCGGCGAAGCGCCCGTCACGCGTCACGATGAAGCCGTCGATCAGCGTCTTCTCGCCCGCCTCCACGGTGCGGAACGCCAGCGCCTCGATGCTGACCTCCGCGTCCACGATCAGCGGTTCCTTGTCCATGAAGGCGATGCAGCTCTTCTTGTCGTACAGCTCGCGATGGAACGGCTTGCTCATCTGCGACATGAAGATGTTGCGGTTGATCAGGCCGATCGGCCGGCCGCCTTCGATCACGGCGAGGCTCGGCATGTCGCGACGTGCCGAGAAGATCTCGATCACCACCGAATTGGGATCCTCGGCGTCGACGCACGGCACGTCCTGGCAGAGATCGCCAGCCGTGCGCGGGTGAGCGCCGGCGAAGGGACGGCGAAACTGCGAGAAGGCGGAGTGCATGAAAACGCGAACCGATCAGGAGGAAACAGGGGACGCTAACGCGTCGACATGTACGCAATATGACAAGGCAGGCTTCTCGCCGCATGCAATGGTCAAACGTCGTGACGGCGCTTCGCGCAAACGTTTTTTACTTTCATACGAATTGCCGACGCGCTCCGGCGCCCCGACCCACGACGCCCCGCATGGGTGTCGCATGACAGTCATCCAGTGCACACCGTGTCGAGCGCAATTTTTTGTGCGCGCGACGCGAATCGGTAATTTCTTCGCCATTCCCCACGAGAAATTTGAATAAATTACCCAATTTGATGGATCCCCGATGGTCAGGCAGGTATTGGCCCCCTACAATCACGCGACACCGTCGCCGCGTGACGCGATCGCCGCCGCGCAACGTCGGTCACGTCACCAGTCACTAAACACACAGCGGGATCGAGACCATGCATGCCGGGGCGTCGCGCCGGCGGCACCTGCGCGCGGGTGCGCTGCAAGCCGGTCGATCCGCCGTCCCGAGGATCGCCGATTCACGCCATGCCGAACCCGATCGTCGCCATCGTGTCCTCAGCGATGATGAGCATGCTGCTCCTCACGCTGCTCGGCTCGCTCGCGAATTCGCGCGTGCGTGGCGTGCGCGAGTGGATGGCCGCGAACCTGCTGATGGCCACCGGCCTGTGCCTGCTGCTGCTGCGCGGCCACGTGCCGGACTTCATCGTGGTGCTGCTCGCCAACCTGCTGATGGCCGCCTCCGCCGCGTGCTTCCACGTGGGCTGCCTGCGTTTCATGCACGTCGAGCCGCGCTGGCCGCGCTGGGCCGTGCTGGCCGGCGCGCTGGTGGCACTGGCCGGCGCGATGGCCTACTGGCGCTACGTGGTCGACGTGATCCAGATTCGCGTGTTCGCCATGAGCGTCTACCTCGCCTGCGTGTGCGGCGCCAATGCGCGCTGCATGCTGCGCCCGCGCCCGCCCGGGCGGCGCCGCTATCCGTATTACGCGATCGCCGCGATCTCGGCCGTGTGCTGCGCCGTGCAGATCGTGCGCGGCGCCTACTTCCTGACCCTGCCCGGCCCGTCCTCGCCCGCGCTGCTCGCGAGCGTGGGCAGCGTGGTGCTGTCGGCGGTGGGCGCGGCGCTGATGCCGATGCTGTCGATGGCGGCGATGATGCTGGTGCACGACGAGCTGCTGACGAACGCCAACGAGATGGCCGACCGCGATTACCTGACCGGGCTGCTGTCGCGCAAGCGCTTCGAGCGCATCGCGCGCGCCGAGCTCGCGCGGCGCGCGGCCAGGCGGCCGGTGGCGCTGCTGCTGATCGACTTCGACTACTTCAAGTCGATCAACGACGTGTTCGGCCACGCCGGCGGCGACGCCGTGCTGCGTGATTTCGCGTCGCTCGCCAGCGACGGCCTGCACGGCGAGGCGAGCTTCGGGCGGATCGGCGGCGAGGAATTCGCGGTGCTGCTGCCCGGGCTCGACGAGCACGACGCGTGGCAGGTGGGCGAGCGGCTGCGCCTGCGGGTGGCCGCGCACACCGCCGACACCCCGGCCGGCCCGTGCCGCTACACGATCAGCGGCGGCGTGGCGCTGGCCGCCGACGGCGATTCGCTCGAGCGGCTCTACGTGCGCGCCGACCGTGCGCTGTACGATGCCAAGCAGCGCGGGCGCAACGCGATCTGCACGGCGCAGGCGGCACAGGCGGCGATGGAGGCGGTGACGGCGGCATGAGGCAGGGCGCAGCGCGCGCATTGTTGAACCGCCGGCAAGACAGACTCCACCGGCATGCGCTGTGCAAGGCGGCGCGCGAGGCACGATACTCGCGGTTCCCTGCACCAACCCGAGAGATCCCCCCCATGTCCGAAGCCATCCAGTCCGTCGAGATCGCGGCCAGCGCCGAGCGCGTGTGGGCCATCATCGGCGGCTTCGACGCACTGCCCGCCTGGCTCGCGCCGGTGCGCAGCTCGCGCCTGTCCGACGACGGCCGCACCCGCCACCTCGACACCGCGGGCGGCGCGGCGATCGTCGAGCAGTTGCTCGAACACAGCGACGCCGACCGGCGCTACAGCTACACGATCCTCGAAGGCCCCGATCCCGTCACCGACTACGTGTCGACGCTGGCCGTCGAGCGCACTGACGAGCACACGGCACGCGCGACCTGGCGCAGCCGCTTCACGCCGAACCCGGGCGCCGATGCGGCCAGGCTCGTCGCGCAATACGAGGGGCTGTATGCGCTCGGCCTGCAGCAGGCCCGGGCGCTGGCGGAAGGCGCGGCGCACTGAGCACCGGCAGCGCTGCGCGCTCCCTCACATCGCCGTGACCGGCAGATCCGGCTCCAGCTTGCGCCACACGAAGCCGATGTGCTCGACCATCAGCCGCCGCGCCTCCTCCGGCCGGCGCGCGCGGATCGCGGCCCACAGCGCCAGATGCTGGTCGAGGATGTGGTCGCCGGCCTGCTCGCGCAAGGCGAACAGGTTGCTGTTGTTCAGCGAGATGTGGGTGTGCAGCATCTTCGCGAGGCTGCCCTGCAGGTGGCGCAGCATCGCGTTGTGCGAGGCGCCGGCGAGCGCCGCGTGGAAATCGCCGTCGAGCCGCGATTCGCGTTCGTGGTCGCCGTCGCGATGCGCGGCCACCATGCCGTCCATCACCTGCTGGATCCGTTCCCGATCCGCATCGGTCGCGCGCATCGCGGCCAGATAGGCCGTGGTGCCCTCCAGCATCAGCCGGAATTCGAGCATGTCCGGGCGCAGCTCGGGGTGATCGCCCACCAGTTGCCGCCACGGCGAGATCAGCCCGGTCTGCAGCCGGTCCGACACGTAGAAGCCCGACATCGGCCGGCTCGTCAGCAGACCGCGCGCCACCAGCCGCTGCAACGCCATGCGCACGGTGGAGCGCGCCACGCCCATCGCCTCGGCCAGCTTGCGCTCGCCCGGAATCCGCTCGCCGGGCGCCCAGATGCCCTCGATCAATTGCGTTTCGATCTCGCGCAGGATGCGATCGGTCTGGCTGAGGGGTTTCATGAGGGGTTTCATGGGGTCGAGGAAGCGATTCGGAAGGACGGCGGCGACACCTGGCAAGCCGCCAGGCACCGACTAAACTGGACGTACCAGTTTGCCGGAACGGCCGCCCGCTGTCGATCATGGCGCCAACGACCAACCAAGGGGCGCCCCGACGCTGCCCCGTCCCCGCAGGAGATTCCCATGAAGGTGGCCCTGTTCGTGCCGTGCTTCATCGACGCGCTCTATCCCGAGGTGGCGGTGGCCACGCTCGAACTGCTCGAAAAGCTCGGCGTGGAGGTGGATTACCCGAGGCGCCAGACCTGTTGCGGCCAGCCGATGGCCAACAACGGCTGCGAGACGGATGCGGCCGGCGCGGAGGCGCTGTTCGTGGAGAACTTCGCCGGCTACGACTACGTGGTGGCGCCGTCCTCGAGCTGCGTGCACCACGTGCGCGAGCATCTGACGGCGGCCGGCGAGAGCCCGCGCATCGCTGCGGTGCGCGCCAATACTTACGAGCTGACCGAATTCCTGCACGACGTGCTCGGCGTGCGCGACTTCCCGTGGGCGCGCTTCCCGCACGCGGTGGGCCTGCACAACAGCTGCAGCGCGATCCGCCATCTGCACGCGGCCTCGATGAGCGAGATTCGGGGCGGACCCTGGTCGAAGGCGCGTACCCTGCTCGAAGGCGTGCGCGGGATCCGCTTCGCCGCGCCGCGCCGTCCCGACGAATGCTGCGGCTTCGGCGGCACGTTCTCGGTGTCGGAGGCGGCCGTGTCGGTGCGCATGGGCCAGGACAAGGTGCGCGACCACCTGCAGGCCGGCGCCGAGTTCATCGTGTCGGCCGACATGTCCTGCCTCATGCATCAACAGGGCTGCGCCGCGCGCGAACGCATGCCGATGCGCTTCCTGCACATCGCGCAGGTGCTCAACGGCATCGAGCCGGCGCAACTGGCCGCCACCGCGCCGGCCGCCACGGAGGTGCAGGCATGAGCAGCAGCAAGAAGGTCGATCACGCCGGCGCCGCCGAGGCGTTCCTGGCCAAGACCGCGCACGTGGCCTTCCACGATCGCCGGCTCTGGGAGCTGCGCGGCAAGCGCGACGCGCAGGCCGCCGCGATCGACGAATGGGAAACGCTGCGCGCGCTCGCCTCGCAGATCAAGGAACACACGCTGTCGCGCCTGGCCGACTACCTCGAGCAGTTCGCGAGCAATGCGCAGGCCAATGGCGTGAAGGTGCACTGGGCGCTCGACGCGGCCGCGCACAACGAGATCGTGCACGGCATCCTGGCCTCGCACGGCGTGAAGACGCTGGTGAAGAGCAAGTCGATGCTGACCGACGAATGCGAGCTGCGCGAATATCTGGCGCCGCGCGGCATCGACGTGATGGAAACCGATCTCGGCGAGCGCATCCAGCAGCTCGACCACGAGCCGCCCTCGCACGTGGTGATGCCGGCCGTGCACAAGCTGCGCGGCGACGTCGCCCGGCTGTTCGGGCGCACGCTCGGCACCGATCCCGACAACGAGGACATCCACTATCTGGCCGAGAGCCAGCGCGTGACCACGCGCCCGGCCTTCCTCGCGGCCGGCGCGGGCATGACCGGCTGCAACTTCGCGGTGGCCGAGACGGGCACGGTGGTGGTCTGCACCAACGAGGGCAACGCGGATCTCTCGGCCAACGTGCCGCCCGTGCACATCGTGTCGCTCGGCATCGAGAAGCTGGTTCCGCGCATGGCCGACCTCGGCGTGTTCGTGCGGCTGCTGTCGCGCAGCGCGCTCGGCTCGCCGATCACCCAGTACACCTCGCACTTCCGCAAGCCGCGGCCCGGCACGGAGATGCATTTCGTGATCGTCGACAACGGTCGCTCGGCGCGGCTCGCGATGGACGACTTCTGGTACTCGCTGAAGTGCATCCGCTGCGGCGCGTGCATGAACACCTGCCCCGTGTACCGGCGCAGCAGCGGCCTGTCCTACGGCAGCACCTACGCGGGGCCGATCGGCGCGATCCTGAATCCGGCCCACGACCTCAAGCGCTTCAGCACGCTGCCGTTCGCCTCGACGATGAACGGCAGCTGCACCAACGTGTGCCCGGTCAAGATCAACATCCACGAGCAGATCTACCGCTGGCGGCAGATCGTGGCCGAGGAAGGCGAGCTGCCGCGCATGAAGCGCGGGCTGATCAAGGTGGCCGGCAAGCTGCTGGCGAATCCCGCGCTGTATCGCGCCTCGGTGCGCTCGATGCAGACGGCCCTGCACCGCCTGCCGAACCTGGTGCTGTACAACCCGCTCAATACCTGGGGCAAGGGCCGCGAGCTGCCCGACGCGCCGCGCCAGACCTTCCGCGACTGGTACGAGGCCAATCGCGGCCAGCCGCCCCGCAACACCGACGAGGACGAGGAGAAGCAAGGATGAGCGCGACCCGCGAGGAATTCCTGCTGCGCGTGCGCGCGGCGCAACGCGTGGCCGTCGGTGGTGAAGGCATCGGCGACGATCCGCATCCGCTGCCCGAGCTGCCGCGCTTCGACGCGCCGCCCGGCGACCGGCTCGAACGCTTTCTCGCGAGCCTCGCCACGATGGGCGGCAGGCACGTGGCGCTCGATTCGCCGGCGCAGCTGGCCGGCTGGTTCGCCGAGCGCTTCCCGGGCCACGTGCCGCTCGCGGCCACGCCCGAGGTGCCGGGTGCCGAGCTGCTCGACGCGGCCCGCGCGCCGGCCTCGCTGCACGAAGTGGAGGTGGGCGTGGTGCGGGCCCGCCACGGCGTGGCGGAGACGGGCTCGGTGTGGCTGTCGGAGGCCGAGTATCGCGTCAATGCGCTCGGCTATCTGGTGCAGCACCTGGTGGTGCTGCTCGATCCGGCCGACGTGGTGGACGGCCTGCAGGACATCTACCGCAAGCCCGATTTCCGCGACGCGAGCTACGCGGTGCTCGTCACGGGGCCGTCGGCGACGGCCGACATCGAGGGCGTGCTGATTCAGGGCGCCCAGGGCGTGCGCTCGCTGACGGTGCTGCTGCTGCCGCGCCCGGCGGGCTGAAGCCGTTCGCGCCGCACGGGCTCCCGCTCAGGCCTCAGGCCGATTGCCGCGAGAAGATCCGGATCACCGAGTTCAGATGCGTGAGCATCGCGCGGCGCGCGCCCTTCGCGTCGCGCGCCTCGAGCGCCTCGAGGATCGCGCGATGCTCGAGCTCGGAGCGATGCGGCATGTCGCGCGGCGTATAGAGCTTCTGCAGGCGCTGGAACAGCGGATCGTATCGATGCGCGAGCAACTGCCTGAGCATCATCGCGTAGGCATCGTTGCCGCTGGCCTCGGCGATGCGGATATGGAACAGCCGGTCGCCCGGATGCGTGGTGGAGCCGCTGCGATTGTCCTGCTGGTTGCGCAGGAAGGCTTCGCGGATCGCCGCCAGCTGCGCGTCGCTCGCGTGCAGCGCGGCCAGTTCGGCCGCCTCGGGCTCGATCAGCTTGCGCGCCTGCAGCAGCGAGAACGGCGGAATCTCGACGTCGAGATCGAAGGCGATGCCGAGCTCGGGATCGATCTCGAACACGTGCGAGGCCCTGGCCGTCTTGCCGGCCTTCGCGGATCGGGCCGGCGTGTCGAGCGCCGGCGCCTCGCGATGCAGCACCGACACGCCGTCGCCCACCCGCACCGACACCAGCCCCACCACCTCCAGCGCGATCAACGCCTCGCGCACCGAGGTGCGCGACACCCCGAACTGCACGGCCAGCTCGCGCTCGGGCGGCAGGTAGCTGCCCGGCGGAAAACCGCCGGATTCGATCATCGCGCGAAGCTGGTCGGCGATCTGCTGGTAGAGACGTCGGTTCTGGATGGGCTGGATCGGCATACGTTCGCTGACAGGGCGCGTCGGAGTCGGTTCGGCCCGCCGCCGCGAGCCAGACGCCGATTCTAATACGTCTGCGAAGCCGGGCGACCACTCGGGGGCGCTCCCCGCCTCCTGCCGCCCTCATGCCTGCCTCATGCATCCACCACGCGGCTGCCGCGCCAGCCGTACCAGGCCACGATCGCGAAGCACACCAGCGGCAGCGCATAGGCGACGGCCACGCCGTGGCCGTCGGCCACCCGCCCCATCGCGTACGGCATCAGCGCGCCGCCCACGATCGACATGACCTGGTACGAGGCCCCGCGCTTGGTGTGCTCGCCCAGATCCTTCACGCCGAGCGCGAAGATCGTGGGGAACATGATCGACATGAAGAAGAACACCGCCATCAGCGCGAGCACCGACACCACCGGAATGCCGGCCAGCACCACAGCGCCGAGCACCACGTTGGCGAGCGCGTACCCGGTCAGCATCGCGCCGGGCGAGAAGCGTGCCATCGCGGCGGTGCTCACGAAGCGCCCGGCCATGAACAGCAGCAGCGCCACCGACAGCATGAACGAGGCCCGCTGCGCACTCAGCGCGGGCCAGTGCACGATCGCGTAGTTGATGAAGAACGCGCCCACGCCCACCTGGGCGGCCACGTAGAAGAACTGCGCGACGATGCCGCCCACGAAGTGCGGCCGAGCCCAGATCGAGCCGCCCGCGGCGCGCCGCGTCGAATCTGCCGGGCCGGCGGATTTCGTCGCGTGGCGGATGTCGGGCATCGGCGTGCGGGCGATCAGCAGCGCGAGCAGCACCACGATCGCGGCGATCGCCACGTAGGTGATGCGCACCGAGCCGAGCCCCTCGCCGGGGCCCTGCACGGCCGGCGCGGACGGGAAGAAGAACGCGCCGCCGATCAGCGGCCCGAGGAAGCTGCCGAGGCCGTTGAACGACTGCGACAGGTTCAGCCGCCGCTCGGCCGATTCGGGCGTGCCGAGCTCGGTCACGTACGGGTTCGCGGCGGTCTCGAGGCAGCCGAGGCCCGAGGCGATCACGAACAGCGCGAACAGGAAGAACGGAAAGCTCGCCACCGCCGAGGCCGGGATGAACAGCAGCGCGCCGATCGCGTACAGCGCGAGGCCGAGCAGGATGCCGCGCTTGTAGCCGAAGCGCTCCATCAGCAGCGCGGCCGGAATCGCCATCACGAAGTAGGCGCCGAAATACGCGCCCTGCAGCAGGCCCGACTGCGCCTTGCTCACGTGCAGCACGTCCTGAAAGTGCTTGTTCAGCACGTCGAGGAGCCCGTAGGACAGCCCCCACATGAAGAAGAGGCTCGTCACCAGAATGAATGCGGTGCGCCAGCCGCGCGCGCGTTCGGTCATGCCGGCCGGCGCGAGGCCGGCTCCCGTTGCCTGTTGCATGTTCGTCTCCTGCCGTGTCGATATGGGGGGTGCTGCGGGTGCCGTGTTTGCTGCGGATGTTCGGGTCGTGCGTCTACTGCGCGTTCAGATCGAAGAGGCGCGCCATCGGCGCCCACTTCAGGCCGGCCGGCGTCCACGGGGTGGGCTGCTGGAAGCCGCTCATCAGCGTCTCCCACGCCACCACCTTCGGATCGGCCACGCTCGCCGCCGCCATGCGTTCGGCGTCGAACACGGCGTCGTCGGTGTCCATCACCATCGTCAGGCGGTTGCCGATCCGCCAGATCTCCATCGAGGTGACGCCCTGCGTGCGCAGGTGCGCCGCGATCTCCGGCCAGATCCGCGCGTGATGCGCCTCGTAGCGCGCGATCGACTGCGCGTCGTCCTTCAGGTCCAGCGCCAGGCAATGCCGCATCGCCGTGTCTCCTCGTCGGGTTCGATGCGCGCCTCAGGCCTGCCCGAGCGCGCGGTCCAGATGCGTGTAGCCGCCGTCCACGAACTGCCACTGGCCGGTGGTGTGCGAGGCACGCGCCGACAGCAGGAACACGGCGGTGGCGGCGATCTCGTCGGGCGTGGTCATGCGCTGGCCGAACGGGATGCGCTGCGTGATCGCGGCGAGCTTCGCGTCGGGATCGTCGAAGCCGGCGAGCCAGGACGCGTACAGCGGCGTCATCACCTCGGCCGGAATCACGGCGTTCACGCGCACGCCGTCGGCCGCCAGCGAGGCGGCCCATTCGCGCGTGAGCGCGAGCACGGCGCCCTTGGCGGCGCAGTAGCCGCTGGTGCCGCCCTGCCCGGTGATCGCCGTCTTCGACGACACGTTGACGATCGCGCCGCGGCTCGCCTTCAGATGCGGCTCGCAGTAATGGGCCATTGCGTAGTAGTGCAGCAGATTGCGCTCGAGCGAGGCGAGAAAGGCCGCGCGGCCGGCGCCGAGGCCCACGCCGTCGTTGACGCCGGCGTTGTTGACGAGGCCGTCGATGCGGCCGAACTCGCGCATCGTGGTGGCGACGGCCGCCGCGCATTGCGCGTCGTCCAGCAGATCGGTGCGCACGAAGCGCGTGCGCGGCTGCAGGTCGCGCAGCTGCGAGGCGAACGCGTCACCGGGCGCGTTGCGGTCCACCACCACGGGAATCGCGTGCTCGCGGGCCAGCGCCAGCGCGATCGCGCCGCCGATGCCCGAGGCGCCGCCCGTGACCAGCACGATCTTGTCGTCGAGATCGAGGTTCATGCGTGTCTGCTCCGTGTCGAGTTCGGGGTTCGTGGCTTGCGCGCGGTGCTCAGGCCGTGGCGTGGTCGACCGGCTCGTGCGCGGTGCCCCGGAACCGGTAGCGTTCGAGCGAGGCCGCCTTCATCTCGATCGAGAAACCCGGCGCGGTGGGCGGCAGATAGGCCGCGTCGCGCACCACGCAGGGCTCGACGAAGTGCTCGTGCAGATGATCGACGTACTCGATCACGCGCCCCTCGCGGGTGCCCGCGATGCACACGTAGTCGATCATCGACAGGTGCTGCACGTATTCGCACAGGCCCACGCCGCCCGCGTGCGGGCACACCGGCAGCCCGTATTTCGCGGCCATCAGCATCACGGCCAGGATCTCGTTGACGCCGCCCAGCCGGCACGCGTCGATCTGCACCACGTCGATCGCGCCGCGCATGATGAACTGCTTGAACAGCACGCGGTTCTGGCACATCTCGCCGGTGGCCACCTGCACCGGGCCGATCGCCTCGCGGATCTTGCGGTGCCCCTCTACGTCGTCGGGGCTGGTCGGCTCCTCGATGAACCACGGCTTCGCGAAGGCCAGCGCGCGCACCCAGTCGATCGCCTGATCCACTTCCCACACCTGGTTCGCGTCGATCATGAGCTTGCGATCCGGGCCGATCACCTCGCGTGCGATGCTCACGCGGCGGATGTCGTCCTGCAGGTTCGCGCCCACCTTCAGCTTGACGTGGTCGAAGCCGGCCTCCACCGCCTCGCGGCACAGGCGGCGCAGCTTGTCGTCGCCATAGCCGAGCCAGCCGGCCGAGGTCGTGTAGCACGGGTAGCCCTCGCGCTGCAGCGTGGCGATGCGCTCGGCCTTGCCCGGCGCCTGGCGCTCGAGCAGGGCCAGCGCCTCGGCTTCGCTCAGGCAGTCGCCCAGGTAGCGGAAATCGATGCAGCGCACCAGTTGCGCGGGCGAGAGGTCGGCCACCAGGCGCCACAGCGGCTTGCCCTCGGCCTTCGCCCACAGGTCCCACGCGGCGTTCACCACCGCGCCGGTGGCGAGATGGATCGCGCCCTTGTCGGGGCCGATCCAGCGCAACTGGCTGTCGGAGGTCACGTGGCGCCAGAAGCGGCCCATGTCCTCGCGAATCCAGTCGAGGTCGAGCCCCACCACGAGGTGGCGCATCGCCTCGATGGCCGCGCAGCAGATCTCGTTGCCGCGGCCGATCGTGAAGGTCAGGCCGTGCCCTTCCAGGCCGTCGCGATCGGTTTCGAGGATCACGTAGGCGGCCGAATAATCGGGATCGGGGTTCATCGCATCGGAGCCGTCGAGGCGTTGCGAGGTCGGAAAGCGCACGTCGAGGACGCGCATCGAGCGAATGATCGTCATGAGGGTTCGGTCGTCAGTCGTGTTGCCGGATCGGGACGGGTCGGGCCGCGGAAGCGCGCGATCGCGCAGCCCGCGATCGCCTTCAACCGGTTTAATGGTCCAACCAATTTGAGGCCATCATACTTGCCCGATTCCGCTTCGTCACGCCGCTGCGCCTGCGGGTTTTCCCGGGGCGGCGGCGCGAGCCGCGCCACGCCGTGTGTTTAGTCGATGCCGTAGAAGCGTTGCGCATTGCCGCCGAACACGTCGGGCAGCGCAGCGGCGCCGAACACGCGCGCGCACACGCGCTCGCAGGCCTGCAGCCAGTCGGCGTAGCCGCCGTGCGCCGAGGCGAGTTTCAGCACCGGCCAGTCGCTGCCCCACATCAGCCGGCGCGGCCCGAACAGCTCGGCCACCGCCTCCATGTACGGCACGATGCGGCCGGGCTCGGTCACCTCGCCCGCCTCGGTCCAGAGACCCGAGAGCTTGCACTGCACGTTCGGCAATCGAGCGAGCCGCGCCAGCGCGGCGCGCCAGGCGTCGATCTCGCCGCGCGCGATCGGCGGCTTGGCCGCGTGGTCGATCACGATCGGCAGCGCCGGGTAGCGGTGCGCGAACGCATGCAGCGCGTCAAGCTGCGACGGCACCACCAGCGCGTCGAAACCCAGGCCGTGCGCGCGCATCGCGGCCACCGCAGGCGCGAGCGCGAGATCGTCGATCCAGCCGTCGTCGAGCGCCTGCAGCATCGGGCGCAGGCCGCGCAGCTTCGGCTCGGCCGCGAGCTCGGCGATCCGCCGCGGCGCGTCGGCTGCCTTCAGGTCCACCCAGCCCACCACGGCCTTCACGCTCGACGTGGCCCTGGCGAGCGCGAGCAGCCAGCGCGTGTCTTCCAGCGTGGGCAGCGACTGCACGAGCACGGTGCCGTCGAGGCGCGCGGCCTGCAGATGCGCCGCGAGGTCGTCGGGCGTGAAATCGCGGTGGATCGCGGCGAGGCTCGGCGGCGGCCAGTCGCCGGCGCGCGCGGCGAGCAGCCAGTAATGCTGATGGGCGTCGAGTCGAAGTGTCATCGGTGAGCGTCCTTGCAAGAGGGAGATGACGGCGTGATCGTTGCGGGCGCAACCGATCGAACGGTACGCGGGCGCACGCGCGAATCGCGCGCCACCGCATTGGTCCAGCCAATTCGCCCTCGACGATCGGGGAGGCGCGGCCGCCCCGCCATCGGGGCTAACCCGGATTCGACCGGGCCGCGCGCCGGCCGATCCCGAATCAGCATTTTTTTCGCATTTTTCGAAAATACGGCAATAAATACGAGTCGAATATTTTCACCACGCCGCAGGTTCCATTACAAAAAATTACGCGGTATATTCAGCCACGGTTTGAATCGTCAGCCATTCGTTTCCCGATTGTCGGCTTCGATCCGGTTTGAACCGTCCGGATAACGCATTGCCCGTCCGGAGCCTGATCCCACTGCCCGAAGCGTCGCGCGGCCTGCCGATTTCCTGCATCCCGGCCGCGGGAAAACGCTCGCCCATGCAGTGTTTGAACGCACGCAGGCGCGCCGCAGCGCGTCGCGTGCCCCGCGTATTTCGACTTTCGACAGGGCCATCCGACATGCCAGCCTTTACATAACAACAGCCGCTGCATTTCCGATTCGTTCAATTCACGCATTCGTTTCGTTGCGCGCACACAGCGCGACGAAGGCTGCGTATTGCCTTGCGCATTTTGATAATCGATTAACCGTTCATTCCATTCATAAAGGAATCGGCATGGGGATCTCCTTGCAGCATTTCCGTTTTCTGCCGCTGGTCGCGGCGCTCGCGCTGGCCGGTTGCGGCGGCGACGACGGCGGCTCCGGCCCCTCGGTGGCGCTCGGCGCGGCCAACGACCCGACCGGCACCGCCACGCCGGCGGCCACCCCGGCCCCCGGTAGCAAGACCACCCGGCCGGTGGAAATGCCCGACACCGTGGTGCCGGTCAACTACCGCCTGTGGTTCCGCCCGAACGACGCGCTCGACCAGTTCCAGGGCCGCGCCGACGTGGAAATCAAGGTGCTCAAGCCGGTGGACGCGATCGTGGTGGCCGCGCACCGCCTGCAGTTCACCAACGGCCGCATCACGCTGCAGCCCGGCAACATCGCGCTGATCGCCACGCCGCAGGGCCAGGGCGACTACTACCAGCTGCGCCCGGCCAGCGGCACGATCGCCAGGGGCAACTATTCGCTGCACATGGAATGGACCGGCATCATCAATTTCGACACGCACGGCGATCCGTCGAAGGGCACCGTGGGCAGTTGCGACAACGATCCGTATCCGGGCTGCTCGGCCGCCGAGGGCATGTTCCGCGTGGACCTGGTGGGCACCGACGGCAGCAGCAGCGGCGCGATCCTCACGCAGGGCGAATCGGACCTGTCGCGGCAGTGGTTCCCCGGCTGGGACGAGCCCGCGTTCCGCCCCACCTATGAGGTGTCGGCCGAGGTGCCGCAGGACTGGCGCGTGGTGTCGAACGCGGCCGAGAAGCCGGCCTCGAACGTGGGCGGCGGCTACAAGCTGGTGTCCTTCGATCGCACGCCGCCGATGCCGTCCTACCTGGTTTTCTTCGGCGGCGGCCATTTCGACGTGCTCGAGGACGACTTCACGAGCCCCCTGCCCGACGGCCGCGGCATGCACCTGCGCATCTTCACGCCGCCGGGCATGAGCGACTGGGCCAGGCCGGCGATGCAGGAAACCAAGCAGGCGCTCGACTACTACTACCGCTACACGGGCATGCCCCTGCCGCTCACCAAGTTCGACACGGTGGCCGCCAACGACAAGTACAAGGCCCAGAAGGACCTGAACTTCGGCGGCATGGAGAACTGGGGGGCGATCCTCGAATTCGCCGACGACATCCTGCCCAAGCCGGGCACCACGATGTCGAAATACGGCAAGGAGGTGCTCACGCACGAAGCCTCGCACCAGTGGTTCGGCGATCTGGTGACGCTCGACTGGTGGGACGACGTGTGGCTCAACGAATCGTTCGCGACGTACTTCGAGACGCGCACCTCGGTGCAGTTCCACCCGGAAAGCTTCAGCTGGGTGCAGGACGTCAACGACAAGGCCGGCGTGATGAAGGACGACATCGGCCCGAACGCGTTCCCGGTGCAGCCGAACTTCAACGCCTACGGCTCGAACGATTTCGTGGTGAACGCGGGAGAGTTCGTCTACAACAAGGGCGGCCACGTGCTGAAGATGCTCGAGGGCTATCTCGGCGACGACGTGATGCGCAAGGGGTTGCAGCAGTATCTGGCCGACTGGTCGTTCGGCAACGGCACGCCGCAGCGGCTGTGGGATGCGCTGTCGAGCGCGAGCGGCCAGCAGGTGGGCCCGATCGGCGACAGCTTCGTGCGCCAGACCGGCGTGCCCCTCGTCTCGCTCGACACGCAGTGCGACCTCACGAAGAACGAGAACGTGGTGACGCTCAGGCAGCAGGCCTTCCCGAACACGAACGCGTATCCGGGCACGCAGTGGACGGTGCCGATCACGCTCGCGTACGGCGACGGGCTGCTGCAGCGCAGGACGCTCGCGCTGAAGGACGCGCAGGCTCAGGTGCGCCTGCCCGGCTGCTCGGCCGTGCTCGCGAACCCGAGCGGCTTCGACTACTACGTGACGAACTACAGCGACACGGCCTGGAGCGCGCTGCTGCCGCAACTGGCGCGCGCCACGGATCCGATGCTGCTCACCAACCTGCGCAACGACGCGAGCCTGCTGGTGGCGAACAGCCTCGCGCCCGCTTCGCGCTCGGCCGCGCTCACCTCGATCTCGCCGCCGGCCGCGGTCACGCTGCGGCAACTGCCGGCCGAGGCTGGCGCCGCGCAATCGGTGGTGCGTGAGCGTCGCCCGGTGCTGCGCTACCGCGGCAGGATGGTGGCGCGTCAGCGCAGCGAGTAAGGCGAGGCGCGAGCTTCAGCCCGCGAATCGGGCGGCGCCCGGGCTCAGCCCGGCACCGCCGCCCGATTCGAATAGACCGTGAAGCCGCAAACGTCCACGAAGCCGAGCCGGCGATACACGCCCAGCGCATCGGGCGCGGCCTGCAGTGCGGCGCGCTCGATGCACGAGCGCGCGCGCTCGTGGCTCAGCACCGCGTGCAGCATGGCCTGCGCGAGCCCGCGACGGCGCAGGTCCGCGCGCGTGCTCACGTCGAACAGGTGCGCCACGCCGTCCACCACGCAGGCGGCCACGGTGCACACCTCGATGCCGTCGAGCTCGCCCAGATAGAGCCGCAGCGGCACGTCCGCGTCCAGGCCGAGCGCGGCCACGCGCTGGTAGAACAGGTTCACGCAGCGGTCGGGCGGCACGAACAGCGCGCCCACCAGGGCGGCGAAGCGCGCGACGTCGTCGGCGCGCACCGCCTGGCGCAGCGTGAAGCCGGCCGGATACGCGACGGCCGGCAGCGCGCTCGCGCCTCCCGCCTGATCGAATGCCCTCAGCATGCCCACCCCGTGCTCGTCGGCCACGAAGCCGTGCTCGGCCAGCGTGGCCACGCGCGCCGCGGGCGTGGCCCCGTCCAGCGTCCACCACGCGGCCGGCAGGCCGCGGCGCGTGAAGCCGCGCGCGATCTCGGCCACGGCGGCCTCGTCGGCGGGTTCGCTCGCTTGCGCGGGCGCATCGTCGATCACCACGTTGAAGGTGTCCGAGCGCAGGCCGCTGTCGATCACCAGGCGGCCGCGGTGCGTCTCGACACGCATGGTGTCGCCGATCCGGCGCGGGAAAAAGGCGTTCTTGCGCTGCATCCCGTCGATCAGCATGGCGGCGGGCGACCCGGCGTCGCTGCGGGGCGCGCGGGATGGTTCGGTGGTCATGGCCTCTCGCTGCGTGTTGTCGTTGTTGGTCGTTGTCCTGACGTCACGCGGCCATCGAGCCGGCCGCGCGTGGCGGCCATTGTATGCGCATTCGGCGGCGCGCCGAAATGCAAGCTTGCACCGGGTGCAACATGTTCTCAGACGCTGCCGGCCAGATGAAACCGCGAGGCCGGATGCCAGAGCTGCACCGAGGTGGCGATCGCCTCGCCCACCCAGGTGCGCCGCCACATCATCAGGCACGGCTCGCCGATCTCCATCGCCAGGTGGCGGCGGATCGGCGCGTCGGGCTTCTGGGCGTAGATGCGAAACTCGGCGCGCTGGATCGGCGCGAGCTGCACCATGTAGCGGTTCGGCGTGTCCACCGTGAAGTCCTGCTCCAGGTACTTCGGGAACACCAGCGGGTTCACGTAGCGATCCTCGTACTGGATCGGCTCGCCGTCCTCGCAGTGCACGATCTGCGAGTGGAACGCCGGCCCCTGCTTCAGGCCCAGCGCGGCCAGCACCTCGGCGTCGGTGCTGGTGTCGAGCGCCAGCACGCGCGCGGTGTGACGATGGCCGCGCGACACGATCTCGTCGGCGATGTTGCGGATGTCGAGCACCGTGGATTCCACGTCGCGCGGCGCCACGAAGGTGCCCGAGCCCTGCACGCGCTTGAGCACGCGCTCGGTGGTCAGCTCGCGCAGCGCACGCGATACCGTCATGCGCGCCACGCCGAACTCCTTCACCAGTTCGGTCTCCGATGGAATCATCTCGCCGGGCTTCCAGGTGCCGTCGGCAATGTGGCCGATCACGTAACGCTTGATCTGTTCGTAGGCCGGAGCCAGCTTGCGCGCGCCCTGCGGCTGCGCGCCCTCATCCACTGCGTTGGTCGTCATCGTTGTTCTCGACATCTTTTCTCGTGAAGGCCGGGCTCGCCGCTCAGCCGCCGATCGCGGCCGGCAGCACGTCGTTGGCCGAGGCCATCGGGCCGCCTGCCGACGGCGGCACCGCGTCGGGCAGCAGCGTGCCGTCCACCGGACGCACCTTGACGGGATCGGGCAGCGGCGGCGGCGCGCCGTGCGCGATCAGACCGAAGGCCAGCGTGATGTCGTCGGCCAGCGGGCGGTCGTCGCGATAGGTCGCCACGTCGTGGCGGATGCGGGCGTACAGCGCCTCCGTGTACGCCGCGCGCGGCGCCTCCACCGGCTGCAGGTCGTAGGCCTGCGCGGCGGCGAGCAATTCTATCCCGAGAATCCGGCAGCTATTTTCGATCACCACGAGCGCCTTCAGCGCGGCCGGCGTGGCGTGACAGAGGTGGTCTTCCTGCAGGCCGGAGGTCACGCCGCCGTCCAGGCTGGCCGGCGCCGCGTCGCGCCGGTTCTGCGCGACCAGCGCGGCCGCCGTGTACTGCGCGATCATGAAGCCCGAGCGCGTGCCGCCCGCGTGCGCGAGGAAGGCCGGCAGGCCGCTCACGAGCGGATTGACGAGCCGGTCGATGCGGCGCTCGGCCATCGCCGCCACCTGCGCGACGGCCACCGTGAGGCTGTCCATCGCCAGCGCGATCGAGGCGCCCACCGCGTGCGCCTGCGAGTACACGCGTGGCGCGTCGGGCGTGCCCGCCACGATCGGGTTGTCGGTGGTCGAGGCCAGCTCGCGATCCACCACCTCGGCGGTGGCGGCCAGCACGTCGCGCGCGGCGCCGTGCACGTGCGGGATCGTGCGCATGCTCAGCGGATCCTGCGTGTGACGGCCCAGCGCGGCGGCCAGCAGCCCGCTGCCCGCGAGCGCGGCGCGCATGCGCTCGCCCACCCGCGCGAGGCCCGGCGAGACGCGAAACGCGAGCGATTCCGCATCGAAGGCGGCCATCTGCCCGCCCAGATTCTCGAAGCTCATCGCAGCCACCGCGTCGGCCCAGTCGAGCATGCGCTCGGCGCGCTGCAGCGCGAGCGCGGCCAGGCCGGTCACGCACGGCGTGCCGTTCACGAGGCTCAGGCCTTCCTTGGCCTCGAGCGAGAGCGGCGCGAGGTTCAGGCGGCGCAGCGCGTCCGCGCCCGCGAGCCGCTCGCCCTGCCAGCGCACGTGGCCGGCGCCCACCGTCACCAGCGCGATGTGCGCCATGTGGCTCAGGTAGCCCACCGAGCCGAGCGCCGGCACCTCGGGCAGGCAGTCCGCCTCGAGCAGCACGGCGAGCCGCTCCACCACCTCGGCGCGCACGCCCGAGCGGCCGTGCGCGTAGTTGTTGATCGCCGCGGCCATGATCGCGCGCGTCTCCTCGCGGCCGAGCGGCGCGCCCACGCCCACCGCGTGGCTCATCAGGATGTTGTGCGACAGGTCGTGCTGGTCGGCCGGCGACACCACCACGTCGCACAGCGCGCCCACGCCGGTGTTCACGCCATAGGCGCGGATCCCTCGCGTGACGATCTGCTCGACCAGCTCGCGCGCGGCCACGATGCGCGCGTGCGCGGCCGCGGACAGATGCAGCGGTGCGCCGGCCGCGACGGCGGCGACGTCGCGCCAGGTGAGGGGATGTTCGGAACGGATCACGGCCATGACGGTTTCCTGCGGATCGGACGATGACAGGCGATTGAGACAGGGAGCGCGCGCGGCGGCGCTCAGTGGGTGTTGCGGTCCTCGTGCCCGGACACGAAGCGGCGGAAGCGCTCGGATTTCTGCTCGCCGAACACCTCGTCGGGCGTGCCGTCCGAATCCACCTGCCCCTGGTGCAGGAACATCACGCGGTTCGACACGTGGCGCGCGAAGCCCATCTCGTGGGTGACCACCAGCATCGTGCGGCCCTCGTCGGCCAGCGCGCGCATCACGCGCAGCACCTCGCCCACCAGTTCCGGATCGAGCGCCGAGGTGGGCTCGTCGAACAGCATCACCTTCGGGTGCATGGCCAGCGCGCGCGCGATCGCCACGCGCTGCTGCTGGCCGCCCGACAGATGCGCCGGATAGTGGCCGCGGCGCTCGCCCAGGCCCACCTTCGCCAGCAGCGCCTCGGCCTCCTCCACCGCCTCGGCACGGCTGCGCCTGAGCACGCGCATCGGCCCCTCGATCACGTTCTCGAGCACCGTCATGTGCGACCACAGGTTGAAGTTCTGGAACACCATGCCGAGCTGCGAGCGCATCCGGTCCACCTGGCGGCGGTCGCCAGGCTGCAGCGTGCCGTCGCGGCGGCGCTTCATCTTCAGTTCCTCGCCGGCCAGCGTGACCGAGCCGTCGTCGGGCACCTCGAGCAGGTTCAGGCAGCGCAGGAAGGTGCTCTTGCCCGAGCCGCTCGCGCCGAGGATCGAGATCACGTCGCCCTCGTGGGCGTCGAGCGAGATGCCCTTCAGCACGTGGTGATCGCCGAACGACTTGTGGATGTTGCGCGCCGACAGCGCGACGGGATGGGCGGTTTGCATGCGGTTCTCCGAAGGGGCGCGGGCGATCACGGCGCGGCGCGGCGGGTTTCGAGCGAGGCGGGAGCGCGCGGCGCGACCGACGGCGCGGCGCCCAGATGGCGCGACAGCCGGCGTTCGACGAAGCCGAGCACGCGCACCACCACGAAGTTGAGGAACAGGTAGATCAGCGCGGCGCAGATGAACACCTCGGTGGTGCGATAGGTCTGCTGAATGATCTGCTGCGCGACGCCGGTCACTTCCCACACGGTCACGAGGCTCGCGAGCGCGGTGGACTTGACCAGCAGCACGGCTTCGGTCGAATACGCGGGCAGGCACTGACGCAGCGCGATCGGGCCGATGATCCGGCGCAGCAGCGAGAAGCCCGACAGGCCGATCGCGTAGCCGGCCTCGATCTGGCCCACCGGCACCGCCATCAGGCCGCCGCGGATGATCTCCGCCGTGTAGCCGGCCGTGCACAGCGCGAGCGACAGCACCGCGCACACGTAGGGCTCGCGCAGCACCGGCCACAGGAAGCTCTCGCGAATCACGCCGAATTCGCCCAGCCCGTAGTAGACGAGGAACATCTGGATCAGCAGCGGCGAGCCGCGAAACACCAGGATGTAGGCGCGCGCGAAGCGGTTCGGCAGCCAGTGCGAGGACACCCGCATCGCCACGATCACGAGCGAGAGCAGCCCGCCGATCACGAGCGAGAGGACGAACAGGCCCAGCGTGGTGGGCACCGCGCCGATCAGCTGGCGCAGCGTGTCGAGCAGGAACGGGAAATCGATGTGCATGGGGAAGGCTCCGCGGTGCCGCGGCTCAGTTGCGCGCGAAGTTGCGTTTGAAGGAACGGCCGACGCGCGCCTCGGCATGGCCGAAGATGCGGTTCGACACGCCCGTCATCAGCAGGTACAGCACGCCGCCCGCCACGAAGAACAGGAAGTATTCATGGGTCGAGCCGGCCGCCACCTGGGTGGCGCGCAGCAGCTCCGCCAGGCCGGTGACGGAAATCAGCGCGGAGTCCTTCAGGCTCAGCTGCCAGACGTTGCCGAGGCCCGGCAGCGCGAAGCGCAGCACCTGCGGGATCAGGATCCGGCGCGCGGCCGTGAAGCGCGGCATGCCGATCGCGCGCGCGGCCTCGAGCTCGCCGCGCGAGACGGCCAGCACCGCGGCGCGATAGACCTCGGCCTGGTAGGCGCCCGAGATCATGCCCACCGCCACCGCGCCGATCGCGAACGGCGGCACGCCCACGAAGCCGTCGGCGCCGAACCACTGGCCGATGGTGGTCACGAGCGTGGAGCCGCCGAAGTAGAACAGGTAGATCACGAGCAGCTCGGGCACGCCGCGAAACACCGTGGTGTAGCAGTCGCCGAGCACGCGCAGCACCCGAAGGCGCGAGAGCTTCGCGGCCGCCACCAGGCCGCCGATCACCGAGCCGATCACCAGCGCGGACAGGGTGAGCACGACGGTCATCAGCGCGCCGAGCAGCAGCACGCTGCCCCAGCCCTCCGATCCGAAACCGAGCGTGGTGATGAGTGACATGGCGACTCCTGACTGAATGCGGCGCGGCTACCACTCGGGTACCACGCGGGTGCAGCGCGAAACGAATGCCGGGCCGAAGCCCGGCATGACGGCGTACGGCTACGCCGGGCTTACGGCGTGACGTCGGTCTTGAACCACTTCATCGACAGCGTCTTGATCGTGCCGTCGGCCTTGGCCGCCGCGATCGCCGCGTCGAACTTCGCCTTCAGGTCCGTGTCCGTCTTGCGGAACGCGAGGCCCTCGCCCGGGCCCCAGATCGGGCCGGCGATCACCGGGCCGGCCGGCAGCACGTGCGACTGGCCCGCGTTGGCGGTGTAGTAGGTGATGTCGTCGAACGAGGCGTCGATGCGGCCGTTGGCCAGGTCGAGATCGCGCTCGGGCGCGCTCTTGTACACGCGGATCGAGGCGACGTCCTTGAAGTTGTTGTTGACGAAGGCCGTGTAGATCGTGCCCGACTGCAGGCCGATGGTCTTGCCCTTCAGGGCCTTGCGCAGCGCCTCGATGGCCGGGGCGTTGCTGCGCGCGTCGTTGTCCAGGCGCAGCGCCGTCGCATTCGGCGCCGACTTCGGCAGCAGCTTCGCGTCCGCCACCGCGAAGGTGGCCGGCGTGGCCGCGTACGGCTGCGACAGCGCGAGGATCTTCTCGCGATCCGGCGTGATCGAGATCGCATCCATCAGGACGTCGAACTTGCCGGCCTGCAGGCCCGGAATCATGCCGTCCCAGTCCTGCGTGACCAGATTGCACTTGAGCTGCGCGTGCGCGCACAGCTTCGCGACCAGCTCGGGCTCGTAGCCGCCGAGCTTGCCGCCCGGCAGCGTGAGGTTCCACGGCGCGTAGCTGCCGTCGAGCGCGATCGTCACCGTCTTCCAGTCCTTGGCCTGCGCGGCGCCCGCGAACATCGCGGAACCGAGAATCGCGCCGGCGAGCAGCGAAACGAGACGGCTGGGCTTACTCTTCATGTCGACATTCCCCATAGGTTCGGAACTACCAGTCAAAGCGGATGCGCTATCTTGTATAGACAAGAATGTGCGAACAAAATCGCCTTGGCAAGCGATTTCGAGAAAAGAAACGCCGCCTAGGTGGATACCCTGAAAGTCATATGGGATATGGGTTTGACGTGATTATCCATGCGCCGTCGCGGTGCATGACGGGGGGTTTCGATTTCCCTGCCGGATCGCTCGATCAAGTTAACTAGTCAACTTGACGGCGGTTGCACCCGCCTGCGGATTTCACCCGCGCGGCCGCCCTCGCCCGTGCGTTCGCCGCGGCCATCGAGCCCGCCCCCACGCGCCTCGCGCGGTTGCACCGTTCAGCGCAACCCGCGCGCGATCACGCGCGCCGCGAAGGCCTCCACCACGCTCGGCAGGGTGCGACCGCGCCGCTTCACGAGCGCCACGGGCCGCACGAAGTCCGCGTCGTCGATCGGCCGCGCCACCAGCTCGGGCTCGGCCAGCACCTCGCGCGCCGAGGCCGGCAGGATCGTCACGCCCAGGCCGCCGCGCACCATCGCCACCGCCGTCATCATGTAGGTGGGCTCGCAGGCCAGCTCGGGCACGTGGCCCGCGGCGGCCAGCGCGGCGTCCACCACCGCGCGCACGCTGGTGCCGCGCGCGGTCAGCACCAGCGGCTCGGCCGCCACCTGGGCCGCGCTCACGCGACGCCGGCGCGCCAGCGCGTGATCGCGCGGCATCACCGCCACCAGCCGGTCCGCGCCCGCGTGCAGTACCTCGAGGGCCGGGTCCAGCGTCTCGCCGCCGGTCAGCCCGAGATCCACCTCCTCGGCGCGCACCAGCGCCTCCACCGCGCTGGCCACGCCATCGCGAATCTCGAAGCGCACCCGCGGCACCGCCTCGCGGAAGTCGCGGATCAGCTCGGGCAGCGCGCTGGCCGCGAAGGTCGGCAGGCAGGCGAGCCGCACCGTGCCCGCCGTGCCGCTGCCGAGCGCGCGCGCATCGCGCAGCACGCGCTCCATGTCGTCGAGCGAGCGCTGCAGCAGCGGCAGCAGCTCGCGGCCCGTCTGCGTGAGCGCCACGCTGCGGCTGTTGCGATCGAACAGCCGCGCGCCCACGGTCTGCTCGAGCCGGCGGATCTGCACGGTCAGCGCCGGCTGCGAGAGATTGAGGCGCGCCGCCGCGCGCGTGAAGTTGCCGGCCTGGGCCACGGTCACGAAGGCGCGCAGCTCGCGCAGGTTCAGGTCCATGCTGGATCCATAAAGGTTCGTGATTGCTGCAATCAAATCATTTCAATTGCGTAATCGTGCCCGCGAACTTACGCTCGGCCCCACCAAAAGACAAGATCGGAGACACCATCATGCTGCCTTTGCTGGGGCTGGCCACCATCGTCGTGCTGCTCGGCGCGATCCTCTCGAAACGCATGTCGCCGCTCGTGGCGCTGATCCTCGTGCCGATCGCCGCCTCGCTGGCCGGCGGCTTCGGGCTGCAGACCAGCGCCTTCGTGGTGAGCGGCCTGAAGAGCCTCGCGCCCGTGGTGGGCATGTTCGTGTTCGCGATCCTCTACTTCGGCGTGATCACCGATGCCGGCACGCTCGATCCGATCATCGACCGGATCCTGCGCGCGGTCGGCACCCGGCCCACCCGCATCGTGATGGGCACCACCCTGCTCGCGCTGCTGATCCACCTGGACGGCTCCGGCGCGGTGTGCTTCCTCGTGACGATTCCGGCCATGCTGCCGCTGTACGACCGGCTCGGCATGGACCGCCGGGTGCTGGCCGCGGCCGTGTCGATGGCCGCCGGCATCAACTTCCTGCCGTGGACGGGGCCGATGATCCGCGCCTCCGCCTCGCTGCACCTGCCCGTCTCCGCGCTGTTCAACCCGCTGATTCCGGTGCAGGCGATCGGCCTCGCCTTCGTGTTCGGCATGGCCTGGTGGCTCGGCCGGCGCGAGGAGAAGCGGCTCGGCGCGAGCATGGGCGGCGGCGCGATTCCGATGCCCGAGCGCGTGCTGAGCGCCGACCAGCAGGCGCTGCGCCGCCCGCGGCTGTTCGGGTTCAACCTGGTGCTCACGGTGATCGTGCTCGGCACGATGGTGATCATGGGCGAGAAGGTGCCGCCCGCGCTGATGTTCATGGTGGGCTTCTGCATCGCGCTGCTCGTGAACTACCCCGACGTGGAGATGCAGCGCAAGCGCATCGACGCGCATGCGCGCGCCGCGCTGATGATGGCCGGCATCCTGCTGGCGGCCGGCGTGTTTACCGGCATCATGCAGGGCAGCGGCATGCTCAAGGCCATGGCGAGCGCCGCGGTGGGCTTCGTGCCGCCGTCGATGGCCGGGCACATTCCCGTGGCGCTCGGGCTGCTGGCGATGCCGCTGAGCCTGCTGTTCGATCCCGATTCGTTCTACTTCGGCGTGCTGCCCGTGATCGCCGAGGTGGCCGGCCAGCTCGGCGTGCCCGCGCTGCACGTGGGCCAGGCCGCCCTGCTCGGCCAGATGACCACCGGCTTTCCGGTCAGCCCGCTCACGCCGGCCACCTTCCTGGTGGTGGGGCTGTGCGGCATCGATCTGGCCGAGCACCAGAAATTCACCTTCCCGCTGCTGTTCGGCGCCTCGATCGTGATGACGATCGCCTGCGTCGCGCTCGGGATCTTCGCGCTGTGAGGCGGCGGGCGATGCGCATGACTTCGCGCTGCCGCCCCGCCCGTTCGTTGCGCGTGCAACCGGAGCTTCCGACATGACTGATTCCACACCCGGCGCCGTCCGGCGCGTCCGGCTCGGTGCCGGCGCCGGCTATTCGGGCGACCGCATCGAGCCCGCCGTCGAGCTGGCCGAACACGGCGCGCTCGACTACCTGATCTTCGAATGCCTGGCCGAGCGCACCATCGCCATCGCGCAGCAGGCGCGGCGCGGCAACCCCGCGCTCGGCCACGACCCGCTGCTCGGCGCGCGCATGCGGGCGGTGCTGCCGGCCGCCGCGCGCAACGGCGTGAAGATCGTCTCGAACATGGGCGCGGCCAACCCGCTGGCCGCCGCCCGCGAGACGGCGCGAATCGCCGCGGAACTCGGCATCCACGGCCTGAGGATCGCCGCCGTGACCGGCGACGACGTGCTCGAGGCCGTGCTCGGCGGCACCTTCCGCTTCGTGGAATCGGGCGAGGACGTGGCCGCCTGTCGCGAGCGCATCGTGTCGGCCAACGCGTATCTCGGCGCCGCGCCGATCGTCGAGGCCCTCGCGGCCGGCGCCGACATCGTGCTGACCGGGCGCGTGGCCGATCCGTCGCTGTTCGCCGCGCCGCTGATCCACGCCTTCGGCTGGCGCATGGACGACTGGGCCACGCTCGGCCAGGCCACCGTGGTGGGCCATCTGCTCGAATGCGCGGGCCAGGTCACGGGCGGCTACTTCGCCGATCCGGGCCGGCTCGAGGTGCCCGATCTGGCGCGGCTCGGTTTCCCGATCGGCGAGGTGGATGCGGACGGTGGCGTGACGATCACCAAGGTGGCCGGCTCCGGCGGCTGCGTGACCGAGGCCACCTGCAAGCAGCAGCTGCTGTACGAGATCCACGATCCGGCCTGCTACCTGCAGCCCGACGTGACGGCCGACTTCGGCGGCGTGGCGATCGCGCAGGCCGGCCCCGACCGCGTGCGCGTGACCGGCGGCAGCGGCCGCGCCCGGCCCGACACGCTGAAGGTGTCGGTGGCCTACACCGACGGCTGGATCGGCGAGGGCCAGATTTCCTACGGCGGCCCCGGCGCGCTGGCCCGCGCGCGGCTGGCCGGCGAGATCGTGCGCGAGCGGCTGCGGCTGACCGGCGTGGCCGCGAGCGAGCTGCGAGTGGACCTGATCGGCGTGGATGCGCTGTATGGCGCGACCGACGTGCAAGGCGGCGCGACCGGCGAGGCGGGTGACGCAAGGCGCGAGCCGGCCGAGGTGCGCCTGCGCGTGGCCGGCCGCACGGCCGACGCGGCCGATGCGGTACGGATCGGCAACGAGGTGGAGACGCTGTACACGAACGGGCCGGCCGGCGGCGGCGGCGTGAGCAAGGCCGCGCGCGAGGTGCTGGCCGTGCAATCGGTGCTGCTGCCGCGCGAGCAGGTGCGGCCCGGCTTCATGATGGTGGAGGACGACGATGCAACTGCGTGAACTCGCGCATTCGCGCACCGGTGACAAGGGCAATACGCTGAACGTGTCGGTGATCTGTCGCGACGCGCGCGACTATGCGCACCTGCGCGAGCACCTGAGCGCCGAGCGCGTGAAGGCCTGGCTCGGCGCCTTCGTGCACGGCGCGGTGGTACGCCACGAGCTGCCGGCGCTGGCCGCCTTCAACTTCGTGCTCGGCGACGCGCTCGGCGGCGGCGTGACGCGCTCGCTCGCGCTCGACGCGCACGGCAAGTCGGTCAGCTCCGCGCTGCTCGCGATCGAGGTGCCGGCGCCGGTGCGGTGACGCGGACACCCGCCCGCACGGCGCCCGCCAGGGCGTCAGCGAAACGACCAGCGCTGATGCGCGAAATAGCTGGTCAGCACCGGCGCGCCCACGCCGGCCAGATGCGCGAGATCCTGCGCATGGCGCACGACGCCCAGCGCCGGCAGCACATACTGCGCGAGCCCGACGCTGACGGCCCAGGTCTGCACCAGCGCGAACAGGTTGACGGCCACGAAGATCGCGGCCGAACGCGAGGCGGGCTGGGCACCGGCGCCGAACACGAAGCGTCGCGCAAGCAGATAGCCGCAGGTGAGCCCGACGAACCACGCCAGCACGATCGCCGCGGAAAACGACATCCAGTGGCTGAACACCAGGCGCGCGCCCACGTTGGCCGCCGCCGCCAGGCCGCCGGTGGCGAGAAAGCGCAGGAAGCGTCGCGCCCCGTCGCGATCGCGATCGCCGCGGGCTTCGGCCAGTCCGCTGCGTGCGTTCATAGCATGCGCGCCATCTTGCGTGCGAAGCCGATGCTTTCGGAAATGCCGCGATCTTCCGGGTAATAGTGGCTCGTGTCGGCCACCAGCAGCCCCTGCACCGGCAGCCGCACCGGCGGCAGGCGGTCGAGAAAGCCCGGCCCGCACACGGGCTGGGCATGCCGGTAGCGATTCACGCGCACGTCGAGCACGTCCTCGTCGGTCAGCGCCGGATTGATCCGGCGCAGGTAGCGCGTCACCCTGTCGGCGAACGCCGCGTCGGGTTCGGCGTATTTCGGATGGGTGCCGGGCATGTAGAACGGCACGTACACCACGTGCGCATCGAGCGGGCGCAGGTTGGTGTATTCCACGATGCCGGGAATGTCCATGTCCGGATCGTTGACATTGAGCCAGAAATTGTCGGTGACGGGCTTCGCCAGCTTGACGATCACGCACACCACCGCCACGTTCGGAATCGCGCGCCAGGCGTCGAGGATCGCCGCCGGCAGGTCCGGCATCACGCGCGGCGCATGGGCGAGCGGAATCGTGCTGATCACGGTCGAGAAGCGTTGCGCGCCGGCATCGGTCAGCACCCCGGTGACGCGCCCCGCCTCGATCGTCACGCGCCGCACCGGCTCGCCCAGCCGCACCTCGCCGCCGTGGCGCTCGATGAAGCCGCGCATCGCCGCGAGCAACGCATCGGAGCCACCGTCGAGATAGCCGAGCTTTTCGCGCATCAGGCTGTATCGCGAGCGCCCGATCCTGCGGATCCGGCTCCAGATCCAGGCCGCCGACAGATCCCCGGCATGCTCGTAGAACTTGTAGTCGAACAGGCGCCGCCACAGCACTTCCCAGGCCTCCTCGCCGATCCAGCGGCGGATCCAGCCGGTCGCCTCGACACGATCGAGGTCGTGCCAGGCGCTGCGGCGCGTGGCCAGGAACGCATGCAGGCCGTAGCGCAGCTTGGCGCCGAGGCTCAGCCCCCGGAAGCGCAGCAGCGCGAGCGGATTGCCCCAGCGCTGCACGCGGTTCCGGTAGAAGTAGCCCATGCGGGTCTCGACCCAGCGCAGGCGGCTTTCGAGGCCGAGCTCGCGCAGCACCTCGAAGAACGCGTGGTCCGAGGCGGCATGAAAATGGTAGTAGCGCTCGATGTCGATGCCGCCGAAATCGAACGAGGCGGCCATCCCGCCGATCCGGTCGTCCGCCTCGAACACCACCACGCGGCGCCCGTCGCGCGCCAGCTGATAGGCGACCCCGAGGCCCATCGGCCCGGCGCCGAGCACGGCCACGGCGTCATCCCGATCCTTCGTCTGCATCGCCTCTCCTCAGAAATCCAGCTCGACACGGCTGTACACCGGGTCACCGAAGGTCTCGCCCACCGCATCGCGCAGCGTCGTGGCACGCACCCCGAAGATGCGCTCCCAGTCGATCACCTCGAACTCGTCGCCGGCCGTCAGCGCGGCCAGTTGCGCGGCGGTAAACGGCGGATCGCGGTCGAACCACGCGTACACCACCAGCAAGGCATGGAACAGCCGGTAAGGGATGCGAACGATCGCGCAGCGGGCGCCGACCGCGCGCCGCACCTCGCGGATCAGGTCGATGTAGTGCACGCGCTCGCGGCCGGTGATGTTGAACACCTGTCCGCGCGTGCGCGCCTCCAGGCAGGACACGATCACGTTGCAGAAATCGCCGACGTAGAGCGGCTGGCGCACGTAGCGGCCGGAACCGGGCACCGGAAACACCGGCACGCGCCGCATGAAGCGCGACAGCCAGCCCAGATGCTTGCGGTCGAACCAGCCGAACATCAGGGTGGGCCGCAACACCACGCAGTCGATGCCGGCGGCCAGCACCCGCTGTTCCTGCTCGCGCTTGGTCTGCGTGTAGAAGTCGTCGGCCGCCGATTCCACCACCGACGAACTGACGTGCACGGTATGCGGCACGCGATGCCGGCGGATCGCCGCGAGCACGTGGCCCGTGGCGTCGAGATTGTTGCGCACGAACGGCTCGCGCGTCGGGCCGCCGATCTGCGCCTGCAGCATCACCACGGCGTCGGCGTTCGCGAAGCGTGCCGCCCAGCCGCCCTCGCCGTCGCCGGGTTCGGCCAGATCGGCGTACTCGGCCACGATGTCGGGATGCAGCTCGCGCAGGATCGCGAGGTTCGCGCGATGCTTGTCGAGCACCACGATGTCGCGCACGCCGCGGCGCTTGAGCCGCGCCACCAGATTCTGGCCGACGAGCCCGGCACCGCCGGGCAGGATCACTCGAAGGTTCACAATGACACTCGCTTGAACAGGAAGCCCGGCATCCAGCGGATCGCGCACATCACGCCGCTCCAGAACCACGGGGTATAGATCGCGTCGCGCCGGCGCGCGAGCGCGCGCACGATGTCGGCCGCGACGCGTTCGGGCCGCGCCACCAGCGCGCCGGGCAACTGCAGTCGCGCCGTCATGGGCGTGGCCACGAAGCCCGGCTTGATCACCATGACGTGCACCCCGGATTTCGCGAGCCGCGCGCGCAGCCCCTCGCAGAACGCCACCACGGCCGCCTTGGCCGCGCCGTACACGTAATTCGAGGGCCGGCCGCGATCGGCGGCCACCGACGCGATCACGGCGATCGCCCCCGCCTGCCGCGCGGCCATCCGGTTCGCGAGCGGCGTGAGCAGCGCAATGGTGGACAGCCCGTTGGTGTTCATCTCGGTGAGCGCGAGCGCCGCGTCGCGTTCGCAGGCGGCCTGGTCGGGCAGCGACCCGTGTGCGATCAGCGCCACGTCGATCCGCCCGAGCGCGGCTTCGGCGGCGTCGAGCAAGGCGTCGTGCGTGTCGAGCGCATTGGCGTCGAACGCCGCGATCGCCACCAGCGAGGCACCGCGCACGCGCAGGTCGGCCGCCACCTGCTCGAGCCGCTCGACGCGGCGGCCCGCCAGGCAGAATGCCGCGCCCTCGCCGGCCCAGCGACGGGCGCATTCGATGGCGATCGCCGAGGCGGCGCCCACGATCAGGATGGTTTTCATGTTTCGGTGGTCCGTTTCCAGAAGCGCGACAGGATCGCGGGATCACGAAGTGCCTCGACGCGCGTCCACTCCGGATAGGCGCGCCGAAAGTCCGCACCGCTCATGTGTGCGTCCTTCGCGGGGTAGAGGCGCCCGTTCGCGGCCCGCACGATGGCGTCGAGCCGCGCGAACAGCGCCGCGTTGCGCGCATCGTGCTGCGCGAAGTCGAGTGCCAGCGAGGTGCCCTCGAGCGGAAACGACAGCAGGCCCGGCGAGGCCAGCGCGCCGCAACGCTTGAGCACCGCGAGGAACGAGCCGCTGCGGCTCGCGGCGATCGCGGCCAGCATCTCGGCCGTCGCATCGCGCGCCGCGGCGGCCGGCACCACGCACTGGTATTGCTGGAAGCCGCGCCGGCCGTAGATGCGATGCCATTCGAGCAGGCCGTCGAGCGGATACAGGAAACGCAGGCGGTCGATCCGGGCCGCGCCGCTCGCGCGGGCGCCGCGCCAGTAATGCAGCGCGTTGAAGGCCGGCACCGTCAGCCGGTTCACCAGCGAGAACGGTGGCGTGAACGGCACCGTGCGCGCGCGCGGCGCGTCCGGCACCGGCTGCGGGTCGCGGCGGGCAGCGGCGAGATCGTCGTCGGGCGCGGGATCGGCGAGGCTCAGCACGCCGCGTCCGAGCGACCGTCCGCGGCTGCCGCAATCGACCCAGGCGACGCTGTATTCGTGTCGCGCGTCGTGCTCGGCCGACAGCGCGAAGAATTCGTCCAGATTGCCGAAGCGCATCTGCACCGTATCGACGAAGCGCGAGGCGAGGCGCATCAGCCTCAGTTCGACCCAGGCGATCATGCCCGTCAGCCCGAGCCCGCCCACGGTCGCCGCGAACAGCTCGGGGTCGGCGTCGGGCGAGACCTCGAGCACGCCCCGGTCGGAGCGCACCAGCCCGAAGCGCAGCACGTGGCGCCCGAAGGTGCCCCGCACGTGGTGGTTCTTGCCGTGCACGTCGTTGGCGAGCGCGCCGCCGACGGTGGCATGACAGGTGCCGGGCGTGACCGGCAGGGTCCAGCCGCGCGCCATCGCGGCGCGCAGCAGCACGTCGAGCGTCATGCCGGCCTCCACCCGCACGCACCCGGCCTCCCAGTCGGTCGACACGAAGCGGTCCAGCGACTTCATCCACAGCACGCGGTCGGACACGGCCAGGCAACTGTCGCCGTAGCTGCGGCCGTTGCCGTACGCCAGCACCGAGCCGTGGTGCCGCGCCTCCCGCGTCAGCGCGTCGGACAGCGCGTCGCGCCAGTGCATCGCCGTGCCGGTTTGCGGATGGCGCGGATAGCGCGCCCACGATTGCAGGAAGGCGGCACTCATATCGCGCACACGAACACCAGCACGAACATCGCCGCCACCGCCAGGCTGGTGGCATCGGTGGCCGCGAACAGCACCGGGTCCGCGTTCATCTGGCCGCGATTGGTGATGATCCAGGTGCGGCTGACCCAGTACAGCAGCAGCGGGCACGACATCCAGATGCGCTGCGGATTCGCATACAGCATCAGCGTGCCCGGATCCTGGATGTACAGCGCGAGCACCAGCACCGACAGGTAGCCGGCGGCCGCGCCGAGCGCGAGCACGATGGCGCGATCGTCGCTGACATAACCGCGCCCGCGCGGCGCGGCACCCGCGACCGCCATCAGCTCGGTGTAGCGCTTGACCAGCGCGAGGCTCAGGAAGATGCACATCGAGAACGCGAGCAGCCAGAAGCTCAGGCGCATGCCGAACGCGGCCGTGCCCGCCACCAGGCGCGCCGTGTACAGCGCGGCCAGCGCGATCACGTCGACGATCACCATGCGCTTGAGCACGAACGAATAGGCGGCCGTCAGCGCGTAGTAGCCGGCCAGCGCGAACGAGAACGCGGGTGGCAGCGCGCTGCGCGCGATCGCGAGCGACGCCACCAGCAACAGCGGAAACGCGATCGCCCCCGACAGCAGCGACAGCGCCCCGCTCGCGAACGGCCGGTGACGCTTGACCGGATGATGGCGATCGTCGTCGAGGTCGATCAGGTCGTTGAGCACGTAGACGCTCGAGGCACACAGCCCGAATGCGAAAAACGCGAGCAGGCCCTGCCACAGCAGCAGCGGCTCGCCGGCGCGATGCGAGGCGAACAGCGGCACGAACACCAGCAGGTTCTTCAGCCACTGGTGCAACCGCAATGCGCGCGCCCACACGCGCAGGCCGCTCGCGCGGGTGTCGATCACGTGCTCCACGTTGCCGTTGCGCTGCGCCTCGCGCGCGATGCGGCGCGGGGCGTTGACCACGTAGGCGCGTTCGGCGGCCCGCCATGCCGACAGGTCGTCGCGAGAGTTGCCCACGTAGTCGAAGCCCTTGTCGCCGTACGCGCCCACCAGCGCATCGCGCTTGTTCTCGGCCGACAGGTTGAGCGCGCCGTCGCTCGCGAAGGTGCGATCGAACAGCCCCAGGTGGCCGGCCACCGCGTTGGCATGGCGAGCCGCGCTCGCGGTGGCGAGCGTGATCGGCCGCCCCTGGCTGCGCTCGGACTGCAGCCACTCGAGCACCACGCCGTTGTACGGCAGGCTCGTCACGTCCACCGTGGCCGCCTCGGCCAGCCGCTGCTTGAGGCCCGCCTTGCCGCCCTGCAGCAGCCAGATCAGCGGCCGGTAGAAGCGATGCGGCCAGCGCTTCAGGTAGGCGAGCCCGGACTCGACCAGCATGTCCGACTGCACCAGCGTGCCGTCCAGATCGACGACCAGTATCTTGTCAGCTTGCATGGAATCGCCTCGTCGACGGTCAGGGCAGCATGGCGGCATCGGCCGGCTTGCGCGCGACGATGAAGAATTGCCGGCCGAACAGCGGCCACGCGAACGGCATGCGCAGGTAGAGCCACACCAGCGCCGGATGCGTGGGCAGCGCGCCCTGCGTGGTATACGGCAGGAAGCGATCGATCGAGCGCTCGATCTCGAAGCCGGCCAGTTGCAGCGCCTCGCCGAGCGATCGGTCGGTCAGGCCCAGGTGGTGATCGTAGAAATCCCAGTAGGCGCCGGCCAGATAGCGCAGGTTCGGCCCGAGGATCAGGTAGCGCCCGCCCGGCTTCAGCGCCCGATGCACGGCCGCGAGAAAACGATCGAGCGTCGGCTTGTCGGGCAGGTGTTCGAGAAAGTTCGAGGTGAACAGGACGTCGGCCTGCCCCGCCACCAGGCTGCCGACTTCGGTGGCCGAGGCCTGATGGAACTCGATGCCGGGCGCCAGATGGCGACGCGCGTCCGGATTCAGATCGATCGCGATGCGGCGCGCGGCGCGCACGTGATTGATGAATTCGCCATAGCCGGAGGCGACGTCCACCACGGTGTCGCCGGCGCCGACGAAGCGATGCAGGAACGAGGCGTGGATCGTGCGCCAGATCGCGCTCTTGCGCGCGAGCACGTGATCGGCGAAGCGGTTGCGGTACAGCAGCGCGAGTTGGTTCGGGTTCATCGCGGCTTCCTCATTCGGCGAACGTCAGCGCGACGTGCGTGTTGCTGCACGACACGAGCTCGCCCCGGCTCGCATAGGCGACCCCGAGCGTCTGGCGACCGTGCAGGCCGGCCGGGTCGAGATAGGCCGTGTAGCCGAGATCCGGCAACGGCCCGGCGCCGATCATGTCCTGCACGTCGAGCCGCGGCATGGTGCGCGTGCGCGCGTATCGGGTGTGGCCGGCCGCGTCGGTCAGCGTCAGGTAGGTGCGATCGGGGGGCGACATCGTCTGCGGCTGCGCCACGAGCCAGCCCTCGGCCGACAGCACGTGATCGATCACGGCGTGATCCGGCGCCGGATAGGTTTCGTTGAGCACCAGCAGGCTGCCCATGCAGGCGCGCTCGCTGCGTTTCGCGCCGAGATCGGCCTGGGCCGGCTCGCCGATCGGATCGTGCGTGAACAGCGCATCGACGCCGGCGGGATCGGCCCGGGCCGTCACGGGCGCGGGCACCAGCGTGACGCGGTAGTGCGGCTGCCAGCCGTGCGTGCCGCCCTCGCCCGCCGTGACCGTGAAGCTCGCCACCGCCTGCCCGGCGAGCCTCGACGGGGCGCCGTACAGCAGCGCGAGCTCGGTGGAATTGCGCACCAGCGGGCTCAGCACGAAGCCGGCCCGCGTCATGCCCGACACGAGCTTGTAGCGATGCTGGCTGCCGTCGCGCAGCGTGACGTCGATCTGCAGCGCGGCCGGCGTCAGCAGCGCCGCGCGCAGGCGGCCCGCGAGGCTCGGCGCGATCTCGAGGCGCGCCATCAGCGGCACGTCCGAGGGCGGCACGGCCACGGGCTCGCCGAGCGTCGCCACGGTGTCGAGCACCGCGGCCGGCTCGGCCGCCGGCCGCGCCGATGCGGACGGCGTGCGAGCGAGGTAGAGGAAGTTGTCGCGAAACGCCACCGGCCGGTAATCGCGCAGCAGCACCGGCCAGCTCGGCCCGTCGTCGAGCGTCGGATACTTGCCGTCGATCGGCGTGACGCGCATCAGCACGGTATCGGGTGCCTGCGGGCCGGCCAGGTGCGCGGCATTGATCGCCGCGAGTCGCGGGCTGTAGGCCGCGTAGCTCTGGATCACCGGGCGCGGATTCCAGCGATTGCCGGCGGCCAGCAGATCGGTCTGCCAGAACGAATAGATGTCGGCCGTGCCGGCCAGACGCGGCACCCGGTGTTCGCGGCGCAGCGTGTCGAGCCGCGCCGTGTAGGCACGCTCGAGGGCGCCGCCGCTCGCGCGTGCGCGGATCCCGTCCACCACGCCCAGCGCGGTGCGTGCCACGTTCATGGCGTAGGCGCCCGGCGACGGCGGCGCGACCTGGGCCGCGATCGCGCATCCCGCCGCGGCGCCGAGCACCGCGACGGCCACGCTGCCGCGCGAGGGCGCCGCGAGTGCGAACACCAGCCCGGCGAACGCGATGGCGCTCGCGGCGATCAGCGCGTGATCGTCGTGGCGCACGAAGCCCGCCTTGAAGCACAGGAACAGGAAGGCCCCGAACGACAGGAACAGGAACGCACGCAGCACGAAGCCCTCGCCCCGCCGCAGCACGATCGCCGCGAGCAGCACCGCGGCCGCGAACAGGTAGCACGCCAGGTCGAGCCACGGCCCGCCCAGTGCCATGCCCTCCTCGTAGCCCGAGATCATCGTGATCAGCGAGCCGAGATACGGCAGCAGCGCGCCGAGTGGTTGTCCCGCCGCGATCCAGAACGCCAGCGCCGCGAGCGCCGGCGCGAGCAGCATGAGCGCCGCCGTCGCGAACGCGCGGCGGCTCGCCTGCAGCAGCACGCACAGCAGCAGGGTGGCGACGCAGGCCGGCAGCATCGACCCCTTCACGAGCGGCAGCAGGCCGAGCGGCGCGAAGCTCGGCAGCGCCACGAGCAGCGCGGCGGCACCGTGCCCGGCGGCCGCATCCGGCGGCGACATGCGGGCCTGCCGGTACCAGCCGGCCGACACCACCAGCGGATAGCCGAGCAGCAGCACGTCGCGCGACAGGGCGCCGGCGATCATCAGCGCGAAGGCCAGCGGCAGCAGGCCACCGGCACCGCGTGCGAGCATCAGCACGGCGCAGGCGTAACCGAGCAGGAACACGACGCTCGCCGCCATCACCAGGGCATCGGTGGCCGGATGAAACACGTGCGTGAACACGCCGGCCAGCGGCCCGAGCGTGAACACCACGTCACGGCCGAACACGAGCCCCTGCGCGAGCGCCTGATTCAGCCCCGCCATCCACGACGGGTCGAGCCCCTCGCCCGGCATCGCCGGCAACCACGGCACCACCACCGCCGCCAGCGCGATCACCGCGAGCCAGCGGCAGGCCAGCGCGAACGCGCCGTCCACCCGGGCCCGCACGGCGGCGCGCGGCGGTGCGCCGTCGGCGCCGCTCAC
>JASLEG010000314.1 GCA_030151225.1 Burkholderia sp. | reverse complement strand
TCCTTGACCGGCAAGCCGGCCTCCGCCTCGCGCAGGAAACCAATGATCTGCTCTTCGGTGAATCGTTTCTTCATGCCCAATCTCCTGACTACGTGATTGGACTCTAAAGCGTCGCGCTACTCAAGGGCGGGGGGACGTCGCGTCGTACTGCCTAGCGCTTTCACCAAGACCACCAATGCGCAACCGAAAACACGCTTGAAAATCGATAAGTCATCCAAACAATTTCAATGAAGATTTGAGACAGGTTTACAGGAAACAAGGCTGCGATTGGAAGCTTTCGAGAGAAGACCTGAGAACCGCGAACACAACCTAGACATGACGCTGCGAACTTCGTATCGTCTGCGGCATGGCGAGACGAAAGATCAGCAACGAGTTGTGGGTGGCGCTGGAACCACTGATTCCGGAATTCACCCCATCGCTCAAGGGTGGGCGGCAACGCACGGTCGATGACCGAGCTGCGCTCAATGGCATCCTGTATGTGCTGCAAACCGGCATCCCGTGGGAAGACCTTCCGCAAGAGCTGGGTTTTGGCAGCGGCATGACGTGCTGGCGACGTCTGCGAGACTGGCAAGCGGCCGGTGTATGGCATCGGCTGCATCTAGCGATGCTGCGTCGGCTGCGTGAGCACGACCAGATCGACTGGAAGCGTGCCAGCCTCGATGGACCCGGCGTCTCCAGCCCCCGGGGGCCAGGACACCGGCCCCAACCCGACCGACCGCGGCAAGCTCGGATCGAAACGACACATCGTCATAGATGCGCGCGGCATCCCGCTGGCTGTCACGATCACGGGAGCCAACCGGCACGATTCGAAGGCATTCGAACCCACGCTTGATGCCATTCCCGCGGTACCGGGTCTGAACGGTCAGCCACGCAAGCGTCCGAGCAAACTGCAGGCTGACAAAGGGTATGACTTCACGCGTTGCCGGCGTTATCTGAGACAGCGCGGCATCAAGACCCGTATCGCTCGGCGTGGTATCGAAAGTGGTGAACTGCTGGGACGGCATCGTTGAGTGGTCGAGCGCACGCATGCCTGGTTCGCCGGATTCGGCAAGCTCCGGATTCGCTTCGAGCGCCGTCTCGATATTCATGCCGCTTTGCTCTTCCTGGCTGCCGCCGTTATCTGCTCGAGATTCGTGGATGACGTGTGTTTGCGACGCTTAAACCAACCAGCCTCCACGATTCCCGGCGCGGTTCAGCTGCGCGCATTGGAGGCCGGCATCGTGTTCATCCGCGCGATCGACGTGTTCATCCTGCCGGCGCTGGCGATCTCGGTCATTCCGCAGATCATGCCGCATACGGACTGGACATACCCGGTGGCGATCGGGACCGGCACTGTCGTGGTCGTCGCGGCGCGCGCGGTGCTCGGCATGCTCGGGCAGTCGGAGGCGAGGTCGGCGGAATCGGCGTCATCGTAAGCGGGCGCTCGCGTCGCGGTCGCACGCGCTTGCGCGCCGCGCGCCGGTTTTGGCGCCCGCGCTTTGTATCCCTGCACGGAACAGGCCAATAAAAAACCCGCACACTCCCTACCGCACGGGCGTTGCCGTACCTCCCGTCGATCGAAAGCGCCTGCGCCCACGGGTATCTCAGGATCGTCTACATCCCGAGCTACACCCATTCAGGCCGGCAACGACGCGCTGCTCATTAGCGGAGCCTACGGCAGCGACCTCTCGCAGGTGTCGGGCCACCGCGGTGCTGCCCGGCTGGCGACGGGCAGCCTCGAGGCGATGGGCGTCAGGCCACGAGCTTCACCACCTGCTTGCCGTGACCACCGCCGCTGAGCAGCATGATGAACGCCTCGGGCGCGCGTGCGAGGCCGTCGGCGACGGACTCGTGATAGCGCAGCTTGCCGGCCGCCACCAGCGTGCCGAGTTCCTCGAGCGCGTCGAACCAGGCGTCGCCCTGGTCCGCGATGATGAAGCCCTCGAGCCGGATCCGGTTGATCAGCAGCAGTTGCGGCATGGTGAGCGGAATCGCCTGGCCGTTGTAGCCGGCGATCATCCCGCACAGCGCCACGCGCGCGAACGGGTTGCAGCGCATCAGCACGGCGTCGAGCAGCATCCCGCCGACGTTCTCGAAATAGCCGTCGATGCCGTTCGGACAGGCGCGGTTCAGCGCGGCGCTCATCGACTTGAGATCGCCGTACCGGGAATGGTCGAGGCAGGCGTCAAAGCCGAGCTGTTCCACCACGTACGCGCACTTCTTCGGGCCGCCGGCGATGCCGATCACGCGCGCGCCGCGCGCCCGCGCCAACTGGCCGGCGGCGCCGCCCACCGCACCGGCCGCGGAGCTGATCACGACGGTCTCGCCGGCCTGCGGCGCGATGATGCGCGCGAGGCCGTACCACGCGGTCACGCCGGGCATGCCGACGGCACCGAGATGGGCCGACAGCGGCGCGCGCGCCGGATCGACGTGGCGCCAGCCGCCGAGCTCGGTGCCGTCGAGCAGCGCGTACTCCTGCCAGCCGCCCATGCCGGCCACGAAATCGCCAGGCTTGAAACGCGCGTTGCGCGAGGCCACCACCTCGCCCACCGTGCCGCCGATCATCACCTCGTCGAGCGGCTGCGGCGCGGCATAGCTCTTGGACACGCTCATCCGGTCGCGCATGTACGGATCGAGGCTCAGGTAGTGTTGCCGGACCAGCACCTGATCCTCGCCCGGCTGGGCGAGCGGCACCTCCTCCAGCCGGAAGTTGCCCACCTCGGGCGCCTGCGTCGGCCGCGAGGCGAGCACGATGCGGCGATTCATTGCGGTCATGGCGCAGCCCTCCCGCGACGCTCGCGGGCGCGCCTCACCAGCCACCTCCGTGCGCAGCGGCGGCATCGATCTCCTGCAGCAAGGCCAGATCGATGCGACTCACCGAATCGACAATGCGGCGTACGCCGGTCTCCTCCATGTCGTGCTTCTGCCAGCTCCACGGCTCGCTCGACGGCACGCCGATGAACGGCGTGCCGAGCGCCTTGGCGTGCTCGGCCACGAAGTTCACGTCGTCGATGAACAGCGCCTGATGCGGCTCCAGCTTGTAGAAGTCGCGCACGATCTCGCGCACGCCGGGACGGAACTCGTTGGTGCAGATGTAGGTGGCGAAGCGCGCGGCCTGTTCGCCGAGCGCGCGGCGCATGTAGTCCTCGTCGAGGCCGCCGTAGCAGATCACGGTCACGCCGAGCGAGGTCAGCAGATCCAGGAACGCGGGCACCTCGGGCTTCATGCCGTGCGGATGGTCGCGCATGTATTCGTCGCGATAGCGGAAATAGCTGGCGATGCTCTCCTCGTCGCTCTGCTTTCGCTCGGTCTCGCTCATCTGTTCGCCGATCTGCCGGCGAAGGTACGCCACCACCTCGGCGCGCGAGCGCGAGAAGGTGTTGCGCTCCAGCTCACGCGTGTAGTCGATCCTGTAATACTCGATGCACAGCTTGTGCATGATCGGGCTGAATGTGTCGATCAGCAGCGGGCCGTCGAGATCGACGGCGATCAGGCGGATCGTTTGCAGGCTGGTGGTATTCATCGGGTTTGTCTCCGCGACAGATTTCAGTGAAATTTCAAAACGGCTCGGGGCACGCAGCGCTCAGATCGCGCGCCGTGCCCACGCTTCCTGCAAGGCGGCACTCAGGGACAAGGCGCTGGTGGAGAACCGGCCGCACGGCTGGCCGTCCGCCACGAACACGCCGTCGATGCGCAAATGCGAGGCATCGCCGACCTCGGTGACTTCGTTGCGCTCGAACACGAGCTCCACGGCGTCGTCCCAGTACAGCGGCCGATCCAGCGCGACGTGCAGCGTCTTCAGCACATCGCGTGTGGCCTCGCCGCGCGCCGGCAGGCTGGCCGCCAGCCGGTTCTCGGCGGTGAACAGCCGCATCGACTGACGGGCGGCCTCGGCCAGCACCACGATGTCGATCCAGGGCGCCGGGAAATCGCAGAAATATGTGTTGGTCGGCTGCATCACGAGCGCGCAGCGCGGCTGGCCGGCCTCGCCGCGCGCCTCGCCGAGCAGCACGTTGGCCGCGTCGAGCTTGTTGAGGCTGCGCGCGGGCGCCGGCTCGGCGCGCTCGGGCATCTCGCCGGACGCGCGCGGCGAACGCGGCGGCACCGCGCTCACCACGAACTCGGCGTGCGCCATTTCGCGGTCGTTCTGGATCACCTGCGCCCGATACGCGTCGGATGCGCCGGCGGCGGCGCTCACGTGGATCGTCGCGCCGGGCTCCTTGCGACACAGGTCAACGAAATGCAGCCGCACTTGCGAGACGAACAGCGCGGTGTCAGGCGGCAGGCAGTGCCGATGCAGATGGGCCGCCTGCACCGCCTCGCTCATCGCCGCGCCCAGATGCAGGCCGGAGACGTGGTCGAGCGGATGGTCGAAGAAGAACGCGTGCGATTCGTCCACTACCAGCTTCGCGTCGAGCCGCGCCGGTTCGACGGCCGCGATGCGGAGCGCCTCGCACAACTGGTTGCGCGGGTCGCGGCGCAGCGGCGGCTCGACGGGCTGCGCCTGCGCGCCGGCCGCCGCGGGAATCGCGTAGAGGCGACGACGGCCCTGCTCCTCTTGCGGCTGGGCGGCGGCCGGAAAATCGGCCGGGACGCCATGCGGCTCGCCCTCGGTCGCCTGCGCGGCGGCTTGCGTCGGCGCGCCCGCGCCGACGGTCTGCTCGATGCAGGCCACGAGTTCGGCCGCACTCGCGCAACGCAACAGTGCCGCGCTCTCGAGCGTCACGCCCCGTGTCTTGAACTCGGCGATCAGCGCCGACGACAACTGCAGCAGGAACACCGAATCGAGGCCCAATTCGTGCAGCGAGTGCATGGCGAACGGCTCCGCCGGCAGGCCTGACAGCCGCCCGGCATGAGCGCACACGCGCGCCAGCAGCGTGTCGCCGCCCGCCTCGGCCAATGCCGCCGCGACGGGCGCGGCCGGTACCGGGGCTGGGCCCTGCGCCGCCACCGGCGTCGACCTCACGACATCGGCCGGCGCCGGCTCGAGCCAGTAACGCTCGGCCGCGAACGTGTAGCTCGGCAGATGCAGGCGCCGCGGCGGACGCGTCGGGTAGAAGATCCGCCAGTCGAGCGCGAGACCCTTGACCCACATCGACAGCAGCCGGTCCCACTTGCCCTTGGCCTGCCAGATAGCCAGGAGTGCCGGCAGGTCCTCGTCGGCCGCCAGACTCGACACGATGTCCTTGTTGCGCTTGACCTGACCGCGCACGCCGCTGCCGAGCCGACCGTCCTGCGTGAACGCACCAAGCCGCTCGCGCAGTTCGTCGAGCGAATTGACCGCCCAGGCCAGGCGTTCGTCCATCGCGTCGCGCCCCACTTGCAGCGTATAGGCCAGCGCGTACAGATCCGCGTCAGGGTTGCGTTCCAGCCATGCGA